>CAYVES010000052.1:0-13911 GCA_964449845.1 uncultured Dehalococcoidia bacterium
TTGCTATTAATTATTGTCCTGACTGGTAACACCTACAATGAATGATACTGCCTAACTCAACACCTTTTCATCTTGGTGTGTATGGATCAGTCCCAACACTGCCAGTTATGGCGTTTGTCTATCCGCCTATTTCCACTTCCCGTGGTAAGGTCTCCTCCAAGATCCTTACTGCCTCTTCCACCATGTCGTCCAAGACCTCCTTGGCGGGCCTCCGCCTGTCCAAAAGCCTTGTGGACTGGCCCACCGGGGTTACCAGTATCTCATCGTATGTAGGGTCATCCATATGCGTATAGGCCCAGTCTATGATGTCCATTATTAGGAGACTGTGAAATGGCCATCCCAGAGGCGGCAGAGATCCCTTATCCCAGGCTTCCGTGAAGGGAGTCCTAAGCTGACGCAACGCCTTGCCGCTAACCGCCCTGCTGATGAGAGCTTCGCGCTCAGTGGCAGCAATCACCCTATCCTGCTGACCATTGCTGTAAGTGGTCTCGGGGCAGAGCAGGAACATTGAGCCACACCACACTCCGACCGCACCCAAGGCTAAGGCAGCGACAAGCCCCCTGCCGTCAGCGACGCCCCCAGCGGCGGCTACCGGGATTGGTTTCACCGCATCAACTATCTGGGGCACCACGGCCATGGTGCCAATATTGCCAGTATGCCCCCCAGCATCGAATCCCTGGGCTACTATTACATCTACTTGATCCTCAAAATGGCTCATAGCCATCTTGACGTGGGAGCCTATGCCAATGGTCTTTACCCCCTTGGCCTTACACTCTGGCATTACATCGCCCAACCTGCCCAGACCTGCGGCAAGTACCGGGATCTTGTTGTCCAGGCAGACCTGTATTTGCTCTTTTACTCCTTCAGAGGTCCACAACGCCCCGCCCCTTGTGCTGCGGAAATCCTCCGGCACTGCGAACTTCTTCCTGAGCTCCTTCTCGTATGCGAAATACTCGTCGGGGATATGCTTCATAAGCCCCTCTTTGCTAATCCCCTCCAAGTCCTTCAGGCTACGTGGTAGTAGAAGATCAACCGCGAAAGGCTTGCTGGTTCCCCTCCTGACCTCTTTGATAGCAGCGTCGAGCTCATCAGGTTCGTAGACGGCTGCCCCGAGGGTGCCCAATCCGCCAGCCTCCGATACCGCGATCGCCAGCGGCGCTTCGGCGATCCCGCCCATGCCGGCCAACAAGATAGGGTACTCGATATCGAGCACATCACAGAGTTTTGTCCGAAGCTTCTTACGAGCCAATTTTCCGCTCCCCCTTTCTTAGCTATCGGTTCGCCATCGGAGGTCAAATCCCAATATCTCTCGCGATCACCTCCTCCCTCGCCACCATTCCAGACTTGGTGGATGAGTCCATCAGCTACTTATCTCCGTCGCTGCTTTTCGCTGATACGAACTAGCATGCTGCAGCGCAATTGTCAACGTCCGGGGCGGGTCTCTATTTCCCGGGGAATTGCGGTGGTCTCCGCTCAATAAACGCCTTTATTCCCTCCGCCATGTCTTCGGTACTTCCGTGGGCAGTCGCGGCGAGCATTTCCATCTCCAGGCCAGCATCCAGACTGCTATCCATTCCACGATTGACCAGTCTCTTTACAGCCTTCAGGGCCATCGGGCTCTTGCCCAACAGCTTCGTCGCAAGCTCGTTGGTCGCCTCCTCCAATTTGTCAGCGGGAACAACCTTATTCACCAGCCCAAGTCTTTCTGCTTCGGCCGGTGAAATCCGATCACCGGTGTAGAGAAGCTCTTTCGCCTTTCTGATGCCGACAAGGCGAGGCAGTCTCTGGCTGGCGCCACCGCCAGGCACCAACCCATAGTTGGCGTGCTGGTCGGAGAGCCTGGCATCGTCCGCAGCAATAGCCAGGTCACAAACCATGACCAACTCCAGACCGCCTGCCAGGGCCATGCCATTTATCGCAGCTATTACCGGCATACTCAAGTTCCCAATAGCACTGAATGCCCTATTCCAGAGTCGCAGGAAGTTGTCAAGAGACCAATCGGCGGCACCCCCTCCCATCAGGTCAGCGCCGGTGCAGAACGCCTTCCCGTTAGCGGTGATTACCACGACCCTAACCGAAGGGTCATTCGCGATATCCCCCACCGCTGCCTCCATCTCCTGAAGCGTCTTCGCGTCCAAAGCATTCAGCACCTGGGGGCGGTTCAGGGTTATCTTGGCCATCCCCCCCTTCTTCTCCAAAATGATGTTAGTGAACTCCATTTCTACCTCCTGCTTGGTCAACGAATTCCGCTGAGCCTTCCTAGGCAATTAGTGGAACAATATCTCTCCCTTGCGAAGCCTCCGCCACAGCCTCCCACCAAGCGGCCTTACGTTTACCTCTTCGGCGCATAAGCGCATAATGCTACGTGTGCGGTGGGCATTTCTTCATAAGCTGTATGACTACTTACCGCTTCGCTCCACCGGGGTAAGGTAGGTCAGGACGGTCGCCCCTAACATATTTAAGCACATACTCATTCTGCTTCTGCCAAATATCAGGGGTTGTCTCAAACTTGGCTTCTTTGAGCTCCCATATGCCCCGCTTGCCACAATGCTTGCATGGAGGTATCAGATCTCCCCTCATAAAGTAGATCGTGCGTTCAGCATCCAAAGGACTGCAATCTGAAGACACGATATGCTCAACAAACTGGTAGTCACCATCAATCGGTACCCGCTCTGCAGTCCTAAACCTAGTGCCAACTGGTATGTTCAGGTATTTGTGCTGCTCCATCTCAGTCCCCCTTCCAAATTTGACTGCGTTGATGCACCATTTTATAAAATACTCGTTAGTTTATTCAAGACTCCTTAGGGAAATAGGTGAAACACCCACATTACAACATATGCCACAGGAGGCACCCCTATAGAGAAGATTATGACTGGCTGACCTAGATCCATCTTCCCTTTGAGGGGAGAGAAACAGTCGCTTTGCCAGGCATCGTCTCCTCGCCTCGCTGGTTAACGGTCTTTATCTCGATGTCGACCAGATACTCATTGCCCTCCTGGTATTTCTTCGCGACGGTACCGCCGATAAACTGCGTATCCCCGAACATGTTGAAGAGGGTGCACCGGGCGCTCAGCTTCTTGAGAAATCCTTCATCTCCCATCCAGTTGGTCATCAGGTGACCTGCCCATGTGAACCTCTGAATCCCTAGATCGTAGGCTATAGGCACTCCTATTGCATCAGATTTGTCCGATTCGTAGTGGACATCGGCCATAGGTTCAAGCGTACCTGTTTCGCGGTCCTTGACGCCCCACAAGGGATGCCGCTTCATGTACTTGCGGCGTATGCGGTGAGCGCCCTGGCCGCCACCTATGCCCACCCAGAACTCCACCATGTCCGTCTGGCCGAGGGGGCCCTTTACGACAGGCGTCAACTCATCGCCGACGTTGACGTCCTCCCAGAACCGCGGATTCGCGCCACAGATCTCCTCACGTTCATAGGCCTCATCGATCCTTTGCAGTTCCTCTTGGGTATATCTGTATTTTGTTACCTGTGAGTACTTACCCCTCTCCTTGGCTGCCCCCCTCTCAACCCTCATAGCCTCTCTTCCCTGGGTGCCTACGACCTCGCCTCTCTGATTGTAGTATACGGCCCTGCCAATTTGCAGGAACTGGCGTCCACCCATCTTGCCATGCTTCTCTACTAGGTCTAGAGGTATGTCGACGCAGGTAAGCTCATCGTTGACATGTATAGTCTTAAACCACTCCCATGCACATCCGCAATGGAAGGCGTGCACACCAGGCAACCCCTCCATTCCCTGGGGAGCTGCGACGGCGTAGAGGAACATGGGAGGAGCAATTATGTGCCCCCACTTGGTTCTGGTTGCGTACTCCTGGTGGCGGAATAGGGAGTTTTCGTCACCTATGCCATTACAAAACTGCCTTATGGCATCCTTTGAAGCAACTTCGTTTTGCCTGATCATGTAGTAAGGCCTACCGAATGTGGCCCTCAACTTGGCTAAGGCTTCCTCGGTTATTTTGCCGAAAGTTACTTCGGCTCGCTGTTTCATTGTATAATACCTCGGTAACAAGCTTGGTGACGAGGCCGATTATTGTAGTGTAGGCAATAGCTTCCTATTGTTCACAGAAATAGCACGGTCATTCGACCCAGGCGGAAACTGCGCCTGGAATGTTGCTTCGTGTGAGCCACACCCCGCTGGCAATTCATTTCTCAGGAAATCCTCGACCTTCCTTTGAACCGCGCCAACTCCACTTCTCAAAACTGTAACCTCGTCTTTTATGCAGCCCCTTTTTTGGGCGGGCGGCTCTTTGCCGCTTAGCTTCCAACGAGGATGGGCGCAAATAGAGCTGCGATTACTGTATACAAGCTGTACTTCTTGCTGGGCACATCAGAAGCCCTAACAAGGGCTGATGCAGTTCTCGGTACGGCAATAACGTCGGCTGCATTATAATCCATTGGCCCGAAATTGTCAACACTTGTGACCCATTGTTGCATAATGATACCAGTTGTGATACAATTGACCTGAAAGCTGGTTGTTCTCTGGCGAAAGATTACCCAGCAACTGGTCACGATTGTAGGAAGCAGATGTAGACAGTAACCCTGTCGCAGCTAGAATACAAGGTTGTGCTGAGAATGCGTGCGCTAAGAAACGAAGCAAAAAGTGGGAATCAATGTTAGAACTAGACGATCTGGATATGAAACTGATTACGGAGGTACAAGATAAGGGCTTCCGCACCCATTCTGAACTCGCCCGGAGCCTAGGCGTTAGCAAGAGCACGGCAACAAGGAGGTTACGGCGGTTGATAGATCACGGAGTGGTGCGCATCGTTGCCGCTGTTGACGCTGATATGATTGGGCTCAGCACCGCCGCCCTGATAGGTCTCAATGTGGTGCCAAAACATATCGATTCGATTCTGGGACTACTGGAGAAGAAACCACAAGTGCATATGCTCGTAACTGTGGCCGGTCGGTATGACATTGTTGCCATCATAGCTGTAGGTTCATCGAAGGAGTTGGCCCAATTTGTTAAAAATGAGATTGCGACCATTAATGGTATAAGGTCAAGCGAGACTCTTCTTGCCCTGGAAATAAGGAAAGGGCCACCCCTTTTCGTAGTGCCACATAACAGGGTCCGATGAGTAGCGGCCAGCGACCTGAGACTCTTGTCCCGTATTACATTCTACGTTTGACTTCCGACTAATGAAAAGGATTTGCTACCGACGTAACCGAGGTAGAAAGGTTCGGCGTAAGCGCTGTAATAGCATTCTACTCTGCTACCACAACACTTTGGCCGCTGAATCGAGCCTCTTTTCAGCTCGCGTACAACTTGAGAAGGAGGACAAGGAATAGTGGAGGACATTAGGGCGATCGATATTATGAACTATCCTTTCTGGGACATCGAGCAGTGGCAGGCTAGAGAGTTTCAGATCTTGGGAGCTACCTTAGTGAAAACAAAAGCGGGGTTATCCTCGAAGAATGTCCTGCTAGAAACCATGAAAAAACCCATAGGGAGTGTGCCTGTTCCTACCTGTACCCCAGAGGAATTTGTTGCTCAACTAGATGAATTCGGCTATGAAAAGGTATTCATCTGTGCTCTCAAGATGTGGTCTCACTGGGATAAGAAATTCATCTGGGACTACACAGTAGATGAAGTCTACGAGCACGTAAAGGACCACCAAGACAGATTGGAGATTGCTGTCAGTTACAATCCCTTCCGCATTGAGGAAAGCCTGGCGCAGATAGATAGAGCGGTCAAGGAATATGGGGTTAAATATTGCTATGTTCACCCTCTTTGCTTCGATCTCCGCCTGAATGATAACAGTTTATATCCTTGCTATGCCAAATGCAGTGAGCTAGGAATACCGGTGGGTATGCAGACTGGTCATGCAGCGGAGCTCTTGCCTAGTTCGGGAGGGTACCCCATGTACCTTGACCAAATAGCTTTGGATTTCCCGGGGCTAACCATCATTGGATCGCATACAGGCTGGCCATGGGTTAACGAGCTGGTGTGTATGGCATGGAAGCATCCCAACGTCTATTGCGATACTTCCGCCTGGATGCCTAACCTCTTACCAAAACTACATCCAGCGTTGCTTATCTTTATGCAGTTCTGGGCTGGTCAGGAGAAGACGCTCTTCGGCACCAATAGCATGGGACTCAAGGCCTTTAAGGAGCAGTTCTTGGCATTGCCCTTAACCGAGGAGGCCAAGCGAAAGATCCTGCGCGAGAACGCGATCAGGGTTCTCAAACTGTAAGTGCAAGGGCTCTGGCTGCTAGGTGTGGTCATCCAGATCTTGCACGATAACTCAAATCCCGTCGGGGTCGAGTGGATGCGGGGGCCACAATGAGATCACTGCTCTCTGCGCCAAGTGAGCGGGTAGTAAGTGATATTTGAGCATCTCTATGGAAGCTGTAACCTATGTTTCCTACCGTTTCAATGAAGGTGTGGGTGGAGTCCTCGATCTTGCTTTTGAGCCTCCTGACATATACCACAACCGTCCTGTCTCCGCCACAGTAGTCGTAGCCACAGGTTATGTCCTTATTCTCCTGTAGAATCTCCTGACGTAAGATCCTCCGTTGCTAAGCATTTTACACTGCCACCAGCTGTTTTTGAATCACTTGCTTCTGGTTACCAAAGGCTTCTCGCCTCAGTGCCTCTAGTTCCCACCAGATGTCGGGTGTCATCTTCACACCTCGCCAGCTCTTAGATGCGGTGATAAGGCTGGAAAACCGAATAGATAAGCAGATTGACTCCGATCTTATCGGAGCCCTTACTGACCCTATTGTCGTCTTTGATCCAGGCTGGGCTGGTGTCCTTCCTGACTGGCTCAAGGGGGAGGAGGGCGTCGCCACCGATGCCGAAGCCCTGGCCTATGTCTCAAATGCTTCCTCATCCCATCCCATAGCCTCGGAGTGGGTAGATATCTATCAGTACCTCCTCACCCGGGTGATGGGTGAGAGAGTGCCAGAGGAACTGAGGAAAGAGAGCCTGGACGACTACAAGATGGGGCTGCTCACAGACCTCAAGGAATGGATCTGGCGCCAGAGGGTAAAGGCGAGGCAGGAGCGAGGGAGAGCAGAGAGGCGAAAGGCCAGGGAAGAAGCGGCAGCCAGAGCGCCCAAGCAATCCGGCTTGGGTATCTAAGAAAGGGGACCGGTGATCACCGGCCCCCTTTTTTTGTATCCATTGCACAATCTGCAAGATCGTCTTCGTAGCCATTGACCGATTGGCATTTGGGTGCTAGTCTCTAAGCGAAATCTTATGCTAGAGGATGGTGGAATGCACCCATCTCCAGGGATTCGTAGAGCCGCTCCAGTCTGGCCTGCCAGTGCATGATTTGAGCGTCGATCCCCTCAGGCCTTTCTCTGAAGTAGCGCCCTGAGGCGCTAAGCTCGCCATTCACCAGCTCAACCAGTTCCTTCATGTGCTCGTCGGTTAGGACATAGCTTCTGATCCTATCCACCACAAACCGCTCCAGATATTCCTTGGGCACCATGTGGCTGGAGCAGCCGTTCTTTCCTTGCCGGTAGGCGGTACCGCAGACATAGTAGTAAAACTGCCCTGACTTTGCGGCTTGGCCGATCACACTCGCCCCACAGCGGCCACAGCGGGCGAGTCTCGAAAGCAGATACCTGCTGCCCACAGTAGCGGGAGGCGTCATTTTGGGAGCACGCTCCTTCAAGAGTTGCTGTGCCCGCTCGAAGACATCGGAGTCAGCAATTGCCGGCCAAGCGTTATCCACCCTCACCGGAGCCTGCCTGGAAGCGGTGGCCTTGCATCGCTTGCCCCACACGAAGCGCCCTCAATCCCCTCAGCGCCCACCCTGATCTCTCTGGATGATGGTGCTACGGTTACTGGCACTTCCGTCACCTTCGAGTGGAATTCTGTTAGCGAGGCGACCAGTTACTGGTTGTCTGTAAACGACGTCGACGACCCATGGGCCGGACCGTTTGGAGTTCATGGGCGATGTAGGCTTGCTTACCCAGAATGAGCTCACAGGCTATCCGAATGATGGGACTACCTACTACTGGTGGGTATGGGCTATCAACGCCGCTGGCTGGTGCTCCCAGAGCGAGGTCATCGCAAACGGCGGCTGTAGCGTTATCAATGAACCATAGTGAATCAGTCAGGCCTCTTTGAAGACGGCCTGTCTGGAACTTGAGTTGTTGGAGCCGCGCATCTGCGCGGCTCCAACATCTACGAGCGCCGCGTGTATCCTGAACTGGCCGACATGGACTTCATGACCCGCGGCTCTGTCGCCGTGTTCAGTTGTATCAGCCTACAGAGTCATGTGAACGCACAGTAGCTAGCGATGGAGTGTAGTTCCTTTCGTGCTGGGTCGAGTGAGCCAGATTGCTCACGGAAGATGCATTCTACCTACTGAACAACAAACCGGTTTTCGCGAGATGATACAGAACCTAGCGATCCGTGTTCCTACTCCAAAACCAAGCCGGTTTTGAGCACCCGCAAACGGGCCTCTTCTCCAGTAGCTACATCTTTGGCTTCCAACAATATGCTTTGAACTTCCTCAAAGCATGGATGGTGAAGTGGAATGCTAGGATGGCGCATGAATACTGGCTGAGCGCTGTGGTAAACTGACTAGTGATGTTGCCAAGAGCGTGGCATGAGCCTAAGTCCCTTTCAAGCAAAAAGCATGAATAGATGAGACGCTATTGGCTCCTGTTGTCTCGAGGAATCTTGCTGAGTGCAGCCAGTGTCCAGTTCCACTGTAGCTGTCGCTTTAGCCTCAGTCACTGGAGTGGCTGTCAAGGCCGCCGATGCAGAATCTGCAAAATGTGGAGGTTAGGTTAAGAGGCACTGCCCGATCATGGGTAGGCTCACGCTCGCAGCTGTGGTAGAATAATAGGCGTGGACACTAGCTGGGCAGCGGACTTAGGACAATTTCGGAAGCCGCCCCGGATAGAACTGTCGCTAGTCTAGCGATGAATATGGCCTTATCAATGAACAAGTTGCAAGGGTTGGATAGATGAGGATCTCAGTCATCGGCTCTGGCAATGTCGGTTTGGTGGTCGCAGGTTGCCTAGCTCGCCTAGGCAATACGGTCACCGTCGTTGAGAACGACGGAGACAAGGTGAGCAGGCTAAATGCGAAAGTCTGCCCTGTCTATGAGGAAGGACTGCCTGAAATCCTAAGAGAAGTCGACATCGAAGGTACCACTGATTACCGGCGGATAGCAGGCTCCGAAGCGGTTTTCATTTGTGTGGGCACACCTTCAAAGGAAGACGGCTCCATATCACTTGAATATGTAACGCAAGCAGCCGAACAGATTTCCTCTGTGCTGAAAGACGAGAAGGGCTACTGCGTGATTGCGGTGAAGAGCACCGTCGTCCCAGGCACTACCGAAGAGGTTGTCATCCCCGTTTTGGAAAGGTCAGGGAAAAGGGTAGGACGCGACTTCGGTGTCTGCACGACGCCAGAATTCCTAAGACAGGGAAAGGGAGTTCACGACTTCATGACTCCGGCAAGGATTGTGGTTGGCGGGTATGATAAGAGATCTGCGGATGTGTTATGTGAGCTGTACGATAGGATTAACGCGCCCATCCTGCGAGTCGATCTCGCTACTGCTGAGATGATCAAGTATGCTTCGAACGCATTCCTTGCAGCCAAGATAACTTTCATAAACGAGATTGGCAACATCTGCAAACGGCTTGGTATCGATACGTACGAGGTGGCAAGAGGAATGGGCTTGGACGACCGAATAGGAAGCAAGTTCTTGAACTCTGGCATTGGCTTCTCAGGTCCTTGTCTTCCCAAAGACCTCAAAGCATTGATAAAGAGAGCACTCCAGATAGGATATGGACCGAGCTTTCTAGAAGAGGTCTCGAGAACGAATGAGAGACAGCCCCTGAGGTTGGTTGAACTATTGCGAAAGCATATGCCATTGCAGGGCAGTAGAGTGGGTTTGTTGGGACTATCATGCAAGCCGATGACTGACGATGTATGCGACTCAGTGGCAATAGTAGTAGTTGATGCCCTATTGAAAGAGGGAGCCAAGGTGTGTGCTTATGATCCCCAAGCGATGCCAAACTTCAAGAAGCTATGCCCTCAAATCCAATACGCGCGCCCTGAAGAGGTGCTGAGGTGTAACGCCGTCCTCATTCTCACGGAATGGGAAGAGTTCGAACGCTTAGACTATAGGGGAAAGATCGTCATAGACGGAAGACGGGTAAGGAAAGCGAGGGAGGCCAGCATATATGAAGGGGTTTGCTGGTGAGATCGAAGCTCTGCTGGGTAACAGCACTGACTGCTTCATCCAAAGTGAAAGTGGCAGACAAGGTGATCTTTCGACTTTAGCGGCGGGCTTGGGCGATTGATATGGTTAGCCGTTTGAACGAACTCTTCAGCTATCGCGAGTTGCTCTACGTCCTGACTGTGCGTGAAATACAGGTACGGTATAAGCAGTCAGTTCTGGGCATAGCCTGGGCGGTACTGCAACCGCTAGCCCTCATGCTGATGTTCACGCTCATATTCTCGGTTTTGCTCAAGGTACCCAGCGATGGTCTACCCTACCCCGTTTTTGCCTATAGCGCCCTATTGCCCTGGACATTCTTCTCCAACTCCCTAAACCGCGCCATACCCAGCCTGGAAGCGAACGCCTCACTTATCAAGAAAATATACTTCCCGCGCGAGTTCTTCCCCATCTCTTCTATGCTGGCGGCGTTTTTCGACTTCCTTATCGCTTCGATAGTCTTCCTGGGCCTGATGCTCTACTATGATGTTCCCTTTACGGCAAACCTGCTCTTCGTGCTGCCTATACTTGTGATACAAATGCTGTTCACCATGGGCGTATGCTTCTTCGCCTCAGCATTGAATGCCTACTACCGAGATGTAAAACATGCCCTGCCTTTGCTCGTTCAGCTATGGATGTATGCAACGCCCATAATCTATCCAATGAGCCTTGTCCCGGACCGATTGAAGACCTTCTACCTGCTGAACCCGACGGTTGGAATCATGGATGGCTACCGCAACGTCCTCGCCAAGGGATTACCACCGGATTACTTCTATCTCGGCGTGGCGGCGGCTGGATCCATAGTTCTTCTCCTGCTGGGCTATCTGTATTTTAAGCGAATAGAAATGACCTTCGCCGACATACTATGATCAAAACAATCTGCACTCGCGGGAGTGAGGTCAAATGGCAGTAATAACCGTCCAAAACGTATCCAAGGTGTACCGTACGGGCCAATATGGATATCGTACTCTGCGCGAAGATCTCTATGACTTGACCGGCAGGTTGATTAGTCTCACGGGCAAAGGCAAAGCGCACAGCTACAAGAAGCATGTCTGGGCACTGAAGGATGTCAGTTTTCAGGTGGAGGAAGGAGAGAAGCTGGGCATCATTGGCCCCAACGGCTCTGGAAAGACGACTCTCCTGAGATTATTGGCCGGCATAACCAAGCCCACGGAGGGCAGTATTTCGCTAAAAGGAAGACTGGGAGTGCTCATCGAGCTGATGGCCGGGTTTCACCCTGAGCTAACCGGCCGGGAGAATGTCTACCTCAACGGCGCAATAATGGGCATGAGCCGGAAGGAGATTCGACGCAAGTTCGATGAGATCGTCTCCTTTGCCGAGGTGGAGGACTACATCGACACGCCAATAAAGCGTTACTCGAGTGGAATGAACGTTCGACTTGGCTTTGCTGTGGCAGCACACCTGGACCCGGATATCCTGCTGGTGGACGAGGTGCTGGCTGTGGGGGATGCCGCCTTTCAGAAGAAATGTGTGGGCAAGATGGGAGCAGCGGCCCAAGAGGGTCGGACCGTGATGTTTGTGAGCCACAATATGGCTTCCGTCGAGTCATTGTGCGACAGCGCTATTCTTTTGGAATCAGGAAGGCTGGTTAAGCAGGGCCCGACAGATGACGTTGTAGAAGCGTATCTACGCAGAAAAGAGGAGCTGACAGTAGGCGATTTGGCCGTACGGAGCGATAGAAAGGGCGATGGGCGCATTAGGTTCACCAGCGTTAGATTCCTGGACGGAGAGGGACGGGAAACTGGAGTGGTCCGGAGTGGCCAGACGCTGAGAATAGCCATCGATTTCGTTTCCACTGAAAAAGGGGTGGGTGCCGAGGGATTGAAGGTCAGTGTATCGATAAACAGTCTGTTGGGAGAGAATCTCTTGCTTTGTTCCAGCGCCCTGTCCGGTGACGACCTGGGACCAGTGCCACCCGAAGGGCGCGTGGTCTGCGAGATCCCCAGGCTCCCACTTACTGGTGGTACCTACTCGCTGAACCTGTACTCCGATGTTAATGGCGTCATAGCCGATTTTATTATAGATGTGGTACAGCTCCAGGTGGAGAGCGGCGATTTCTTTGGCAGCGGCTGTCTTCCCCCTACGACACACACCAAGTTCCTGGTTGAGCATTCATGGCGCTCCGAGTGAGATCTGATCATGATTGTCGTCACTTCTCATTATAGGATATATGAATTCGCATGCACCTTCCTTAGGGCAGCAATGCCAGTGGGTGACTTCGCCTGCTGCGTGAGTAAGAAAGGGCTCGCTACTATAGACGGCTTTACATGCCAGGCGCTCGATCCCTGGGAGAGCGAGGAAGGATGATTGACCGCGTTTTGAAGGCAGCTTCTCGTCCTGATAAGACAATGAAGTGGGCAATTGTCAGAATTGATGGGGCATTGCGCGCCGCGTCGTGGCAACGCTCGTTGCGGCAGTCACAAGAAGAGTTCCCGCGTTACCCACTGCATGAAATGAGTGACTTTGAAGCGGCCATATTTGAAAACGGGAAGCGTTGTGTGCCGGGACTCAGTCATGACAGAGCACAATCCATCTGGCACCATAATAGATACGTTTTCTTTCGCAAGGTTATTGCCCGTGACCGCCGCAGTCTCTTCCCCTTCCCATTCGCGTCACCTCCGCACATATCAATACTAGATCTCGGCTGCGGCGTTGGCCACGGCTGCGCGACCCTTGCAACACTTCCGAATTGCTCAGTTTTGGGCATCGACTCATCACCGGAGGCAATTGAGTATGCCTCCCTTCACTACCACAGGCCCAATGTGGAATATCGCGTTGCAGACATTCTTGAGTTTGTTGAGGATATGCCTGAATACGATTATATCGTTTCTTCCCATGTCCTCGAGCACATTCACGATGGAATCTCTGTCCTTCGAAAGCTGAGATTCAAGAAGAAACTGCTTGTCGCCACACCTTACGACGAATCACCAGGAAGTATCCATCATGTTTTGTTTCACATTAAGGAGGATGTCTACGCAGATTTCCCCCGCAAGCGGATATACTACGATGATTTCTGGGGCACAATCCACAGACATAGGAGAGCAGGACGTCTCGGGCTGATTTGCGTGATCAGCAAATAGTGGACATGCTTGAATGAAGGGCGAGCGGTGTCTAGCAGCAGTTACGAAAGTCGGCTACGCAAGAGAAAAGGTTTCCTTGTACATGGTTTCAGCCAAACTCCTGTGCCCACTGAGCCCGCCGACGCGAGAATCAAGCTTGTTAGGGTAGCAACAAATCCGCTTAGAGCCATTAGTTGCTTTGTAAGAGCGTTTCGTCGCACCTGCTGAGAGTCATGGAACGGGACATCAAAACTAAGCTTTACCGGGCGATTACTCATCCTAGAGCGGCTGCGGGGTGTTTCTGTCGATATGCGTTGGACGTTTGGAGGTTCTACGGAGGATGGTTACTCGAAATCAGCTTTTTCCGTGCGTGGCATACAATGGTCACAGCAATCTGTGGCAAACCTGAGATTACGATTGTTGTTGTTGGACGTAATGACGATTTCCAGGGGGACTTCAGAGCCAGGCTTGAGGCGACATTGTCGTGGAACCTTCGCCACATACACGGAGAGGCAATCTACGTAGAGTGGAATCCCATACCTGGCCGCCCATCAGATGCCGATTGGCTGGTGAAGCGATTCCTCAATCTGCGCGTATACGTAGTGCCCCCGGAAATACATGCG
>CAYVES010000053.1:0-13687 GCA_964449845.1 uncultured Dehalococcoidia bacterium
TGATCGAAGTAGAATCCCATTTGCATGGCTCGCTCCTCGCACTTCTCGAGTCGGATAGGTTGACTTGGGGGAACAATGCAGCAGCCGGTGGACTCTATGTTAACAAGCCCTACGTGTGCTGTCAAAACTGGCTATGGGGAGGGGTTGCTCATCTGAGAGTGCGTCCCTAACCCTTCTCCCTCTGCAAAGACCTGACACTCAGCGTGAGGAACACCAACCCGAATGCCAACAACGCCACGATTTCGAGCCAGATATTCCCCAGTCCCCATCCCCTCAGCATCACCGAGCGCATGGCTTCGACTGCGTAAGTCGGCGGTATGAAGTATGAGAGCGGCCTCAGAACGGAAGGTATTGCCTCCACTGGCCAGAATATCCCTGCCAGCAAGAAGGTGGGTAATACGATGAGAGGGAAGAATTGGATTGCTTGGGCTTCCCTCTTGGCCGCGCTGGAAAGCAGTATCCCTAAATTCACGCTGACCACCGCCAGCAAGGCCACCACTATGTACGCCAGAAACGGATTGCCCACGATGGTGATCTTGAAGACCAGCGTGGCCACGAGCAACAGCAGCGATGCCTGCAACATTCCGATGATGCCGAAGGCCATGGCATAACCGACCACTATCTCACTCTCCCTCATGGGCGACGCCCTGAGCCTGTCAAGAGTGCCGCTGGTGCGCTCTCCCACGAACGAAAGCAGGGTGAGCAGTGTCGTCAACATGAATACAGCAAAGGCCATGATGCCGGGCACGAAGAAATCAATGAATTCCGCGCCCTTCCCGTAGACCGGAGAATCATCAACCGTGATTGGCATTTCCCTGCCAAGCTCTGACATGGTGGTCGTCACGGCATCCCTCACCGCTATCAGTACCGCATTGGCAACATTCACATTGCTCTTGTCAGCTTTGACGCTGATGGCAGTATCGCCAGCAACGGAACCGCCCTGCAATTTCGCCGAGACATCAGTGGTGAAATCCTTCGGGAACACAATTGCCGCCCACACTTCGCCATTCTCAACCTCCTCAACGGCATCCTCCTCCCTGTCCATGTAGCGAATGTCGAGGGTGTCCTCATCCAGATTGGAGATGATTCTTGCCGCCAGAGGACCCTCGTCCAGGTTTACAATCACTACCCCGGCATCAGTCACGTCCCCACTGAAGGCGATGCCGAAGATGCACATCGCCAGAATTGGCGCAATTACGATGAGCGCCACCGTCCGCCGATCGTGCTTCAGCCCTCTGAAGATCCTTTTTGTAATGGCAAATGCCCTGCTAAACTTCATCACCGCCCCCTCTCCGGGCTAATGTTAGGAACGCATCTTCAAGCGACTGCACCCCCGCCGATTCGGTGATCTCACTGGGGGTTCCCTCAGCGATGAGCTGGCCCTCCCTTAGAAGTCCAATCTTGCTGCAGTGGTAGGCTTCGTCCATGTAGTGGGTGGTGATGACTACGGTCACGCCCCTTGATCGCAGGGCCTTGAAGTAGTCCCAGAAGGAAGCCCGCAGCTCCGGGTCGACGCCGACTGTTGGCTCGTCCAGAAACAGCAGCTCTGGATTGTGCAGCATGCTACAGGCGAGGGATACCCGATGCCTCATGCCGCCGCTCAAATTGGCAATGGTGGAGTTTCGCCATTTCTCCAGGTCAATGAATCGCAGTAGATTGGCTTCCTCACGCTCGATCTCCGCCTTGCTCATGCCGTAGATCTCGCCAAAGAGCCTCATGTTATCGTGCACGGTCAAATCCAGATACAGCGCGGTCTCCTGTGGCATGTAACCTATTCTTGGCAAAACGGAGGGATCGCCTGCCGGCTTGCCGAGAACAAGCGCCTCTCCGCCTGTGGTCTTGAGCAGGCCGCAGAGCATCCTGATTGTCGTGGTCTTGCCAGAGCCGTTGGGACCGAGCAGACCATAGGTCTCACCATACTCGATTTTGAGATTTAGATGATCGACCGCGGTAAAACTGCCAAACCTCTTGACCAATTGACGGGTTTCGACTGCTGGCTGGTTCTGACTATTTGTCATGCTCACCTCTTGTAATGTAGCTTGCTACGTCCGGCGGTGGGATCGCTGCATGGAATCCGTTACTTCGAGTTGAGGCCTCATCTTCTGAGTAGCTTGAGTGTCGTTTGTCCTCCAGGGCAAGTACCATTGTAGCTGCACTTAGGGCACATGGCCGGGAAGAATGCGACAACGTGTAACCCCACCAGAACCAAGAAGACGGCAAGGTACAGCCAATTCGATACTACAAGCCAGTAGATTGGAAACACAAGAGTAGCTGCCAGGAAGAATTCGGCCAGATTCGCGTTGATTCTGAAGAACCCAGGGTCGGAAGTTCGGCTCTTGTAGACCGTAGCTGAGAGAAGATTCCCGAGATACATGCCGAATACGGCCGGACAGAACCTGCCTCGATAGGGACATCCAACGCAACAACCTGCCTGAAAGACGTTGGCCGCAATATACAGCAAGAGGAATATGACCATGAGGTAGATTGATTCCGTTGCCAGCAGGTAAGCAGCTCCAAAGAAAGCGACCAAGAAGAAGACCAACGTCGCAAAATACAGAAGCCGATCCCGCCTTGACCATTGATATACGGCTCTATTGCAGTCCAAGTTACCTACTTCTTCCCCCTTATGTGGTGTGTCGCCGACCTTCATGCGATGGTGTCCGCCAAGAAATGGATTCTACAGCATCCTCCTCCCTTCTTCAACCTTGCTCTCATGGGGCTTGCGGACACGGTTGAAACGACATGACCTCTCTGTTGCGCCCAGTTCTCGTTGACATGAATGTTAAGTCATGCCAAAATGGCGAGGTTGAGCATCCTGCTTGGTCCCTTTGGAAGAGAGGAGGAGTGCGATGGATGTCTGGCAGCTTACCCCCTGGGACGAGGTAGATATGGTGCTCCGCCTCGTGATGGCGGGACTCATGGGGGGCATCGTGGGCTACGAGAGGGAGCGAGCGGAGAAACCAGCTGGCTTCCGCACTCACCTTCTTGTTTGTGTGGGGGCGGCTTTGTTCACGATTGCCTCTGTCTATGGATTCGGCGTACTGAGTGACCCCGCAAGGGTGGCAGCGGGCGTGGTGGTAGGCATAGGCTTTCTGGGAGCTGGCACAATTCTTCGTGGCGAAGGTGTGGTAGTGGGACTTACTACGGCGGCTACCATCTGGGCTGTGGCAGCTATTGGCCTGGCGGTGGGCGCAGGCCTGTATGTAGTAGCTGCTGTGACCACAGTCATAGTCCTCCTTGCGCTGCGTTTTCCCTTACCACCGCGGCACGAGAGTCAGGAGTAGGCAGGGCCAGTTTCCCAAACCAGGAGAAGTTTGCCGAGTATCACCGCAAAAGGAGACTGCATATGAGGGAGTGCAGCATTGAGAAGAACAAAGCAAGCTGCAACTGTACCTACGAACCATGCAGCAGGAAGGGCGTTTGCTGTGAGTGCCTTACATATCATTGGCGGTTGGGTGAACTGCCGGCGTGCCTTTTCCCTAACGATGTGGAGAGGACGTTTGACCGTTCCATCGAGAGGTTTATTGAGACCTATCAAGAGAGGGGACGGTGGTGGTGACGGGACCGTGGACGGGGAGCGGCCAATTCGCCCTCCTTGGGTCTTATGGAGATTGCTGAAACAATCTTGATCAACGCATACCAAGAAATTCTAAATACTAATTTCTAAGCTCCAAACAATATCAAATGTTCCAAATTCAAATGCTGCAAACGCTTTGAATTTTATTCATTTAGATTTTGAATTTGTTTAGGATTTCGAGTTTGGGCATTAGGATTTGTTTCCGGGGGCTCCCCCCAAAGCCCCGGAACGGGAATCCTACGCCACTTTTTCCGCAGTCTTCTATCTCAGACAGCTCCAGTAGTCTCTGAGGTTCCTTTTGACCTCCTCGATGACCATTTTAGTCTCCACCAAGGAAGGGTCTTGTCTGAATCTCTGGGGGATCTCCTCCGGCTCCTCTATCCTGGTTTTGAAGCCGGCCAGGCTGGAAATCAAGGCTAGCCATGCGTAAGGTAGAACATCTCTATTGTAACCGGATGCGATCAGATCGATAACTTTGCCCTGGCAGAGCTGTGCCAATTCTCTGACCTTTTCCCCGATCATTCGGAAGCCTTCCACTGGCAACCCTAAATTGGTCAGCCCGTCGCCGAAATGAGGGTCTGAGCCACCGTTTCTTATGATGATCTGGGGTTGGAATTCGGCAGCTATCGGCTGAACCAGCTCCTCGAAAACCGATTTGTAGGAATCATAACCAGCGTAAATAGGCATCGGAACATTGATATTGAAGCCTTTTCCATCGCCAGAGCCGGTCTGGTGAGCGAAGCCGGTCCCGGGATAGAGAAAGCTCGGGTCTTGGTGGATGTCGATAAGCAAGACGCGGGCATCATCATAGAAATACTCGGAGGTTCCATTTCCGGCATGGGCATCGGTGTCCAAGATTAGTATCCTCTGCAGCTTGTACTTCTGCACCAAGTATCTGGCGGAGAAGGCGACGTCGTTATAGAGGCAAAATCCTTCTCCATAGGATGGTTTGGCATGGTGTAATCCACCGCCAACGGAGACAGCCTTAGTGAATTTGTCTTCTTGGACCAGATCGCAAGCTGTCTTGGCCTGGCCGACAACCAATCTGGCTGCCTCTTCCAGCTTTCCCGGTTTGCCTACAATTGCGTTATCTCCACTGTGAAATCGATGAAATGGGCCGGGGTAGCTCAAACCCAGGTTGGCAGCCTTGTAGTACTCTTTGGTGAAGGTAACGTAATCCTCCTGACAAATCAGGAGCAAATCTTGGTCACTTGCCCAGTCTGCTCTGATAACGCGGTAATTGTCATCCTCGGGTAGATGCTCCCGCAAGAACTGATGGAATAAGGGATAACGGTCTCCTCGAAAGGGGTGACCTGGCCCGAAGTCATATTCCTTCAATTCCTCTCGGTATAAGATCGCAATGGCCATTTTGTACTCCCTTCAGTGCACATATGGAAGGAGCTATGGCAGCTAAAGCCGCCTGCCCCGCCAGTATTCTGGCATTTCAGTCTCGATATATCCTCCAGCCTGGCTCTCCCTTAGGCCCTCCGGGCCCGCTGCTCCTGCGGGTGGCGAGCTTGTAGATGATGACCACGGCGATACCCAGGAGAAACCCACCTATGTGGGCCCAATATGCCACCCCACCTGTCTGCGACGAGGGGCCCAATGAGCCAAGGCCGCTGAAGAACTGGAGCAAGAACCAGAAGCCGAGTAGTAAGAAGGCCGGGATTCGAATGATGGTGATGAAGAAGAAGACAACGGCTGTGTTAATGCGGCTGTAAGGGAAAAGAAGCAGGTAGGCTCCCAGAATCCCGGCGATGGCGCCGCTGGCGCCGATGGTTGGAACCGTGGACGTGGTGTCTATTGCAATCTGGAGCCAGACCGCCGCCAGGCCGGCTGCAAGATAGAAGAGCAGATATCTAAAGTGTCCGAACCTGTCCTCTACGTTATCACCGAATACCCAGAGGAAAAGCATGTTAACCGCGAAGTGCATCCAGTCTCCATGGATGAACATTGAGGTGAACATGGTTGCCCAGTTAGCAACAGGGGTGCTGATATCAACTAACTCGCCTGTGGGCGTCGCTAACCACCCATAGTCAATGCCGTGGGTCAATTCCTTAGGTATGAGGCCGAACTGGTAGAAGAAGATGAGTCGTTGGGATTCCCCAATCACCAGCTCGTATATGAAGACAGCGGCGCATAGAGCAATTAGGGTCACGTTGACGAAGGGACGGCTGCGGGTTTTGAGGTCGCTATCGGAAATCGGAAACATGCAACACTCAATCCTTGAAGCAGGCAATGCAGCTAGTGCTAGACTGTCGTCTGTCTCAAAGCTACGGGCATCCTGATCCGAGGAATAACGGACACCTGCAAGTCCAGAGTCCTACTCCCCGACAGATGCTATTATAACCCTTTGTTGCCTCCGGTGTCTTTTCCGACTTCCTTTCTGCGCTACAATACCCCCGCGGGCTGCCCTGCGCCAGGCAATCAAATACCTCTCTCCCCACGGATTCAGGCAATGTAGGGTGGGTGGAGTGAAACGCAACCCACCACGCTGAATGTATGTGAGAAATAAGATAGTGGTGGGTTTCGCCGTGCTACACCCGCTCTACTTCTCTGCCGCGGTTAGGCGGAAATCGCGAGGTCGATGCCGGAGTAGATGAACCAGGCTCCAAATCCGGCCAGAATAGCCGAACATATCCCGAACACTACGGCATTAACCCTTTGTGTCCACAACCGCTTTGACTTGAACACTGCCCATGAGACCAGGGAAAGCCAGGCGAGATCGCAGAGCCAGTGCGTCACGCCCATGGCAGCTACGCCAGCGCCGCCGAATTCACGCGCACTTACGAGCAGCGCAGCGCCAACAGTAGCCCACCATATAAAGAAATACGGATTGGCCGCAGTCGTTGCCAATCCTGCGACTACGGAACTGTGGGCCAGTTCCTTCTGCTCGCTGAAGACCGAGGGCCTGTTTCTGAGCATACTCAGCGCCATCCAGATGAGCACCAACCCCCCTGCCAAGCCCACGGAAACCTTCACCTCGGTAAGCGTCAGGAAGTGGGCCAGACCGAAGTAGATGAGCAACATGAGGGGAATCTCGATCAAGCCATGACCTACGGCGACAAGGGCGCCTGCCTCTTTGCGCTGGGCTCCCTTGGTAACCGTAACAGCGGTGACGGGGCCTGGCATCATAACCCCTGTGAGAGATATGGCGATGACAGAGAGCAGAAACAGTGGCAGGCTTGTGGTATCGGTCACAGCGACACTTCTTGTACCAATCTGGCCTCAGTTGACGCGCGATAGCTGCGCTCGGGTTGCCCCGGCGAGGTAGCGGCGAAACCATGCTATGCTAATCAGACGTCAGGTTCAGGTTATCAAAGAACGGGGTATGTGTCAATTGCGTTCACTTTGCGCCCGGTCGGTGGAAGCCTTTTGCATGTAGGGCCTTGGTTACCTATCTTGTCATTGACCGTTCTGATACTTGGTAGTAGAATGCGGGCAAATATCTGAAGCGCTTCGTCTGACTACATTGGCATAGGGTGGGAGGGACCCAATGGAGTGGTATGCTTATCTGGCGTACTTTTTCGCTGGCGTCTTTCTAGCCAACGGCGTGCCCCATTTCGTGAGCGGCATAAGTGGAAAGAGGTTCCAAAGCCCCTTCGCCTCGCCGCCCGGTGTTGGGGAGTCGTCCCCGCTGGTCAACGTGGTCTGGGGGCTGGTCAACTTCTTCGTCGGCTGCGCGCTTATCTTTGGGGTAAACGAGTTTTGCCTTGGCTTCACTCGTGAGGTCTTGATGGTGGGTGTAGGCGCACTTATCGCCGCGGTGTTGCTGGCTGGGTATTTTGAGCGCATACGGGGGCGTTGAGTTCCCCGTATCGCGGGGGACCCGGAGCGAGCGCACCAAAGAGAAGCTTAAGGGAGTTCGGAAATGGACGTAGAAGGTAGGGTAGCTGTCATTACCGGGGCAGCAAGTGGTATCGGCAGGGCGACTGCTATGGAGCTAGCGAGGCATGGTTGCACTGTTGTATTGGCAGATATTAAGGAGGACAGGTTAGCAGAAGCTGTGGATGAAGTTCGCAGGTATGCTTCAGATTCGACGACGGAGGTCTGCGATGTAAGCGATGAGGCGCAGGTCAAGCAAATGGTCCAGGCTGTACACGAGCGCTATAGGGGTATTGATATTCTGGTTAACAACGCTGGCATAATGAGAGTGAAATCCTTTGATGAGATGTCTGAGGGCGAATTTGAGGGGCAAATGTCGGTTAACTTCTACGGACCGGCTTATCTTATCAGAGCTGTTGTTCCAATCATGCAAAGGCAAGGCAGAGGTATCATAATAAATATGGCTTCAGTCGCTGGCAAATTGGTTATGCCTGGAAATAGTGTCTATTCTGCAAGTAAGGCTGCCCTCTACGCCCTCTCGGAATCACTGTACTATGAGCTAAAGGACAAGGGAATCCACGTTGGCATGGTGTTGCCTGGAGGCACACGCACAGGAATCTTTGATGACGCTGTCTTTGACAAGCTGGGGGAGTATTATCGCAACCAATGTCAGACGTCGCCGGCAGAAGTTGCCAAAAAGATCAGGGGAGCTATAGAAAAGGAGCGTTTCGAGACGTTCGTACTCCTTAGCGACAGGATTTACATCGGATTTCGTAGCGCCTTTCCCGGACTGTTCAGGAAGTTTGTACTACGCAGACTGCGTCCCTACTTCGGATAGCCGTATGGGGGATGGCTGGCGAAGGGAAATCTACAGAGAAAGGATGGAAAATGGTGCAGGGGAGATTGGCTGGTAGAGTTGCGCTGGTAACCGGGGCCGCTTCGGGCATTGGCCGGGCTATCGCTCTGCAATTTGCGGCAGAAGGAGCAACGGTATCTGTTGTCGACAGGGACCTGGAAGGGGCGAAGGCGGTAGCTAAAGAAGTCGAAGCTTCAAACGGCAAGGCTCTAGCGATTCAATGCGATGTCACCAGAGAGGAGCAAGTAAATCAAGCGGTCAAGGAGACAGAGGAACGGTTGGGGAACATAGGTATTCTGCTTAACTGCGCGGGCATCGCCGAGGGCAATTTTCTTGCCGATATAACAACAAAGGAATGGGTAAGGATGTTTGAGGTCCACTGCAATGGTACGTTCTTCTTCTCGAGAGCTGTCATTAAGTCTATGAAGGAAGGTGACAGAATAATCAACATCTCATCAATAGATGCAGTTCAAGCCCAAATCTTCAGCGCCCACTACGCTGCTGCCAAGGGAGCGATAATTCCTCTTACCACGTCATTGGCGCTTGAGGTTGCCCACCGGGGAATCACGGTTAACGCGATCGCCCCTGGAATCATAAGAACGCCGATGGGTCGGCTGCTAATCGATGCTTCGCCAGATTTTGATAAGGAAATACCAGCGCTTAGGTATGGTGAACCTGAGGATATCGCTCAACTCGCGGCCTTTCTGGCTTCCCCGGGAGCGGGCTACATAACGGGACAGGTGATTGTTGTAGACGGAGGATTGACCCTTGCCAATCCAGTCAACCGGTTCACAGCGAAGTTGATGGGGCTGCCGTAACGACTTCACAAGGTGGCACCATCGCTGGGGGACAAGGCTAGGTTTGCAGTGCCCTTGCCTGAACGAAGGCGATGAACTCGCCGAGCAGGCGGGAAACGACCCTTTCCTTCCGATATATGCAGTAGAAGTCGCGTCTCATCTTCAATCCCTCAACGGCGACCTCTTTGACCAGACCAAGGGCCAGGCTCTTCTTGATAGCTAGATTCGATACAAAAGCGATCCCCACTCTTGACTCTACTGCGGAGACCACGGCCTGAGTTGTGCCCAAAACCAGACTCGGTGACCACTTCTCGATGCTAAGTCTGGCTTTGGCTAAGAATGATTTGAGGCTCTGTTGTGTCCCTGAAGTCTCCTCACGAAAGAGGAGAGGCTCTCCCGCCAGCTCCAGGAAGGAGATTTCTTCCCTCTGGGCGAAAGGATGTTCGGGAAACACAATGAGGACGATCTCGTCCTCCGCTATTTTGAAATAGTCCAGCTCCTGGCCCTTGGGCGCAATGCCACAGAATCCTACGTCATAGGCTCGCTCCTGTACTCCAGAGATTACAGTCATAGAATCGGAGACCTCCACCTGAGCCCCTACGGCGGGGTGCAATGCTTGGAATTCGCCCAGAATAGGCGGAAGAAGGGCTTCGCCCGGGATAGTGCTGGCGGCAATGACTATGTTCCCCGTTACCTCCTCGCGTAGTTGTTCGAGGTCGCGCGCTAGACTTGCTCGCTCGCGCTCAACTACTTCAGCGAAACGGAGCAGGTGCTTTCCGGCATCGGTCAAGGTGATTGTCTTCTGCCCCCGGTCGATCAAACGTAACCCAAGGTCGCGCTCCAGCTTACGAATCTGGAAGGATACGGCGGGCTGGCTGATTGATAGCTTCCTGGCCACTTCTGAGAAGCTCCGCAGCCTGATTACCTCCAGATATGTCTTTAAATAGTCGAGGTTCATGGCCCATCCTCCTTGACTCCATAAGCATTTGTTATCTTGCGCCAAAATATTGCTTATGATAGAATCAACTGTGGTCATTTTATAGCATCGGTGAGAGTCAGGCAACACCAAGGTAGGAGCCCTGATCCGTGAATTCCATTAGTTACAGTCCTTCGCATGGTTTCGCACAAGGCTCCTCTCGTTCGGCGGGCTCATCGTTACCCATATCTGTCTCCCCCCTTTAGAAAAGGGGGGCTATAAAGGAGAACGGGCAACTTGCGTCGTTTGTTGACGCAGAGGCTGCTAATTGTCATCGCGGGACTCATTTTCGGGGTTCTGGCTGCCTACATGGTGGAATGGGGCAATCCACCGAACATGGGTATCTGTATTGCCTGCTTCCTGCGCGATATCGCTGGCGGCCTCGGGCTGCATCGGGCTGGGGTAGTTCAATACCTGAGGCCAGAGATAATTGGTCTTGTGCTGGGAGCCTTTGTATCCGCCTTCGCCTTCCGCGAATTCAGAGCGAGAGGAGGTTCCGCTCCGTTAACACGATTTCTGCTGGGCGCTTTCGTGATGGTGGGAGCACTCGTCTTTCTGGGGTGTCCGGTGCGGGCTGTGCTCCGGCTAGCGGGAGGCGACCTCAATGGTATCACTGCCCTGGGTGGTGTAGTGGTGGGAGCCTTTACCGGTATTCTGTTCCTGAAGAACGGGTTCAATCTTGGTCGGTCAGGGAGGACATATGCGGCGGCGGGCTGGGTGATGCCGATAATTATGTTCTGTATACTCCTTCTCGCGATCTTCACTCCCTATTTCATCTTCGAAAGCGAGAGCGGGCCAGGCTCGATGCACGCTGCTCTCTGGATCTCGCTGATCGTTGGTCTGGGCGTCGGGGTGCTGGCTCAGAGGACGAGGATGTGTTTCGTCGGCGGCTGGCGAGACCTGATGATGGTCAGAGATACGTATCTTTTCCGAGCGATCGCTGCTTTCTTCATCGGAGCTATTATCGTCAATGCTGCCCTGGGACACATTGACTGGGGTTTCGTGGGGCAGCCAGTGGCTCACGACAATCACCTGTGGAACTTCCTCGGTATGGCGTTGGTCGGACTGGCGGCGACGCTGCTCGGCGGCTGCCCGCTGCGTCAACTTATCCTTTCCGGAGAGGGCGATACCGATGCCGGGATAACCGTCCTGGGACTGATTGTCGGTGCAGCGATCGCACACAACTTCTTCACTACCGCAAGCCCCAAAGGAATTGGAGATTTCAGCGTAGTAGCGGTTATCCTGGGGCTGGTTTTCTGCCTGGCAGTTGGCTTCTTCATGAGGGAGAGAGCTGCCTAGCGGCAGGAGGTTCATATGGCATTTCTCAAACGGCGAAAGCAATCCTTTGAGGGCGGAGGGCTGGTGCTATTCATGGATGTGCAGGATGCTATGAGGGCGGAGAAGGTGCTCAAGAAGGCGGACTACGCTGTCAGGCTGGTCGCACCTCCACCCGAGCTACGTAAGGGCTGCGACCTGGCAGTAGAGATAAACCTGGTGGAACAGCCGGGCATTGAGCGGCTGCTTAGGGAGAAAGATGCTCCATATGTCAGCGTTGTCCCACTCAAAGTAGGCACTTCGGAGCTTCTGGAGGTCGTTAAGGTAACCGATTTCGGTGGCTGGATAATGGTCGTGGCAGCTAATATGAAGCTCGCTTTTGATAAGGAGAGCGGCGTGATCGTTAATACATCAGGTGGGGGCTGCCCTGACATCCCCCACCTTCACGCCGAGATGATCGGCAAGAAGCTGACCGAAGCGCCCCGGCCAAAGGATGTTGGTTTCACCCTTTGCGCTTTGATGCTGGACCGGGCTCTTGAGGAAAGCCTTAATCTCTGGCAGGGAGGCAGCAAGCCATGATGCTCATTGCGGGGACTGTCCCCGTTAAAGACTTGCCTCTGACCATGGGAAAGGTCGGGGCGGAGGGGGAATCACTGGTAGTCGATGGCCACACTGTACCCTGTGCCCAAGGCACCGCAGCTATGATCAGCGCTGCACTCGTCACCACTGAGTACCTTGGGCTGGAGCCCCCGCAAGCTCTGGTTGCTGGAGACACTGGCCAGGGCAGTGGCAGCAAAGAGATTTACGAGTATCTGATCCAGAAGGTAGCCGAGCTTTCCCCGGAGGTGCTCGCGCTGCACTATTGCCTTCCCGATATGGCGTTAATGAGGAAGCTTTGCGAATCAGTTAGGGGGTGTGCCAAAAGGCCGATAATGGTTGCCGACGCCGGTTCAATGTACGCTGCCAAGGCAGCGGGGTTGGCAGCGGAGTTCGACATCTTCACCCCGGATGCCACCGAAATGGCCTTTCTTGCCGATCCTGAGGCTACCCACCCCGCCTATATCGCCAGGCATCTATTCGATACCGACATATCACAGACCCCAAAGCTAGTCGCTGCTGCTTATGAACACAAAGACGCAGCCAAGTTGCTGCTGGTCAAGGGAGCAACCGACTACGTGGTTCGCGACGGCCAGATTCTAGCCACCATTGCCGAGCCCGATGTGCCTGCTCTTGAGGCCATCGGAGGAACGGGCGATAGCTTGACCGGTCTTGTGTCTGCCTTCGCCTATGCTGGTCTGGAGTTGCACGAGGCTGCCATAATTGCTGCCAGAGCTAACCGAGTGGCGGGAGAATTCGCTGAGGCTACCCCGGCTACCAGAGTCTGGCAGATAGTGGAGCAGTTTCCTGCTGTGTTCAAAGAGCATCTTTGCCAATGGAGCGGAGTATGCTATATTGAGGTAGGACAGCAATGATCGAAGTCGATGCGCGCGGTTTTTCCTGCCCTATCCCGGTCGTCAAGACCAAGAAGGCTATCGATGAGCATCCGGATGAACCGCTGACCGTGCTGGTGGAGACCGCGGTTTCGAAGGAGAACGTATCGCGGCTGGCCCAGAGCAGGGGATACTCCGTGGAAGCTAATGAAGTTGAGGACGGCTTCCGTCTTTCACTCAGTCCGTCCGGTAGCGCCAGGTAGAAGCAAAGTGGGCTTATCAAGATTTGAAGGGAGCGAGTCAGATGGGTGATGTGGTGAGGCGGCGTCTTACCGAGACGACGCACGGCTCAGGCTGAGCCTGCAAGATAGGTCCGGCGGACCTAGCCAGAGCTTTGCAAGAGTTGCCTCTCATCTCCGATCCAAACCTGATCGTGGGTATTGAGAGGGCTGAGGATGCTGGTGTGTATAAACTGAGTGATGATCTGGCAATCGTCCAGACCTTAGACTTCTTTACCCCTATTGTCGATGACCCCTATATCTTTGGACAGGTGGCTGCAGCCAACGCCTTGAGCGACGTGTATGCCATGGGGGGCAAGCCGCTGACTGCCATGAACATCGTCTGCTTCCCGGTGGAGACGATGGACATATCTGTTCTGAGGAAAATCCTGGCCGGGGGGCTGGATAAGCTGCACGAAGCCGATGTGGCCCTGGTGGGTGGGCACAGCGTGGAAGACCAAGAGCTGAAGTATGGCCTCTCTATCACGGGGGTGGTACATCCCCAGGAGGTGGTTCTTAATACCGGGGCCAAAGCGGGCGACAGGCTTATACTGACTAAGCCGCTGGGTACGGGGATAATCAATACCGCATTGAAGGGCGGAGTGGCGAGCGAGGCGGCCGTTGCCAAGTCCGTGAAGTGCATGGTCACCCTCAACAACAAGGCGGCGGAGCT
>CAYVES010000054.1:0-5797 GCA_964449845.1 uncultured Dehalococcoidia bacterium
CGTACATTAAATCGGAACTAAATGGCCTTGGCGTAGGGCAGCTTGCGGGCAGCAAGGGGACGCTTTATACCACGCCTGGGTCTACAACCGCGATGGTCAAAAGCATCATCCTGGTCAACACGGATTCATCCACTCGAACGGTAAACCTGTATGTTCAGAGGGACGGCAGCAACTCAAGGCGGATAATACCCGAAGACCTCAGCCTTGAGGCCAATGGCGGCTCTGTTGTGGTGTCCGATGCCATATACGTCTATAGCGCATCGGGCGAACTCCTTCACGCTATTGCAGCTCACGCCTCTAAGCACATTACGGGCGGCTCGGATGAGGTGGACGGTGACAAGCTGGACATCGATTGGAACCCCTCCAATTATACTCCGTCAACGACGCCAAGCGAGGCGGACAATGTTAACAACCTGACAGCCCATCTCTACGGCATTGACCAGGAGCTGGGGCAGAAGCTGGAGAACATAGTCGAGGACACATCCCCCCAACTTGGCGGTGACCTCGACTGCCAGAACAATAAGTTCACCAACATGCTTGGCTTCCTGATGAAGTCTAGCACCGAGCTAACAATCAGTTCTGGCGCAGTGACGGCTACACAGATGTTCCACACGATAGACACGGAGGCAGACGCGGCCATAGATGACTTGGATACCATCAATGGCGGCTCAACGGTCAATATGATAGTGATACGGGCGGAGAACGATGCCAGGACTGTGGTGGTTAAGCATAACACTGGGAATATCTGGCTACAGGGCAAAGTTGATATTTCGCTAGATGACCTTGAGGACGGGCTGCTTCTGGTATGGGATGGGACAAAGTGGTTCGACATCGCTGCTGGCGGTGGGGGAGGAGGAGGATCATCCACCTATGTCGGCCTGACCGATACTCCCGCTAACTTCACTGGCGCAGCAGGAAAATCAGCTAGGGTTAATAGTGGCGCAACCGCATTGGAGCATAGCTTCCCAACGAAGCTTCAAGACGCTGATGGAGACACAAAGGTAGATGTTGAGGAATCGGCAGACGAGGATATAGTCCGTATGGATGTGGCTGGCAATGAGGCTTTCCTGCTTAGTGATGCGGGTATTCTGACACTCGCCAAGCAATCAGAGGCAATCATTGAAATGTCGGCTGACCAAACCCTTACCACCTTTGTATGGACAGTAATTCACTTTAATTCAGAGGTAGTGGACAAACAGGGCGAATGGAACTCAACCACGTATAGATTTACTGTTACTGAAGCTGGCCAGTATCTAATTGCTACAAACCTTTGTTTTGACACAAATGCTACTAGCTATCGGCAAGGCTTGGTGTATAAGAATGAAGCCGCCACCAAATTGCACAACACAGTACCTGCAGTTGATGGGGCGTTCTCTTTAGTATTTATAGCTGGTATTTTAGACCTATCTGCAAATGATTACCTGGAGATTAAAGGGAAGCAGGGCAGTGGCGGGGACTTGGATGTCAAACTCAATTACAGTCTTTTATCTATCGTGAAGATTACGTAGGAGGAGGGAAATGGCGATCAAGATTACTTATTCCGATGCGGGTACTGAGCAGGTATATGCAGAGCTTACAGTTTCAGACGAGCAGGTGAAGGCTTTGAGCACAGACATGGTGTCGTCGACGCCAGAAGTAGTCTTTCTCGACTGGCTTAATAACGCCATCGAAAATAAGGCAAGACAGATGATAGACAAAATATGCGAGGAGGCTCTTGGCAGCGGGTCAGAGAAAGTGGAACCCCTTAGCGCATCCCAAAAACAACAAATCGCAGCCGCTCTCTCCACTGAGGGAGTAATACTCACGTCCGTCAAGCAAATGCCTCGGTCTATCAAAGACCAGATAATCGAAATGGCTAAAATTAAGACAGCCGCCGAAAGGCAGGCTGAGCTTGAGGCCGAGATAGGCAAGTAATCGCGGATAAAAACTTCGCGAGCTGACCGAGGGGCCTGTGAGTTTCATCTCTGAGGCCTTCGACCCCGGCAATCCCTCCGACTGCGTAGTCATGGCAGTCTGGACAGGGCTCGGGCACGGCGCACCCCAACCGAGCCTCTAGCGCCTTCAGTCTACCGGCCTTGACAGCCAGCAAGCGGTAGTCTTAACATAGCCGCACTGGTTCCTGCGCGAAATCCGGGATGAATGCCAAGCGATGAAAGGAGGTACCCCACCATTACAGCTCTATCCGCGTTATTGATAGTAACCGCAGTTGGTACAATCTGCTATTGGGCTGATTTCTACATCAGAGGCGGAGTCCACGTCATAAAGGAGGATTGGTACTTAAGATTCGAGAGAGCCTTTACGCCCGCCGATCTGTGGATGTCAGCCTGCGCTCTCATAGGTGCTGCCGGACTTCTGACCGAACAGCCCTATGGTTTGGTGTTTGCATTGCTCGCGGCTGGCTCACTGTTGTTCCTGGCCCTCATGGACATCACCTTCAACATACAGAACAACCTCTATCCCCTTATTGCAGCCTCAAATCAAATGAAGTTTGAACTACTGATAAACTTGTGGACACTGGGGCTAGGTGCCGCCGTCATCGTCTATCTGGCACCGAGAATAGAGTTGCCCTGATATCGCGCCATGCCCCCTCGTCCAAAGTAGCCGGCGCCCGTTAGCTTATACGGCGCGATCAGAGGGGTTTCGACTTGTCAGCGCGTTTTGCGTGGAGCGTGGACACTGTCCGCCAGGGTGTCTTCTTGGATTGATTGATAATCAACAGGTTGTCCCTTATCTCGCCAAGGTAGCGGCCATCCAGACCGTAGACCTCATCATCCCCCCGGAATGTGCCTACATGGCAGCCCTCGTGATCCCAGAGCTTGTCTCCGTCTCGATACCCGAAGCACGTTCCGCCCCAGGTCCAAATCCAGCCCATAGCCACCGCCTTTCTCTCCGATAGCAGCCCACTGCCTGCGTTAAGCTGAAGAAATTCTAAATACTAATTTCTAAGCTCTAAACAAATTCAAATATCAAAATGCAAAAGGAAACATGCAGGGCAAAATCCAAAATGGGTAGCCGAGAGCGTCGTGACTCCTGTCACGAAGAAGGATTCGTTGCCACAAGAGTGGCAACGCTACGCTTGAACTTTGAATTGTCATTTTGCTCTCTTATCTTTGAGTTTTGACATTGTTTAGGATTTCGAGTTTCGACATTAGGACTTGTGCTCGGGGGACGCCCCTATACCCCCGGCCTCTTCGTCAAGAGAGGGCTTTTCACACAAACCTGGCAACCAGGTCCTCTGTCTCGATTATGTTGAGTTTCCGGAAGAGTGACGAGAAGCGCTCCTCAAGCGTCTCCCTTAACCCTTTCAGATTCTTTTCAGGAAGGCTCCACATTTCCTTCTTGAAATCGCCAAACGCCTTCTTTCGAGTTTTGTATAGGAATTGCTCCTCGGTCTCGCCTTGCTTCCTCTCGGCAGAGTACTTATCCGCAAGATGCCTGTAGACAACGTCCAACAGCTCCCTGGGGAAATGTGGGCTGTCATAGATAATATTCTGAAATCCTGTGGCCAGGTGTACTTCTAATGTGCCCACCTCTGGGAACTTGTCAAAAGCATCGTCAGGAAGTGTGGAAGCTCCGTGCTGCACAGCGCCGCCCATGCCATACTCCTCTCGCGCCGCTCTGGACAGTTCTCTCAGGGTGTTGAAATCAAGTTGAACGCTTGCAATTGACCCGTCAGGTAGGACAACCCCCCCGTGAGCCGTGCCGGTTTGCACGCTGATCTTCGAGATTCCCTTGGCATCAGAACCCAGCAGACTGAGGTATCCCGACATAAAGGCCCTGAGGTCCTCCACCGTGCTGTTTCTCTTCCCCACTTCCCCTATCTCTCCACCGACGGAAACGGTTATTCCTTCGGGCTCGATACCACGTATAAACCTGGTCATATCTGCAGTGACCCGACAATTCTTCTCCTGCTGTTCTTCGAGGGTCTGTCTCTCTAAATCGACAATGGTGGAGGCATCCACATCAATGTTGAAGAACCCAGCGCTCACTGCTTCACGAATCAGCTCCTTGATTGCGTTCAATTCCTTTTCCGGTTCCGAGCCATACCTGCCAGGGTTAACCTGGAAGTGGTCGCCCTGAAGGAAAACGGGGCCCTTGAATCCCTCCTTGATTGCGGCAGCCAGCACACAGGTCACATATTCACCCGGCCTCTGGCCTGTATAGCTTATCTCGGAGCGGGCGATCTCAAAGATGAAGGCGCCAACCCTGTCTTTCAGGGCAGCCCTGAAGACAGCCCTCGCCACATGATAGGTGATCCCGCGGATATTGATCGCCGGCACTGTTATGCCGCTATACAGACCTTTGCCTGCTGCTTCGTACAGGCCTTGAATGCTTGCGGGAAAGATCCCCCGGTCAAACGCTAATTCCCGAATTGTCCGCTGGCCCTCTTCCCTTATCGGGCTGTAGGAGCCAAAAACTGCCTCTTCTACCAGCGAGTCGATTTGGTCGGACATTACATTCATATTACTCTCCCCCTCCGTCGATCAAGATCGTCCGGCGCCCGTTATATCTGTCAGTATCGTACTCAGTGTTGATATCCACTGTTCTCGGCTTCTCCGTAACTACCTCAAGAGGCACGGCGATTATTCTGCCATTCGTGAGGCTCACCAGCTTGCCAAAATCCTTCTTCACCACCAAATCAATGGCGGCGATGCCAAAATAGCGACCCATCCTGCGGTCAAAGGCGGATGGAGCGCCGCCTCGCTGCAGATGGCTCAGGACAATGCTTCGGGTGTCCAACCCAACGGCCTGCTTGATCTCCCCGGCCACAAACTCGCCAATTCCACCGAGATTCTTGTGGCCAAAGCTATCCACACCATCCCCCGCCACGATTTCGGAGCCTCCCCGCGGCTTTGCCCCCTCCGCCACCACGATGATGTCATACCTGGACCCCATCCTTCTCCCTTCGAGAAGCAGTTCATTGACTCTGTCAATTGAGAAGTCGTACTCCGGGATCAGGATGATATAAGCTCCGCTGGATTCTCCCCCCTCCAGAGCCAGAAAGCCCGCATGCCTGCCCATCGTTTCCACCACGAATATCCTTTTGTGGGAACCCGCGGTGGTTCTCAGCCTATCAACCTCTTCTGTAATAACATTCAAAGCTGTATCGTATCCAAGCGTATAATCAGTTCCGGGAAGGTCCTTGTCGATAGTCTTGGGGATGCCAATGACATTGACGCCTTCATGAGACAGCTTGTACGCTACGCCCAGTGTATCCTCACCCCCTATAGCTATCACCACATCTAGACCGAGATTCTTGATATTCTTCAACACAGTCTTCGACTGATCATTCTTGGGATCGTAAGGATTTGTGCGAGAGGTGCCCAAAGCGGTCCCACCGTGTCTGTCCCAGGTTCTCACCACCTCCTCGTTCAGTGGTAAGATATAGTCCGTGCTTCCAAGTTCGGCATAGATCAGCCCCTTCCAGCCGTCCCTAATGCCCAGTACCTCGTATCTGACTCCTCTTTCGTCCTGGAGTCGCTCATCAAGTGCGCTTTTGACCACCCATTTGATGGCGGGGTTCAGCCCGGCGCAGTCTCCACCACCGGTAAGAACGGCGATCCTACTTTTCTTCATCGCACTTACCTCATCCGCAATTATCCCACCCAGACCTTACCACACCCACCACCAGGTATTCAATAGTCATATCAGGCATTATTTGTGGGAAGATAGTACTGCCGTTGATCAAAGAGGCGTTGTGCAGCTCCTGGATTTCAAGCAGCAAAGCGGGATGTGTCACATCAGTCATTGCGAGCGGAGCGAAGCAATCTGGCTATCCTCTACTATGCCCCGCCCC
>CAYVES010000054.1:5807-12950 GCA_964449845.1 uncultured Dehalococcoidia bacterium
AAATACATCAGTCATTGCGAGCCCTTCGCCTTCTGTCATTCTGAGCCCTTCGCCTTCTGTCATTCTGAGCCAAAGGCGAAGAATCTCGCGCTCAGGACAGGCTCCGCGACCGAAGAATGTAGCTCAGGGTAAACTCCGCGAAGCAATCTGGTTATCCTCTACTATGCCCGCCCCTGAGATTGCTTCGTCCCCCGATGAATCGGGGTCCTCGCAATGACAGGACACTGCTAGGGTGCGTCTGCTTGCCAGCCCTTATTCGAGGACAATCTCCCCGCTCCCGCCCCCGCTCTTCCTGGCAAGGCGTATGTTATCAATGCGCATGGCCCGGTCCACCGCCTTGCACATGTCGTAGATGGTGAGCGCAGCCACCGTTACCGCAGTGAGAGCCTCCATCTCCACCCCAGTCTGAGCCGTGGTCTTGACTGTAGCGGTGATCTCCACTGCAGAACGCTTTTCGTCCAGTTTCAAATCCACGTCAGCGCTGGTGATCGGCAGCGGATGGCAAAGGGGGATGAGCTGAGGGGTCTGCTTCGCCGCCATGATTCCAGCAAGCTGGGCCACAGCGAGAACATCCCCCTTCTTCATCTCACCTCGCTTCATCAGCTCCAGGGTCGCCGCTTTCATGGCCACCGTACCACTGGCAACCGCAACCCGCTCGGTCACCGGTTTCCCAGTTATGTCAACCATGTGCACCTTGCCTTCGAGATCGAAGTGGGTCGGGCTGCGATGCTCTTCGCCAATACCTGCCATCTCGTTCGCCAGCCTGTCGGCCCTCTCGTTCCCAGGATGACCGCCATGTCCCCTGATCCAAACCCAGCTCACGTTCCGTTCAGCCACCAGCTTATCCAGCATCTCCCAGAGGTCGAGGTTCGCCTTGCGCTTCCAGTTCTTAGTCATGGTATGAACAAGATACTGGCTGTCGCTCTCGATTTTAACCTGAGAACCCGGTGGGGTCTGGGCCAGCCCCTTAATGGCCGCCATGATCTCCATCCGATTGCTGGTCGTTCTTTCCTCCCGCCCTTTTACTTCCTGCCTGCCAGCATCGCTCACGATAATCGCCGCCCATCCCCCGGGGCCGGGGTTGCCCAGGCATGCGCCGTCGGTATAGATATCGATCATTTCAGCCGTCAGCCTCCGATCTGTACCATGAACCGCTCGCAGGTAATCCCCGCTCTCAATTTATGCCCCTCGGGTTTGCGTGATGCAGCCTCCTGGATCAAGCGCTTTATATCATCAGCGGTTGCCCCCTGACGCAGCGGCTCCCGGAGGTCGATTTCCTCATCAGAGAAAAGGCAGGGCCGCAGTTTGCCGTCCGCAGTGAGACGCAACCTATTGCATGCCCGGCAGAAGTGCTCGCTGACTGGGCTGATGAAGCCGATGGTGCCCCTTGCTCCAGGAAAGCGAAAGTACCTAGCCGGTCCTCCCCCGCTGGAAAGAGAGGGCTCCAGCTCTCCCAGGGTCTCAATGCGCTGCTTTATCTCGGATACGGGCACCAATAGATGATCCGCTTTTTCATCGTTGGAGAAGGGCATGTACTCGATAAACCGTACGTGCCACTCACCCTCAATTGTCAGCCGGGCGAAGTCAAGGACTTCATCGTCGTTCGTGCCGCGCATAACTACCGTATTGGTCTTTACCGGATCAAGCCCAGCTTGCCGGGCAGCTTCAATGCCCCTCAGCACATCGTCCAGATCACCCACCCGAGTGATTCGGTGAAATCTATCGCTGCGAAGCGAATCAAGGCTGACATTGACGCGGTGCAACCCTGCGCTTTTGAGCTCGTCAGCATAGCGCTGTAAGAGCACGCCGTTTGTTGTCAAGGAGATATCGTCAATGCCCTCTATACAGGCTAACATGGCCAACAGGTTGGTCACCCTCGCCCTCACCAGGGGTTCGCCACCGGTAAGCCTGACCTTAACAATGCCCAACTCCGCCGCCGCCTGAGCTACGATACAGATCTCCTCGTAGCTGAGAATATCTTCGTGAGACATCAAGGGGACCCCTTCGGAGGGCATGCAGTAGATGCACCTCAAATTGCAGCGGTCGGTGACCGAGATTCGCAGGTAGTTTAGGGGACGTTGAAAGGAATCAAAGAGTCTGGTCATATCTTTTCTGCTCCCCCAGGAGCTCTAGAATCAGCCTCGCCTTCTGTGCCGCTCTCCCCCGATGACTTATTCTGTTCTTCTCCTCAAGCGAGAGCTCCGCCATTCTCTTACCCAGCTCCGGCAAATAGAAAATGGGGTCGTAGCCAAAGCCCCCTTCGCCTTTGGAATCAAGCGCTATAATACCTTCACACACATCTTCGCAGGTCTCCACCCTACCCTCCGGCGTGGCGATCGCGATGACACACCTGAAGCGTCCCCCTCTTCCCTCCCAGGGCACGCCGTCAATCTTTGCCAGAAGGTAATCGATCCTTTCCCTATCTGAGGCATTCTCCCCGGCATAGCGGCGGGAAAGTGATCCTGGCTCACCCCCTAAGGCATCTACCTCCAGCCCGGAGTCATCGGCCAGGGTGATAAGCCCACTCAGCGTGGCGTATGCGGTGGCCTTCTGAATCGCATTCTGCTCCATGCTTGAGCCGGTCTCCTCGATTTCATCCGTGATCCTCTCACCGGCGAGAGTGGTGAGTTCGAAGGGCAGACCGCCAAGCAGCGAAGCATACTCCCGGAGTTTGCCCAGGTTATTGCTGGCGACCAGAAGCTTCGCTGGCTCACTCAAGGTCAGTAAATCTTCCCTCCAGCTTCTTCATCACATGAGGCATGGTGGTGTACTCCATCTCCTCAAGTGGAAGGCGATGTGGTTCGAAAGGACCGTGACGGCGCATATACTCGGCAGCGATGTTAGCCATGTGACGCGCCTCGTCAAAGCTGGGATCGTCGAACATATCGCGGGGTCCGACCAATTTGCCACCTGCCAGTTGGAAGCCAGCAGCAATCACCCTAGGCGGCCCGTCGAACCGTGAAGGATTGGACTCGTCGACGGCCACCGGCATGAATGGGCCATGGTGTGAGCCCCGCATCCACCCCTCCACCAAGGCTGGGTGACTGAAGGGTTCGAGCACCTCGCCTACTGCGGGGAACTCTCCTTGAGCACGAACAACGCAGACCGGGTCATCCTTGCCCACATACCTGCCAGCGATGAGAGCGAGACGCTGCGTCGAGGAAACAGCAGCGATGTTGCCGCTCTCCCGGCTAGATACCGATCTTATCATATAGCGGGCGGGGGCACCGATAAAGACCAGCATGCTATAGATCTCCTCGGGAGCGTTGAAGATGATCTTCTTATGCTCCTTGACGTCCTGCACCTCGAAAGAGAATCCACTGTGCATGTTGGGGGCAATTACCAGCCCGATGGTGTTGAAGGGATCAGCGAACATCTTGTATAAGGGCATATTCCAGGCCCCTGCTGATGTCTTGTCCGCCATGAAGATGATTACCGGCTCGGATGGTCGCTCCTCGAACTGCATCTCTGCCACCCCAGGACCCATTCCCTTTACGTTTCCCGAGAAGGCATCGGCAAGCAGGTCCTGCCCTGCTCCGTAGAGACCCAGCTTCCTGGCAAGCTCAGTACCTTCGACAAAGGTATCCCAGGCCAGTTTGTGGATGCGCTCATTCTCCTCTCCCTGCTCGTGGGTCATGATGAGCTGGAGGTCATCGCCACAGCGGGTGACATGGAAGTCAACTAATAATCCCTCCTTCTTCGCCTTCTCCAGGCACTCCTGAGCCTTAGCCAGTATGTCAGGATGGGAACTGGAATGCCCCACATACCCGCCAACGTCAGCCTTGATTACACTTAAGGTGATCATTTTCCGCTCTCCTTTCAACTAGGTTTCCCTAATGGTGAATGGTTACCTGAAGATAATACTGCTGGCTGGGTAGTTTGCCCGACATCGGGCAACCTGCCCATGGACAAATGGGCTCCTCGACTAATACTCGAGGCCGGGCCGAGCCTCGATCCCCTTGTCAAAGGGGTGCTTTATCGCCACCATCTCGGTTACCAGGTCAGCCAGCTCTATCAGCTTTTTGTCAGCATAGCGACCCGTGAGGATAAGCTCCACATTCTCCGGTTTGTCCTCGATTAGCTTGACCACATCGTCAAGCTCCACAAGACCCCAGGCGGAAGCTATGTTTACCTCGTCAAGCACCACCAGGTCGTACTTGCCGCTGAGCATCGCCTCCCGGGCAGCATCGAGCGCCCTTCTCGCCTCCTTCCTATCTTCCTCCTCAACATTGCGGGGGTCAACAAAGCTTAGTCTGCCAAAAACAGCTAGGGTAACATTGGGAAGGCGAGCTAAAGTCTTCTGTTCCCCGTAAGGGTAATTGCCCTTCATAAAATGGATGATGCAGACTCGAAAGTCGTGACCCAAGGCACGGAGTATAACACCCAGCGCTGCCGAAGTCTTACCCTTGCCATTGCCGGTGAAGACTTCAACCAGACCTTTCCTGCCTGAGGATGACTGCGGCATGTCTGTCACCTGCTTACCACTGATCCACTTGGGAGCCCCAGAGTGCATTCTAACTTTAACAACGCTGGCCTATATTTGTCAAGGAAATTCGCTCGCCCCCCATGATTGGTGACTCCATCACCAAATCGCGATCAACCCACAAGCGAGCAGGTCCCCGAGCAGGTACTGCTCGGTAGGTGTTGATACCTCTCGTGAGGTATGGGCTAGTATCGAGACATCCGTTTCCAGGCGGAAAGCCAAGGAGGGGGAGAGTAATATGAATTACTTATTAGATATATTCTATCTATTAAGTTTGATTTTATTTGCATTAATTTTCGCTTTAATAGCTTTGTTCTTATTTTGCCTATCAATTGAGACAATCATATATCTACTGAGGAAAACACCCTTTGGGAGAAAATGGTTAAAACCACTTACCAGTTTTTATGCGTTTCCCCGCAATAATACTAGCACTAATAATAGAGAGGAAGAGACTAATTATTCCTACCACATCAAAGATTTTACCTACAGCTTCCTGTTGTTCCTTTGTCCATTTAAACGCGTCAAAAGTTACATCCATCCATCCTATATAGTTAAGGAAGGCCAGCACAAGACCAAAAACTGCTCCAACTGCAATACCCCAAACATAGTCAATCAACCAATTGAAAATGGTTTTGAACATTCTGGGATAAATGTATCACAAGGGGGAGAGGCTTATCAACCGAAACAGAAGAGAACCAAGCCAAGAAAAGGGAGGTTACTAAGATGACCGATTATAAGAAATTTGAAATGACTCGAAGACAAACGCTAAATAGGTTATGGCTTTTTATCGAAGGTTTTGTGATTGCGGAGATGTTCGCCATCATTCTTTCCACTTGGGAAGCATCTTCGTTGATCTATAGAACCTTCTATGTGACTCTTCTCCTTTGTATTGCGTTATCAACGGCGTGGTCTGAACATTATGCCAAGCCCCGCAATAACAGCACCAACAACAATCCACTCCGTACTATGAACGATGAATGCGGCGACGAGGGCTACAATAGCACCGATGATGCCCATACCAAGTGCAATCCACTCCATATCTATATCCATGCCATGCTCACCTCCAAGATTTGCACAAGACTATACAGGCGTCTAAAAGGGGTGTCAACACGAAACGAGGAGAACCCCCGAGCAAAAGGGCTTGACAGGATAATGCCCCTGTGCTATAGTAGTTATGGACATAAGTTCATAACTACGACTGTAACTGAGGGGAGTTCGGATCAATGCCTAGACCACCCAAGTGGCGCCGAGTCGGTTTCGTCCCGGAGATAACCTACTTCAAGCCGACAGGGGTCCCTCTGCGCTCCCTGGAGGAGATATGCCTACCGATTGAGGAGGCGGAAGCGATCCGGCTCAAGGACATCGAAGGTCTGGAGCAGGAGGAGTGCGCCCAAAGGATGCAGATATCCCGCCCTACTTTCCACCGGGTGCTGGCGTCCGCCCGGAGAAAGCTGGCCGATGCCCTGCTCAACGGCAAGGCCATACGGATCGAAGGAGGCAACTTCGAGATGGCGACGCGCCACTTCACGTGCCGCAACGATGGCCACGAATGGGATGTTCCCTTCGAGACCATGGTAACGCAGCCCCCCTTAACATGCCCCACCTGCAAGAGCCCCGATATTTGGCCTGCGCCTGGATTCGATTTCGGGATGAGGGGCCGGGGCAGGCGCCGTGGGGGCAGGGGCCGTTGGCAGACATGAAGATGAAGATCATAGATGATTTGCTCTCCACACTGAACTCAGGGGCGACTGTGAGAGACATACTCCAGGGGCCCCACTGGACAGCGGTGTCGACCCGCAACTGCGGGCTGGCATCGACACCCCATGAGGTCGGTCATGACCAGGGCGATGCCCCGGTGAGGGATGCAGGGCGCCTGATGGATAAGGACGCTCTTGAGCTGGCCCTGTTGGCTCGCTCGGGGAGCGACCTCGAGGCAGCCATCGGCGTGGCCACAATTAACTCGCTTATCGAGGTAGATGAACAGCAGTGTGTTGACCTCAATGCTGCTGACCTCCTTATGGAACAGGGCAAGGATAGGAAAGTAGCACTTATCGGACACTTCCCCTTCGCCAAAAGGCTTCGCCAGGCGGTAGGAGAACTCTGGGTGATAGAGAAACACCCCCGAGAAGGGGACGTTGCCGAAAGCGAGTCGCAGCAGTTAATCCCTCAAGCTGACGTAGTAGCCATCACAGGCAGCGCACTTGTCAACCACACCATCGAGGACTTGCTCGATCTTTGCAGCCCAAAGGCGTATGTAGTCGTCCTGGGGCCCACCGCCCCGCTTTCGCCCGTGCTCTTCGACTACGGGGTGGATGTCATCTCAGGCACCAAGGTGGTTGACCCCGAAACAGTGTTTCGTCACGTCAGCCAGGGCGCCACCTTCCAGCAGATGAAGGGTGTTAGATTACTTACAATGAAGAGGCAATAGGCAGGTGCTCAGCTATCAGCTTTTCCAAATTAAAAAGGTCACAAAATCCCCTAAATCCCCCTTTAGAAAAGGGGGACTAAGGGGGGTTTGCTGAAACTTGACAGCTGAAGGCTTACTGAATTAGGATGAGAGGAGGTGAGTGAGATGCCATTCGGAAGAGGCTGGTCCGGTTGGGGAGGCATGGGTATGGGCCGTGGCATGGGCTTCGGCCGTGGCATGGGTATGGGCCGTG
>CAYVES010000055.1:0-12897 GCA_964449845.1 uncultured Dehalococcoidia bacterium
ATATTAGGTCCGGCTACCTTTATACCTCCCATGTCTCCTCTGGATATAAGCATAGCTATGCAGCGCACCAAGGTCGGCAACGAGATGCTGGAGCTCGTTGAGCGCAGCCCTCTGGACATCATCAACGATACCTTTGAGAACGACCGCGTACGCACTCTTATGCTATATGTCAGTTGCATGTGGGGGCTCGACCCCAGGGAGACCGGGATAGGCATGTTTGTCCCCCTCTATCTAGACCGGGCGATGAACAAGTGTTACTGTGATGGTGGGTCACACAAGTTTGCCGGCGCCCTGGCAAGGGAGATCGTGAGCAATGGAGGAACAATCCTGGACGCAGCCGAGGTAACGAAGATCATCATGCACAACGGCCGTGCCGCCGGCGTTGACATTGCCGAGGGTCGTACCCTGCGCAGCAAAGTGGTTATGTCCACTCTCGATCCACAGACAACATTCTTTGACCTTGTTGGCGCGGACAATATGCCTGCGGACCTGAAGGAGTTGATTCAAGGGTGGAAATATGACAAGTGGAGCTTCAACACCCTGCACGTTGCCTCTAAGGAGCCTCCGAAGTATGCCTGCGATGACCCCTGGCTCAATGAGGCGTTCATGGTGATCTTCGGCGTTGAGAGCACCGACCAGATTCTGGCCCATTGGGATAACGTGGTCGCTGGTAAGGTTGATGCCAATTTCGGCGGGCACTCCACGTGCGAGAGCCTCTTCGACCCCCATCTCGTTCACTCTCCATATGGCGGTTATGTGTCCTTCTTCCAGATGCATGCTCCCTATGAAATCGAGGGCGGCTGGGAGAAGCGCGGCCCAGAGCTAGAGGAGGCGATACTGGCCAAGTGGCAGAAGGCGGCTCCAAACATGACAAAGGGGAACATAATCGCCACCAGCCAGGAGACACCCGAGGGCATCGAGATCCGTTTCCCAAACATGCGCCGTGGCGCGATTAAGCATGGTGACTACGGGCCTATACAATTGGGTTGTTTCCGCCCCAACCAAGACTGCTCCGAGACGAAGACGCCCATCGAGGGCCTCTATACCTGCGGTGCATCTAACTATCCGGGAGGCCTGGTGCTCGGCGGGCCAGGCTATCTCGGTGCGAACAAGGTAGCTGAAGACCTGGGTGTTACTAAGTGGTGGAAACCAACACCCGAGATGGAGCGCTACACTAAGACGTACCTGGAGTAAATTCCTTTGTCCTGGTTGCATGCCGTCTGCATAAGTGGTACATTGTCGCCGGGTAATAGTGCTCACTTCAAAACGCGAAGCCCTACTTCGTGCGCTCCTGGAAACCGCGGCAGGATTTCAGACTTAAGGAGGTAACAATGGGAACCAACAGGGGGAAAATCCTGGATGTCAATCTAAGCACTGGCAGTGTCGGAACCACCAAGATAGAAGACGACGTGCTGCGGAAATTCATCGGGGGCAGTGGCTTGGCAGCCAGGCTGTTTCTCGACCGCGTTCCCCCAGACGCTGCCCCCCTCTCTGAGAAGAATGTCCTTTTTCTAATGGCTGGAGCCTTAGCGGGGACGAACTTTCCCACATCATCACGCCTTGTGGCTGCTTTCAAATCCCCTTTGACCAATATCTGGGGGCAGGCCTCGGCTGGAGGCAATTTCGCTGCGGAGATAAAGGGGGCTGGCTATGACGGGATCGCCATATCAGGTGCTGCAAGCAAGCCTGTCTACCTGTTGATAGAGGATGACAAGGTTGAGATCAAAGACGCCGCTGATCTCTGGGGAAAGGACTGCTATGAAACCACCGACGTCCTAAAACAACGGCATGGGGCGAAGACGGACATGCTGGAGATCGGTCCAGCAGGAGAGAACGTAGTGAAGTTCGCCAGCATATTGAACGGCAAGTGGGGCTTTCTCAGCCGCTGCGGTGGTGGAGCGGTGATGGGCTCCAAGAAGCTAAAGGCCGTCGTGATCCGCGGCACCGGCAAGGTGACGCCGGCCATGCCCGAAGATTTCAAGAATGTACGCAAGAGTGCCCTGGACAAGAACAAGGAGAGCGTGATCTCGCAGGCTCTTCAAGCCGCTGGCACCGCCATGGGTGTGGAGGTTAATGCTATGACCGGGGTCCTACCGGTCAAGAACTTTACGGTAGGTGACGGCAATTTCCTGGCTCCAAACCTGACCGGCGGCGCGATAACCGCGCAGTACCTCACCAAGCCGCATGCCTGCTTCACCTGCCCCATTGCGTGCAAGAGAACGGTCAAGGTCGCTGAGGGCCCCTACGCAATAGAGGAAGGGCCCGGACCTCAGTACGAAACAGATTGTGCGTTCGGATCCCTGCTCGTGATTGACAATCTGGCCGCGGTGCTCAAGATGGGAGAGATGGCTAACCGGTACGGGGTGGACAGCATTAGCTGTGGCGGTACCATCGCCTTTGCTATGGAGTGCTTTGAGAAAGGCCTTATAACCTCAAAAGACCTTGATGGTGGCCAGTTGAGATGGGGAAATCCAGATGATGTTCTGGCAGTGATGGAAAAGATCGCCAAACGCCAGGGCTTCGGCGATGTGCTGGCGGAGGGCAGCCGAAGCGCCGCCAAGAAGATCGGCAATAATGCTGAAGATTATACGATCGAGACTAAAGGTCTCGAGTTCGCTATGTACGACGTCCGGGGGTCGCATGGACACGGCCTGAGTTTCATTATGTCCAACCGTGGCGCCTGTCATGTCGCGTCTGCGATAGGCATGATCGAATCAAGCTGGACCACCTGGCCAGATGTGGGTATAAGCGGCGGCTACGATCCAAAAGCGGATGAGGGCAAAGGTGAGTTAAACGTTAAATGCGAAAACATAAACATGTTGTCCAATTCGGCAACGCTGTGCCTATTTGGCCTCATGTCCATAAGCATTACCGATCTGGCCGAGGCGCTGAAGAGCACTACCGGTTTTGACTACGACCTCAACGAGATTATGGAATGCGGCGAGCGTATCTGGATGCTTCAAAGAGGGCTGAACAATCTCATGGGCGTCACGGCTGCAGACGACCGAATGCCGAAGCGGATCATGACCCCTCACACCGAGGGTGGTGCTGCGGGCTCCGTGCCCAACGTAGAACTGATGCTAAAAGACTACTACAAGGCGAGGGGGCTGGACGCCAACGGTCGTCCATTAAAGGAGAAACTGAATAGCCTGGGACTGTCTGATCTCGCTGTTAAGCTTTATTGAGGCCCTGGATAATAATTTGCTTCTTGCGTGCGCGGTACCTCTCCCCCTCGGGGAGAGGTACCGCTAATATTGAGACCAAAAGGATGAAACAGAGATGCTTACCAAAGAAGAGTTGGTGAGGTACGAAAGGCAGATAATGATATCTGAGTGGGGGGAAGCAGGACAGGAGAAGCTCAAGAGGTCAAAGGTCCTGGTTGCCGGCGCCGGGGGACTTGGCTCGGCCATCCTGACCTATTTGGCTATCGCTGGCGTGGGGAGGATAAGGATTATCGATGGCGACAAACTGGAGCTTGGCAACTTGAACCGGCAGGCGCTGCACTCGGATAAGGACATAGGAAGGGACAAAGTTGATTCGGCTAAAGAGAGGCTTGAATCGCTGAACCCAGATATCCACATAGAGGCTATAGGGGAAGTAATCGCTGAAGATAATATCTTTGACCTGGTGGCTGACTATCCAATGGTCGATGCTATGGACAATCTCCCCGCAAGGTACCTGCTAAATAGGGTAGCTGTTCGAAGAAACCTTCCCCTGTTTCATGGCGCGGTTTATGGTTTTGAGGGAAGGGCTACCACCATAATCCCAGGCGAGACGCCGTGCCTGAGGTGCTTGTATCAAGGGGTCTTGCCTGGCAAGATCCCTGTGGTCGGAGTCACGCCAGCGGTTATCGGCTGCATCCAGGCTACCGAGGTGATCAAATATATATTAGGTATTGGAGAATTACTTACCAACAGGCTCCTACTCTATGATGGGCTTAGCCTGAATTTCAGCGAGGTCAAGTTGAAGAGAGACCCCGATTGTGAGGAGTGCAAAGCGAAACAATAGTCTAGTATCGGAAATAGGAAATGAGCGTTAAGGTAAAAATATCGTCGCTGCTGCGCCAATCTACCAACGGCCGGGAAATAGTGGAAGTTACAGGCAACACGCCATTAGAGTGCCTTCATAGCCTTCAGTCCGAATTCCCCAAAATGAGGAAATGGCTGTATGACAAGCAGGGCGAGCTGCGTCCTCAGGTCTGGTGCTTCGTCAACGGTGAGAAGATTTTGAGAGATGACGTGAACAAACCTCTAAACGATGGTGACGAGCTTTTTGTCCTTCTCGCCATTGGCGGCGGATAAAATAGCCTTTGTCTGCAACTACTACCTCCATACGTCAGGGGCAACACTGCTCTCCACACCAAGACAACCCTACTTCACATGGTGCTACCACCAAGAGTCGTCAGGAGATGGCGGAAGTGCAAAACAAGAACAAGCACCATACTCAGCGGCAGTTACAGGCCTTATTCTAAAATCGCTTGATTTGCGTCTGTCGCTGGGATAGAATGCTGTTCACGGTGGTGAGAAAGGGGGTTATATGAGCAAGGACGAAAGATATGATGTCCTGATCATAGGTGGGGGACCCAATGGGATGACGATAGCGGCATATCTGGCCAGGTGCGGGCTAAGCGTGTGCGTGCTGGAGGAGAGGGTGGAGTGTGGTGGAGCCTGTGAGACCGTGGAGCCAATACCGGGGGTGCGAATCTATCCGCACGCCATGCTCATGTACGCGGCGCCTGCCCCGGGATTCGAGCAGCTTGAGCTGCATAAGTACGGCTTCCGGATGACATGGAATCCGGTGGACATGATGAAATCGTTGAGCGCTGGTAACACAACTACCCAGGGAGTGAGTCCTATCACCGAAAAGGACATGATGGGCTTTGGCAAGCTGGGCGGCGTGCTCGGTCAGCCTCCGTTCACCAAGGAGCTTATGCGCGCCACCTTCTGGTGTCCGCCGCACCCACCCGAAGTAGAGGTGACGGACGAGAACGTGCCCTATATGCAGGTGTACAAGAAATACCAGCCCGATGTCTGGACCCACGAGCTGCGTGAGTGGACCATGTTCGATCTCATGGACGAGCATTGCGAAAGCGAGCCCTTCAAGGTCACTATGTCGTTCGCAGCCTGGGCATCAGGGGCCGCCGCGCATTGGGAGGGGGTAGCCATCCCTGCCTTGCTTTCTGTCCAACTCCTCATTCTACCCAACACGGGCAAATTGAGTATTCCTCGCGGCGGCCTGCACGGCTATTTCCATGCCATCCATCGCTGCGCTGTAGCCCACGGGGCAGTGGTGCGCACTACATGTCCCGTTGCTGAGATCATCGTTGACGACGGGCAAGCACTGGGCGTTCGATTGAGGGAAACGGCCGCAGTGGGCGGAAGGAAAGTCTGGGCAAACAAGGCGGTGATCTCTGCTGTTGACTACCAGCAGACGTTCCTTAAGATGATCGGGGGACAGCATCTGGACCCGGGCTTCATTCATAAGGTGAAGGATATCAGCCTAAAGAATGGCACCCTCTACGTGTCCACCTTCCACACTCGCAGGCCCTTGCAGTGGGCACCCAAATTCAAGGCGATGGCTGAGAGCGAAACAGGTGTAGCAGGCCCATTCAATACCCCCTCGGGTGGCGTCTACCCCTCAGATTCAAGAGAGCTCTACTATGAGAACGTGGCCGATGTTGATGGGCACAAGAGGAATCCCGGCCTGCCGCCACAGAAGCTGATGTGGTTCCTGACCCCATCACAGGCCTTCAATTCTACGGATTGCCAGGCCTCTTACGCCAAAGGGCACATCTCGGCTGCCTTCGAGGTGAATGTCCCCATACCTGAGTATCAGGTCGAAGGGCCAGAGGCTCAAAACGAGAATAAGGAAGAGCTGGACGCCTACATGCGCAAGGCCTTTAGTGAAGCGATAGATGGCCTCGAGGATGAGAACATCATTCATCACTGGTCGGCAACTGGCCGCGAAGTTGAGTTTCGTAACACCGGTCTCATCGGTGGCACCTGGTGCGGCAGCCGCCACTGCAGAGACCAGTTGTGGACCCAGCGTCCCATCCCTGAGCTTGCTCGCTACCGCACCCCTATTGATGGACTCTACACGTGCCATCAGACAACGGGGCATCCCGGAGCGTTATGCCTGATGGCCATCCCGTATAACCTGATGCACATACTCATCGAAGATGGCATAGCCGAGCCGGGTGATTGGTGGTACCCCTCGCCCTACTACATTCCTCAGCAGGGCAAGGTGCCTGCGATACCGCGGCATTAGAGAAGGGGCATTATGGCGATGGAAGATATTTTCGGGCATATGTTTGAAGAGTTTCCCGATGAAAGCCAGTGGGACGTCGTCGTCATTGGCGGAGGGCCCAACGGTCTGATGGCTGCAGCCTATCTGGCCAAGGCTGGCCTCAAGGTCGCTTTGGCGGAGGCTCGCTACGAGATTGGTGGCGGGCTTGCTACGGACGAAATCCTCTATCCCTGCTACTCGTCCAACCCGCACGTTGTCTATCATCTGATGGTCGACTATATGCCAGTGATCAGGGACTTCAATCTGGATGGGCCGGCGCTGGTGTGGATCAAGCCCAATGCGCAGACCGGCATGGTCTTCGAGGACGGGAAGTCTCTGCTGCTGACACGCATGATTGAGGACACCAAGGACTCCATCAGCAAGTTCTCTTTCAAGGACGCCGTCGCCTTCGGCAAAGCGATGCGGACCTGGCGGCGGATTGTGGACGAGATAGTAGCCCCTTCCACCTATGTTCCTCCGATGTCTCCCCTCGACTTGAGTATATGCATGCAGCGCACCGAGATTGGCAGAGAGATGCTGGAGCTTGTTGAGCGCAGTCCTCTGGACATCATTACAGACACCTTTGAGAACGACCGCGTGCGCGCTCTGCTACTGTACGTTAGCTGCATGTGGGGGCTTGACCCCAGGGAGACCGGCACAGGCTTCTTTGTCCCTCTCCTTCTTATTCGAGGGGCTAACAAGTGCTATTGCTTCGGGGGTTCGCACAAGTTTGCCAGCGCCATGGCACGTGAGATCGTCAGGGCCGGGGGGTTGATCCTGGAACATGCGCCAGTGAGCAAGATAGTGATGCAGAACGGCCGGGTTGCCGGGGTTGAGCTCGCAGAGGGTCGTACCCTGCGCAGCAAAGTGGTTATGTCCACACTGGACCCACACACCACCTTCCTTGACTTGGTTGGCGCGGAGAACCTGCCGGCGACTCTGAAGGAGTTGACCGAGGGATGGCAGTACGACAAGTGGAGCTACTACACGCTTCATGTTGCCTCCGAGGAGCCCCCGCGCTATGCCTGCGACGACCCCTGGATCAACGAGTCCTTCATGACCATCTTCGGCATTGAGAGCACCGACCAGCTTCTGGCCCATTGGGATAGTGTGGTGGCAGGCAAGGTAGATGATAACTTCGGTGGGCATGCCACCTGCGAGAGCTTCTTCGATCCGCACCTGAGCGACAAGCCGGGCAAGAGTATTTCGTTCTTCCAGATACACGCTCCATACCAAATGGAAGGCGGCTGGGACAAGCGGGGTGATGAGCTAGAGGAGGCAGCCCTGGACAAATGGCGGAAGGCAGCCCCGAACATGACGCGGGAGAACATCATCACGACCACCTATGAGACACCTGAGGACATCGAGGTCCGCTTCCCGAACATGCGCCGCGGCGCGATCAAGCACGGCGACTATAAGCCGATACAGCTCGGTTGTTTTCGTCCCAACCAGGAGTGCTCCAGCACGGCGACGCCCATCGAGGGCCTCTACGTATGTGGTGCATCACCCTATCCGGGGGGGCTGGTGCTCGGGGGGCCCGGCTATATCGGTGCGAACAGGGTGGCCGAGGACATGGGTATTACCAAGTGGTGGAAACCTACCAAAGAGATGGAGCAGTACATTAATACGTACGTGCAATAACCAAACTAGATCGTTCGAACCGCTGGCCATAGGCGGCAAGAGATGCTACTATATTGGATGCTATAGACCGGGATAGCCTGGAGTGGACCTAAGGTGCTATTGTGACGAAGGAAAAAGAAGGCGCCTTGAGCGGATACCGTGTCTTGGACCTGACTGACAGCAAGGGCGCTTACTGTACCAAGCTGTTCGCCGATCTAGGCGCGGATGTAATCAAGATCGAGAGGCCGGAAGGTGATCCCGGCAGAGCCATGCCCCCGTTTGTGGATGATGTGCCTCACCCGGAGAAGAGCCTCTACTTCCTCCACCGCAACGCCGGCAAGCGGGGGATAACCCTGAACCTGGATACTGAGCAAGGCCGGGATATCTTCAAGAGGCTGGTCAAGACGGCCGATGTCCTGGTGGACAACTCGCCGCCGGACTATATGGGAAGCTTGGGCCTCGACTATCCCGCGCTGAAGGAGATAAACCCTGGGCTTATCATGGCCAGCATCACCGAATTCGGCCACTCCGGCCCGTACAAGGACCGCAAGGGCTCCAACCTCGTTGATTTCGCCATGAGCGGCGTGATGATCACCAGCGGCTACCCGGGAAAAGAGCCTTGCCTGCAGCCGGGGTCACCGGCCTACGATGCGGCTTCAGTCCACGCTAACATAGGGATACTCGCCGCCCTCCACATGCGCAGCGCTACAGGGCAGGGGCAGTACATTGACACTTCTGTACACGAAACCTCTCGTATGGGTCTCTATCCTTGGATAGTGCCAAACTATTCCTATGCCCTCAATCCCGATGGCCCGCCGCCGACTTCCGAGACACGCATGGGGGCCGCCATCTACCCCGTCTACCCTTGCAAAGATGGTCTGATTCGAGTAATAGCCCTGACCCCCCGGCAGTGGGATGCCCTAGTGCGGGTACTGGGCAGCCCCGAGGTACTCCTCATGGAAGAATGGCGGGGTTTCCTTTATCGGATCGCCAATACCGATGACCTGTACGCTCTCATGCTGGAATTCACTGAGAAGTATACCATGATGGAGCTCTTTGAAGCGGGAAAACGAGAAGGTGTGCCCATCGCTCCTATATTTAATATAGAGGACTTCTATAATAGTCCCCATACTAAAGCCAGGGAATACTTTGTTGAGGTGGAGCATCCCGTGGCCGGCAAGGGCGATTATCCCGGGCCGCCATACAAGTGGACGGAGACACCAGCCGCAATAAAACGCCCTGCTCCCTGCCTCGGTGAACACAACACGGAAATCTATTGCGAGGAACTGGGCTTCTTAAGGGGTGATCTGGTGGCACTCAGGGGTGCCCGAGTACTGTAGCGAGGAGGACAAAGTGCCGCCTCTGGAACATATCAAGGTGTTGAGCTTCGGCACGGGCGGTGTGGGTCCTGACGCCGGCAAGATTCTCGGTGAGCTAGGGGCTGACGTTATCAAGATAGAGTCGAAGGATAACCCAGATTTCATGAGAACTATCGGGCCAGATATCAATAACATTGCCGGTTTCAATGAAGCAAATCGGAGCAAGCGCAGTTTCGGCGTGAGCCTGAAGACCGAGAAGGGGAGAGAGCTTGTTGGCAAACTGATCAAGATTGCTGATATCCTGGTGGAGAACTTCCGCGGTGGCGTGCTGAGAAGCCTAGGGTTCGACTATGAGAGCGTGCGCAAGCTAAACCCCGAGATTATCTATGTCAGCAGCCAGGGTTTTGGCGGTGGCGGGCCCTTCAGTGACTTCCAGGCCTACGGCCCGATGCTCTCGTCCGCCTCCGGAATGCTCTCCATCTGGGCTCAGCCCGATGATCCTTATCCCGTGGGTTCCAACTCGCCGTTGCCCGACCACATGGCGAGCAAGCATGTTGTGATAGCGGCTTTGGCTGCCCTTGATTATAGGCGCCGGACGGGCAAGGGGCAGTTCATCGACATGGCTCAAACAGAGGTGGCAGTCAGCCTCATCGGCGAGCACTATCTGGACTACACCATGAATAAGCGGGTTGCGAAGCCGATGGGCAATCGAAGCCCCTACGCCGCCCCTCATGGATGCTACGCTTGCAAGGGTGCAGACGAATGGTGCGTGATAGCTGTGTTCACCGACGAGGAGTGGCGTAGCTTCTGTGATGCCATCGGTAACCCTGCATGGACCAAGGCCCCCAAGTTCGCTGACCTCCTGGGCCGTTTGCAAAACGTTGACGAGCTGGACAAAATGATTGGAGAATGGACGGCAACCCTCGACGCCCATGAAGTTATGGAAACATTGCAGGCTGCTGGAGTAGCAGCCGGCGTCGTTCAGCGAGCCACTGACACTCTTGCCGACCCGCAGCTTGAGTGGCTAGGCGCAATCGTAGAATTGGATCACCCCGTGGCGGGCAAGAGGCTCTATCCAGGCGTACCCTTCAGGCTGTCTGGGTGTCCACCCCTACAGAGCGCGGCAGCTCCTCTACTGGGCCAGCATACCGAGGAGATATGCCGCGACCTGCTGGGTATGTCGGAAGACGAGATAAAGCGACTGCTAGATGAAGATATCCTGCACAGTCCTGCCAATACCGAAAGTTCGGGAAAAGGCATGTTCGACTAGGAAAGGGGAAAAAGGAGGGACAGAGCAATGAAGGCAGCTATATGCTACGAGGCCGGCGCGCCGCTAAAAGTGGAAGAGGTCACCCTCGACGAGCCACAGGTCAACGAAGTGCTGGTGAAACTGGTGGCCTCCGGAGTATGTCACAGCGACCTACACTTCATGAAAGGCGAGATGTATTGTGTCATGCCTGTGGTGGTGGGACACGAGGGAGCGGGGATAGTAGAGAAGGTAGGACCCGGCGTAACTACAGTGCAGCCAGGTGATCATGTCATCTTGATGGTATCATTCTCATGCGGGAAATGCCGGTTCTGCGTTGAGGGCCGACCCACGATGTGCGTGGAGAATATGCCCGTTATGGCCGGCTCAGTCCTGCCCATCAGTGGCGGGACACGCCTAAGTAAAGGCGACCAGGCACTGCACCACCTGTTCGGCCTTGCCTGTTTTGCTGAGTACACTGTGGTGCATGAGCGCTCATGCGTGAAGATTCGAGATGATGCCCCACTTGATAAGGTCTGCTTGCTAGGCTGCGGTGTCGCCACCGGAATCGGCGCTGCAATCAACACGGCAGGGGTAAGGCCCGGCGAAAGCATCGCCATCTGGGGTGCTGGGGGTGTGGGGCTCAGTGCCGTCATGGGAGCTAAGATGGCAGGAGCAGGCAAGATTATCGCCGTCGCCAGCAACGATAAGAAGCTAGCACTGGCCAAAGAGTTCGGTGCCGACCATGTGGTCAATTACAAGCAGGATGATCCCGTGGCCAAGGTCATGGAACTGACTGGTGGTGGGGCAGACTACGCCATTGAGACTGCAGGCAGAGTGGAGGTCATACAGCAGGCCTACGCCTCGATTCATAACGGCGGAAAATGCGTCGTCGCTGGAATGGCCCCCATAGGCACGGCCGTCAGTATTCAATCCTACGAGTTCCTGCTGGGGAAGGCCATTACCGGTACAGTTCAGGGCGATATAAAAGGACAGGTTGATATACCGAGATACGTTGATATGTTCATGGATGGCAAGCTCCCCTTCGATAAGCTTATCAGCAAGACCTACAGCCTAGGCCAGATTAATGAGGCCTTCGAGGCGCTGGAAAAGGGAGAGGTGATACGAAGCGTAGTCAAGATTCAGTAATAGCACGAGGCTTACAGGAGACAGGCAATGCTATAAGAGGAGGCAGTCATGCCCGATGATACGTTTGATGCTGTGATAGTTGGAGGAGGGAACAAAGGGCTATTCCTCGCCATGTACCTCATTAAGTACGGGGGTATGAGTGTAGGCGTATTCGAGAGGAGGCACGAGCTCGGAGGATGCCTTTGCACTGAGGAGCTCTCAGCACCAGGTTTCCGCGGAAATGACCATGCCAACATAATGCTCCCCTTCTACTGGACCCCACTCTACCGCGATTTCCCAGACTTCTGGGACTACGGGGCCCAGTGGGATCAGCATCTGTGCGCTGATGGTCACGTCTTCAGGGATAACGAGACTGCACTAGCCATATACAGCGACAAACACGACCCAACCTGGGAGCGCACCGCGAAGGAGATCGCCAGATTCTCGGAGCGTGACGCTGAGAGATGGCTGAAGGTCAAGGAGTTGGACAACAGCGACGAGTACCAGAGGTTGACTGTCGACCGTATCTTCACTCCAGCCGAATGGTTGATTCAACCGGAGTACATGGAAAGGCAGGTCGCCGTCTACCCCAAACTGCTCGAGGCGGGCCTAGCCCCCGATGGCATGTTACTTCAGGCAAGCGCCTATCGAGCGACCTTGGAGTACTTCGAAAGCCCGGAAGTGCAGTCGTGCATACTGAGGTGGTGCGTATCCGCCGCCGTGGACGTCAGTGAGCCGGCCCAAGGGGGCATGGTGTCAGGCATGGCGGGTCAGGCCCCACTGATAGGCTTTTGCAGAGGGGGTACTCATCAGGCGGCCCACGCTGCGCACCAGATTCTAGTTCAGATGGGATGCAAGTTCTTCACCCATGCTGAGGTGGAGAAGGCCATCATCGAGAACGGAACTGCAACAGGCATTCGCCTCAAAAATGGCAGTGAGGTGAAGGCGAGGAAGCTTGTAGCTGTATGCGGCCTGTCACCGGAGCAGCTCTGCTTCGACATCATCGGGGAGGAGTATATACCTGAGCAGTTGGCAAAGCGAGTGAGGCTGCTGGACAGGAACTTCGGCTGTCTGATGTGGTACACCCTTGCCCTCCATGAGGCCCCTAGTTACAAGGCCGAAGCGTTCAATCCTGACATACATGAGACCATGTGGCTCGGGTTGCAGCCGGACCCAGACCCCATGCATATCGCCAGGGAGTGCATGTGGGAGAAGATGCTTATGTTTCCTCCCTTGGAGGACTACTGTCCCACTGTCGGCTGCCACAGCCTGGCTGACCCGTCCTATGCACCTCCGGGA
>CAYVES010000056.1:0-12868 GCA_964449845.1 uncultured Dehalococcoidia bacterium
CCTTGCCTTGTCCGCAACTGTCAAAGAGTCTGGACTAAACAACTTGGCTTTTAGTTACCTTATCACGACATCCTTAGGTATTATCGAGAGGCTGACTGACATTAATGAGTGTAGATTAGCTACTACGAATCGTGAAATTGGGTTGAAGGTGCGTTGCTGTGAAGCACAGCCTTATCTAAGGTTGTTCGCAATATCCTTGATGCGAGTGCGAGTTTTATATGCCATGCGTAAACCGGCGAGAGCGATTCAGGTGTCCTAAATGCGCTGGGCAGCTTCGAAGCCCTCGGCTATAGCATCACTGATGCGTCGTGGCTCCAGAGCGTCGCCTATGACGTAAACATGTTCAAATCTCTTCCTTAAGGCAGGGACTAGCTCTGCGTTTGGTCGAGCCCCGGTGGCGAGCACATATGTATCTACCACCAGGTTCCTTGCTTGTCCCTCCTCTGTCCTGATAATGGGGCCATTGTTGCTGGAGCCTTCATACTTCACGCTGGTGAGCAGTTCCACCCCTTTCCTGGGAAGTTCATCAAGAAGCCGCATCTGTGTGATGGGACCCTCCTTGCTGAGCGCCTGCGGCAAAACTTCCACTATAGTAACCCTCTTCCCCCTATCAGCCAGGAAATTACCAGTCTCGCAGCCGACCCCTTCAGCTCCGACAATTACCACCGTGTCTCCGACAGCCGCGATTCCTGTTAACACATCGGAGGCAGACACAACCTTGGATCGGTCTAAGCCGGGTATTTCAGGTTCCAGTAGCGTTGCACCCGCTGCCCAGATCACTGCGTCCGGCTCAGCGTCAGCAATAGTGTCTAACGTTGCCTCCTTGCCAAGCTCAACCCTAATGCTCAACTTGGTTAATTGAGTTTGGAAATAATCTATCAGGTCGGAGATCCCTTCTTTATGGGGGGGCACGGCAGCAGCTACTAGCTGTCCCCCCAACTGAGTATTCTTCTCCATTAAGGTTACGTCATGGCCTCTGAGTCTGGCCACCCGAGCCGCTTCCATCCCGGCTGGCCCACCCCCGACGACGACTACTCGCTTTGGGGCTGGGGCCGGCTTTATGATACATTCACGCTCTCTGCCTACGGTTGGATTGACATGGCATTTGACTTCTCCTCCGGTGAAGGTAGGGTCCGCCATAGCTTGGGCGATCCCTTGGATAATGGATCCGATACATTCCGAGCATCCGAGGCAAGGCACGATATCCTCAAGTCTTCCCTCAACTGCTTTTTTCGGTAAGTAGGGATCGGCAATAAGGGCTCTTCCCATCGCAATCATATCAGCTACACCCTCCCGTAGAGCCCACTCTCCGATTTCGGGTAAAATGCGTCCTACTGCGATCACCGGGACCTTTACATTCCTTTTGATCACGGCAGCGCTGGGCAGATGAAACCCTGGCAAGCCAGGGCAGAAAAATGCGAATTCCGCTCCGTAAGCCCATGCCGAGACGTGAATGGCATCAACTCCTGCCTCTTCTGCCAAGCGCGCTGTCTGTGCCGCCTGAGCATGGTCAATGGCCGGATCGATGCCGTACTCTGCCCCATCTATTCGGCACCAGAGTGGGTAATCAGGACCTACTTCCGCTCGGCAGGCGCGAATTACCTCAAGCAGGAACCGTGCTCGGTTCTCCAGATTGCCGCCATACTGGTCTTGGCGCTGGTTGGTGTTTGCAGATAAGAACTGGGCCAGTAAGTGACCGTGGGCCCCGTGGATTTCAACGCCGTCGAAGCCTGCCTTTTGCGCCCGGACTACTGCCTGAACGTAGCGTTCTACAAGATCCGCTATCTCTGTGACCGAGAGCTCTTTTACAGGCTCACCGAGTGGTGAGATTGATGCTGAGGGTCCCACTGGCTGCTGGCCGGTGATGCCTGAGTAAGCGTATCTGCCTCCATGCTCTAGTTGGATTGCAGCTCGGGCGCCGCCCCGCTTTATCGCCCGGGCTAGCTCGGAGAGTCCTTCAAGATACTTATCATGGTCTAAGCTCATCTGACGTGGCGTTGCTTTTCCTCGCGGGTCATCCACGGTGGCGGTCTGTACGATAATGAGACTTACGCCCCCTTTGGCTCTCTCCTCATAGTAGTCGATAAGCCTGGGGGTTACGAAGCCATCTATTGATTCCAGGTTTGTCTCCATGCCTGGCATGACTATGCGGTTTTTCAGGGTCATGCTGCCGATCTTGGTGGGTTCGAAAAGCTTCTGCAATCTCATTCTCTATTGCCCTCCCCAAACGGCATGATTTCCTTATTTACTGTCCTTATACCATATGAGCAGGTGCTCATCTAATTCTATGCACTTTTCGGGGGGTACAACGAGGGTGGTCATCGGATGCTCAATAATGGCCGGGCCCTCCACCCGATTGCCTGCCTGCAACAAATCCATCTCCCAAATATCGAACTTCATCCATGCTTTGTGATAAACATCCCTTTGTCCCTTATAGGCGTTTTTGGGCGGCTCTTTACTCTCGAGAGGATACCTGCGAATCAAGGGCTTCATTCTGTCCACATAGGCCTGGAGGCCGACCGATGTGATGGCGCATCCTACATCGCGCATGGCCACCGCTAGCGGATAGATAGCAGCGTAGGTCTTTTCGAAGCTCTCGATCAGCTTGTCCATATCCTGGCCTGTCTTTACCCTTCCAATTTCCACAGGGGCCTCCCAACTAGTCAACTGTCCCAAATATCTTGCATATATGAAATACTTAAAACTGACCCCTTCCCGAGAAAATCCTTCCCTCTCAAGCTCTTCATAGGCCTTTTGCTCAAGTTCCTCCCATGCCTGATTCACGGGTTCAGCTTGCCAGAGCTTGTACTCATCAGGCATCCCAAAAGGAATGACGCTGATGAAACTCTTCTCATAGCGATGGAAATAGTCAGCAGTGCAAACGCCGAAGGCGGAAAAGGCTGCAGCCCAGGGAACAGTGACCATATCAGCCACTTTGAGCCCGTCTTCCAGTCCCCACATATGCAGAGGCCCACTACCCCCATAGGAGATCAGAGTAAACTCGGAAGGGTCAAATCCTCTTGCTAGCAATCTGCTACTAACAGCATCGCGCAGCTGGCTATGTAGCAAATCCAGAACCTTGCTCGAGGTGTCATAAAGGTTACCTCCCAGGGGCTTAGCCAGGCGTTCGTCTAACGCCTTCAGCGCTGCCTCCTTGTTTAGCTTGACTGCCCCGCCCAGGAAATAATCTGGATTAAGGTATCCTAGAATCAGATCTATGTCGCCGATGGTGATGTCTGGATACTGGTAGCAGGTGCCGATAAGAGCACCTGCACTCTCGGGGCCGAGGTCAATCGTTCTCAGTTGCTGATCTACATGGACCACACTGCCTGTGCCGGCACCAACGGAATCTATAGATAGCATTGGCAGATTCAACTTGTGGCCCGCAAACGCGGGTTCTGGCACTACAGGTATCTCGCCCCTGGCTACAATACCTATGTCGAAGGAAGTGCCGCCCAGGTCGGTGCAAACTATGTTTTTGAACCCCTTCGTATCCCCTAATAACGCCTTGCCTCCGAGCAAGCCTCCCGCTGGCCCTGAGATGATGGTCTCGTATAGCCGGGGGAAGTGAACGGTCGTTGTAGCTCCATATGAAAGCAGAGTCTGGAGCTCATATCGGTGACCATTACCCTTTGCACTTTGCTCCACCCTGGCTAGCTGTTTGGCCACTGGCTCCGCCGCGTAGCACTGAAGCAAGAGACTCTTACACCTTTGCGTTTCAAAGGAAACCTGCGAGACCTCATACGAAGTTATCACCGGCACCTCAAGACCTCGCTGCCGCACTACCTCGCGGGCGATTTCCGCTGCTCTTTTTTCATGCACAGTGCTGATATAAGAGTGCAGGAACAGAATCCCGATCACCTCCACTCCAGCATCCAAAAGCTCTTCCGTCCCTTTTCTGACGTCATCCTCCGATAAAGGAACGACTACTGCATCGGCGGGGAGATGACAGCCAACGTAGTAGGTGGGGCCCTTAATGCGCTCAGTCACCCCCTTTACCAGATTGATATCTACCAGGGGCGGCGTGTGCTCGTGGAGGGCATAGTGCAGCGTATCTTCATAGGAGAGCGAGAGCCATGTCAGTCCCCTCTCCATATGGACTATGTGCTCAAATCCTCTGGTTACCAGTAATCCCACCCTCATTCCCCTGCGGGTGAGCAAAGTATTGAGCATTGTTGTACCGGTGTAGACGATGGAAATCGCCTGCTCACACACTTCACGAGGATTCATATTTGCTATATGACTGGCGTCCTCAATAGAGTTAACGAAGCTCTTAGATTCATCTTCACGATTAGTCAGCGCCTTTCCCAGGCTGAACCGGCCCTCTTTGTCTACCAAAAAGGTGTCAGTCATTGTGCCACCGGCATCTAACGCCACCAACAACCCCTTTCCTTTCTTTTCAGCCATCCATCCACCTCCTTATTTCACAAAGCTAGGTTGGTTCTGAGTCTCGGGTTCTCTATTACTTAACAGCCCAGTGTGATATCTCCTCTAGGGTCTTATCTTGAAACCACTCAGGGTTCTCGCCGGGCAAGGGCTTTCCCAGCCATTCCCGGTAGAAGGTGTCAAGGTCTGGAAACATTTCAAATATGGCGGGGTAACCTGGTGGAACAAGCTCTACCGCGAGCTGAGCCAGGCATCCCGGACAATAGTATTCCCTCACCTCCACGAGCCCCTCTTCTGGATAAGGCATCTCCTTAGGCAGAAATGGATATACTTCTTTCATCTCGTCACAGGTTTTTCTAACATGGACTAGCGAGCTTAGTTTCCAGTTGACCCGATAATCGCCGAACTCTTGCCCGCAGTCACACTTCACTATCCTCTCACCACCCTTGGCCACAATATACTGATGATCCGATAGCCGCAACAATATCTTCTCTTTGAAACCGACCCTCTCCTGTAGAACCTCCAGATATTTCCAGAACCGGTCTTCCTCTTTGATAGCCATGCGACGCAGCCTGTTCACAATCTCTGGGCTGAGTTTCCCTTCCACCATGAGCCTAATATTTTCCTTGGATGTAAGTTCAGCACCACTGGCCTCAGGCATATCTTCCTCCTTCCCATAAGTTATAATACAAAGTCCTCGCCCACCTGCCAGAATCCGCGGAATTGGGCCCCGGACTTAGCGTTATTCAGGACGTCTTGATAGATATAGCAAACCTCCTCCTTAAATTCCTTATTTAGTAAGCGCTCCCTCTCCTGGAGCCACCACTCCTTAAAGGGCTTAGCCTCCTCCCTTCTCGTCTGCCTTATCTCCTGGCGCTCTTTACTGGTGCGCTCTTCATCCACTTTCCATTTGCCATCGATGGACTGCGCTACCGCTCCATATATGTCTCTGGCTACTTCGGGGGTCATCCACCCATCGTTCAAATCCCCCGCTATCAAGCCAGGGTCTCGTTCTATAGGATCGCCCCAACCGGCCTCACCATGGGACGATAGCACATAGAGATCACCGTCTTTCATCGGCACCGACGGCATCCCACCAGAATGATACATAATCTTGCCCACCTTTAGCTTCCCCTCGTTAATCCATTGCATGATCTCGGGAAGGGTGGTGGGATAGCCAGTCCCTTTTTCTATTAACTCGAGTGCATTGGTGTTAGAGAAAACAACATGCCAGTCTGTATAGCCGCCAGGATAACCGCCGCTCATGCCTACTGCTGGTCCAATTATCCTAGGACCACCACCGCTACCGAAGCTTACGCTGAGGCGCTGCCCAGCGTTAACAACCAGGAAAACCCAGCTTATGCCCACCCCACCTCTGAACTTGCCATGTGCAAACAGGTTAGGGGGCAATTTCCGCGCCAAACAGACAAGTGGCGGTTCATAAAGATCCCATTCCTCAACCTCGCCCATGTCTGATTGAGGGTTGAATCCGCAGGTTGCTGCCGAAAGGCCATCTCTGAAGGATCCTGCATCAGTAGACCAGGCCCCGGCTGCCCCAAACATGCCAAAGGACCAGGGCACTCCAATTTCAAACACACCCTCGGACTCAAGCAAGCCACCGCAACCAGTTGCACTCCAATCCTCCTCCAGAACCCCCCGGGAGAAAAAGCAGCGCTTGCAGATGTTCCATAACGGCGTCATCAAGGTGGCCATACCACCGAGACCTATGGAGGTACTAAGCTGTTCGTTGGTTGGATTCAGGTGAGAGCCTTCTGGTACTGAATAGTCGATTAGATAGTCGAAAGCCGTGTTGATACAAATTGAATGGACGAATTGAGGTAGCCACCACCAGGCCAGTGCTAGCCTTCGAGTTCCATCGCTAGGGGCGTTCCATGAGTGGTAGTCCTCCCTGCTTGTTCCAGCAAGGTCGATTGAGAACCGACCATCGGAGGTGATATGAAGTTCAATAGGGGTGTGTATGGGGAAATCCCTATCAGCGAAAGGAAAGCTGGGGCCTACCTGACCCTTATTGGGGGAAATACGCCAATAAGCATGCTTGTAAATACCGGGCACCATTTGTCTGTGAACAATGGTGGCAACTCGCCTCCTCTCCCGCTCTAGGATCTCCCTTACCCCTTTCCTGAAATAGTCTATCCCAAATTCCTCCATGATCTTCTGGACTGTGTCGTGGATCATAATGGACCCAGCTACGCGCATATTGCTGTCGAGGATATTGAAATTACCCATCCTGGTCTTTTCGCTCCACAGCAAGTTCCACCATTTTGCGATCTGAAAGCTGTCTCCGATCTTCATTGGAGGATAGGCCCATCCATCGGTATAGGTTGTGGGCGAGATGATGGGAACGCTTGCAGAGTATAGAGCAGCCCCAACCTCAGCAATATGGTTGATACCAGCCGCCCAGGCAACTAATTCCCCCTCATAGAAGATGGGAACATATGTGTAGTTGTCTGCGGAATGGCCACCTCCATAGCGGGGATGGTTGCAGGCGAAGATATCGCCCTCTCTGATTTTCGGGTTTCCCTCAAAGCCCAGCTTGATCATAAATGCAATCTGGTCCCTTGCGCTGGCGACATGCCCGGCGAGGCCATGAGACGCCGTTACGCAATCTCCTTGGGGAAGTAGCAGCATGAACAGGCATTCACCAAAGGTTCGAACCGTGGGGGTAGCGGACAGCAACTTGGCGCTCTCGCGGGCTGTAATACAGGCGTTGGTGAGCCTCCAGTTGAAGCGCGTCATTTTAGCCGGGTCCTCATCATGCAGCGCCATCTTCTCCAGCCCATAGAAGTAACCTGTTTCCTTTATCAGACGGTCTCTTTCCTCCAGCATCTCCAGCAGGCTCTTGCCACCTTCTCCTATTCCCATTTCACCTTACCTCCCCTATTCTTTTGGGTCCGAAAATAGGCCTTCTTCCGTTCGCCGTGAGCCCCTTGATTGACTCGTGACAGGCCTGTTGAAGGGCCGTTCATGGTTCGACAAGCCTGTCCTGAGCTAGTCGAAGGGCTCACCACGAACGGCATCCGGCGTCTCGATCATCGTCATTCGTTGGTGGGCACCCGCCCGTGGGGTTTGTTTCTTAACGGCCTTTCTACGCCCCTGTATCTTAAGGGACAACGCCTTGGTTCTTAGATAGAAATGATTCCAATCAGAGCTGCGTTTCCTCAAGCTCGGGGCTGATTATCAACTCGGGCTCGGTGAGAGCCTGGACCTCCTCTGCAGTCCATCCCGGGGCAATTTCCTGCAGTACCAGGCCCTGCGGCGTGACTTCAATGACTGCGAGGTCGGTAATGATGAGGGAGACGCAGCGCACCCCGGTGAGCGGGTAGCTGCACTCCCACAAGATCCTGGGCTTATTGTCCTTGGTGGTGTGTTCCATGAGGACAATTATCCTTGCCTTACCTGCTACTAGATCCATGGCGCCGCCAACGCCAGGGGCCCCCATCTCTGGATTCCAAACATTAGCGAGGTCTCCCTTCTCCGATACCTGGAAGGCTCCCAGGAATACCGTGTTGACGCGACCACTCCGAGCCATCGCGAATGCTTCCAGGTTTGAGCAAAAGGATGTCCCTGGCTTGACTGTGAGCCATTCAGCGCTGGCACCCCAGGTGTCTATATCTATTTCGTCGTCTGGTTGCGGCGGCGAACCATGCCCTATGATGCCCATCTCAGCGTGGAGATTAACTCCTTCGGGTAGGAACTGTGAGACGATGGTTGGTATACCAGTCCCAAGGTTGACCCAGTCCCCCGGCTTGAGCTCCTTGGATCCCCGAAGGGCAACAAGCTCCCGGCTCAGCCCTATCTTGCCTTGCCGCTCTATCGGGTCACCTAGCATTAGTCCCCTAGCCAGTAGGGATTTCCATTCGTCTTTGGCTTGATGGCGATCGAATGTGCTCTTGACAACACGGTCTACATAGATACCTGAGATGTCAATGGAATCGGGCTCCAGCTCCCCTGTTTCCACGATCTCCTCCGCCTCTACAATAGAGGTCTTCGCTGCCGTGATAAACACCGGATTGAAATTGTGCCCTGTCCTTCGAAAGACTACATTCCCCATGGTGTCGGCTTTGTGAGCAGAAATGAAAGCGTAATCAGCAAATAGCGCGGTTTCAAGGAGATACTCCTTATCCCCGAAAGTCCGTTTTTCTTTCCCTGCTTCCACTACAGTTCCCACCCCCGTAGGGGTATAGATGGCGGCGATTCCAGCCGCACCTGCCCTCAGCCGCTCACAGAGCGTTCCCTGGGGGACAAGCTCAAACGCTATCTCGCCAGCCTTAATCTGCTCCTCAGTGGCTGTAGGCAACCTGGCAACGCCTCCAAATGCAGCAAGTAGTCTGCTAACCTGCTTCTTCTCGACCAGGACTATGGCAGCATAGGGGCAAAATCCTGCCATATTGCAGATGAGCGTTAGATTCTTGCTCCCCTTGTCCCTCAGGGCCCAAATAAGGCTGGTCGGGGATGCAGTCGGCGTGCCGGGGCCGCCGATGATAACGCTGGCACCATCCTCAACATCCCAAATGGCTTCTTCAGCGCTTGCGAATACCTTGTTCATAGTTCCTCCTTCCCGTCCCTACAAGCCTGCGATGCAACAGCTGATGACGCTCAAATAAGGGAATCCCCCCAGATTATGGGTCAGTCCCAACTGGGGATTCTTTATCTGGCGGGGGCCAGCCCTTCCCTGGAGCTGGAGATACACCTCGTACATCATCCTCAGCCCGCTGGCGCCAATGGGGTGTCCAAAACACTTGAGCCCACCGTCCGGTTGCACTGGTAATTCGCCATCAAGTCTAAATGTCCCCGCCTCAATGTCCTCCTTCACCCTCCCTCTTGGGCTAAACTGCAGGTCCTCCATAGTAACAGCCTCGGTTATCGAAAAGCAGTCGTGGACCTCCGCCATGCTGATCTCCTTGCGTGGGTCCTTGATTCCTGCCTCAGCATAGGCCGCTTGGCCAGCCCGGTAGGTCTCCTCCACATGCGTATAGTCGAACACCTGGCTCATCTGGCCCTCAGCGGGGCCGACACAGATCTGTAGCGCCTTGATATAGACTGGATCGGGCCTGAACTTCTTGGCATCCTCAGCGCGCACCACGATGGCTGCTGCTGCACCATCGCTCACCCCGCAGGAATCGAGGATACCCAGTGGCCATGCAATTATTGGCGCGTTTAATACCTGCTCTATAGTTATTTCCCTCTGATAATGGGCCTTAGGATTTAGAGCGCCGTTACGGTGGCTGTTCACCGGGATCTGTGCGATCATCCTTTTCCCCTCAGCAGGGCTCAGGCCGTATCGGGCGAAGTATTTGGTGGCCAGCATGGCAAAAGCGCCTGGGGCTGTCATGGAGGAGGCAACACCAGTTGTGATGGCAGTGCCGCCCAAGCCACTGATGCCCTGGTCCTTCAGTTTCTCATAGCCGAGGGCTAGGGCGATATCGTAAGCCCCGGATGCTACCGCATAGCAGGCATTTCGCAGTGCCTCAGCACCTGTGGCGCATGCGTTTTCCACCCTGGTGACAGGCTTATACTGTGTTTTTAGGGCCACGCTTAACATTGCTGCTGTCATCCCCCAACAGGTTCCGAGCCAGGCAGCCTGGACATCCTTGGGCTCGATACCGGCATCCTCATAAGCTTCATAGGCTGCGTCCACAATCATGTCAGCGTCGCTCTTATCCCAGTTCTCTCCGAACTTGGTGCAGCCCATACCAACGATACAGACCTTGTCTTTGATACCCTGCGGCATCTTTCCTCCTTTTCTTAACACCTTACAGGTCGAGTCTTCCAGAAGTAATTGTGAATCCCCCGCGGTGCATCGTAGTAGAGCTTGCGGAAGGTCATCTCCACAGGCATGTCCACATAAACCTCACTGGGATCACGATCGGTCATATCAAATATGGCCCGGCCTCCTGCCTCAAAGTCAACCGTCGTAATGACAGAAGGAGGATCAACGGTGTCGGCCAAGTTATCCTGGGTGAAGGTGAAGACCTTGGCCTTTTTATCTGCGAATCTGTAGTCCTCAAACTGGTCCTTTGCCTGGCAGTTTACACATACCCTTGTCGGTGTGCCCATGCCCATGCTAGCGCCCTGTATGATTTGCGGGGTGCCACAGACCTTGCATTTCTTACCCCAAAGGCCAAGGATAAGCCTGCGATCCCGCCACAGCCCCGCTATGGTAGTAGGCCCCAGTTCGGGGCGCCGGGCTCGTTCTATGGTTACCAGTCTGCGCCAGCGCAGGTAGGTCTCGTAATTGTTGAGCGGTTTCTTCGAGACGAGGTGATTTTTTATCCCCCGCCGATCCCTGACCTTCTCTATGGCAGGAGTCACCTCGAGCACAAAGGCATCTGCCCCATTTCCATAGCTGGCGAAGAGTATCTTATCTCCAGCTTTAGCTTCCTCCAAGGCAGCCACCAGCATCATCATTGCTAGTGCACAACCGGTATTGCCCACAGTCAGAAACATCGGATCCTGAACCTGGGACTCATTGAACCCCAATTCCCTTGCCAACCGGGCATGCCTCCTGACATCGAGGGGGGAATCGCAGACCATCTTTGTGAAATCATTTGTGGCCAGGCCACACTTCTTCATCAGTCCAGAGATCACCTCGGGCATAATGCTGGAATAGCCACTATCGAGGACCATCCGGTCTTCCCATGATCGAATGAAAGTATCCTCGGACGTCCGCCACATCCCTGCGAATTCATCGGAAATGGAGTAGCTGCCCTCGACGCTGGCAATAACCCCCTCAGTCCCCAGGAGAAGGGCAGCACCACCGTCACCGTAGGCCTGCTCGAAATCACCCGCTGGCGCTGCCATGATGGTATCGGCAGCGGTCACCATAACGCTCTTGGCTGTTCCAGCTTTGATGGCATCGAGGGCTGGGACGATGGCAGTTGTCCCCGCCCGTAGCGATCCGGTTACATCGATGGTTCGGACATCGCGGCGCATATCGAGGACTACGGCCATTATGCTGGAGCAAAGCCTATCCTTGTAGGGGGAGGTTGTGGTGGCAAAAAGAAGGCCATCGACTTTTTGGGGGTCGGTTCCATTCATGCAGTCGATGGCTGATTCAACAGCCATTGTAAGGCTATCCTCATCGAAATTGGCCACTGCCTTCTCCCCGGGTATAGACATGCCAAATATGCCACCCCAGGCCCTGAAAAACTCAGAGCGGTCTAGCCGGTGCAAAGGAATATAGGCTCCGTAGGATGTGATCCCAATCATTTATCACCACCTTAATAGTAATCTTATCGCCCCCGTCCCCCTCTCCAATTCACTCAAGAGCGCCTGCTATGAGCAGGTCCGCTACCTCATCATCAGACATCCCCAAGACCTCTTTTAAGACGTACTCGTTGTGCTGGCCAATGCAGGGAGCAGGCATGGTGAGTCCGGGGGGCGTCTTCGAGAGCCGATAAGGCGGTAAACCGTAGATGTGTGGCCCGATCTCGGGATGTTCCAGGGTCATGTGAAGGCAATGGTTCAATTGAGGGTCTGCAACTAGGTCTTCACCGCTCTCCACCACCCCTGCGGGCACCCCCGCTGCCTGCATGCGGCTCATTACCTCCTGCGGCGGATAGGCCACCGTCCATTGCTCCACCAACATGTTTAGCTCATCCTCGTTTTCCTTCCTGCCCTTGAGCGTAGCGAACTTGGGGTCTCTGGTCCACTCTGGATCGCCGATGACCCTGCAAAAGTCCTTCCACTCTTCGTCAGTCTCCACGGCAATGGCACACCACCTCTCCTCACCCTGGCAGCGGTAGATGGCATGTGGTGCGGCGTGGGTAGAGCGGTTCCCCATGCGCATCATAATTCGCCCGTTTATCATGTAATCCATGATGGGAGGTGCCAAAAACTGAACGTTCGCTTCCAGCTGGGAGAGGTCTATGTACTGCCCCTTGCCCGTCCTCTTGCGGTGGATGAGAGCTGCCATAAGGGCGGTCACCATGAAAGGGAAGGCGACGAAATCGGAGTAGGCTCCGAAGGGAACTGCCGGCTCCCTGTCGGGCCAGCCGCTGATAACGCTGAAGCCCACCAGTTGTGCCCCGACGATCCCATACCCTGGCAGCCCGCTGTAGGGGCCTGTTTTCCCCTGTAGGGCAGTGGCGGCGTGGATGAGGTCTGGTTTCTCCTTTCTCAGGGCCTCGTAGCTCAGGCCCCACCTCTCCATAATCCCCGGGAGGTGGGCATCGGCAACCACATCGGCCCACTCATATACTATTCTCTTGGCCAGTTCCTGTGCCTGGGGCATCTTCATGTTAAGGGTTATGCCATACTTGCTGTCGTTGTAATAGTTGAAAACACCACTGCGGTTTAAGCCGGGCTGCCAATCCTTATAGGGCATAGATGTTCTAGTAGTGTCAGCCCTGGTACTGGATTCGATATGGATTACCTCTGCCCCGAGGTTGGCCATGAATTTCATGGCGATGGCACCTACGCCCATCCAGGTGAAATCGGCAATCTTCACCCCTTCAAATAC
>CAYVES010000057.1:0-12794 GCA_964449845.1 uncultured Dehalococcoidia bacterium
CATCGCACTGGTGGCAGCCCAGGTTGGTTTGGATGTGATGATGAGGGACATCGTAGATAAGTTCATCGAGAGCGGAATGAACGCCATCAAGCAGAGCCTGGGGCGCTTTGTTAAGAAGGAGAAGATTGCCCAGGCTGATGCGGATGCCGCTGTGGCTCGCATCAAAGGGCTCACGGACTTGATTGAATCAGTGAAAGGCGTCGACATAGTCATTGAGGCTATTTCGGAGAATATGGCTTTGAAAAAGGAGACCTTCGGTACGATTGATAAGGTGTGTCCCGATGATGTTATCTTCGCTTCCAATACCTCGGGGTTGAGCATCACTGAGATGGCCTCTGTCACCAAGAGAGCCGATAGATTCGTTGGCATGCACTTCTTCAATCCGGTTCCGATGATGCAGCTTGTGGAGATTGTCAAGGGTTTCGACACAAGTGAGGAGACCGTGAACGTGATACGCGATCTGGCTGCCAAGATGGGCAAGACTTCGATACTCGTCAATGATACGCCAGGTTTTGCCACGAGCCGGCTTATTGGGGTCTTGCAGAACGAGGCGATACATGCTTTTGCGGAAGGCATAGCCAGCGCTGAGGATATCGACACGGGTATGAAGCTGGGAATGAATCACCCCATGGGTCCGTTGGAATTAGCTGACTTGGTCGGGCTGGATACTCTCCTCCACGTTATGGAAAATTTATATGAGGACTATGGCGACCCCAAATACCGTCCGTCGCTCTTGCTGAGGCAAATGGTTCGAGCCGGGCATCTGGGAAGAAAGACGGGGAAAGGCTTCTATGACTACTCTAAGTAGGCTTTGCCTGTCGAGGTTCATCTGAAAAACACGGAAGATTCTTGCAAGAGACTACAATTGATGGAGCAGGAAAGGTAGGGAAGATCACATGGCGATTAAATCAGGGAAAGAGTACATAGAAAGTTTGAGGAAACTGAAGCCCAAGGTATATGCCTTTGGAGAGAGGGTGGAGAACGTAGTTGATTATCCCATGTTCCAGCCACACATAAATGCAGCCGCCATGACCTACGAGCTGGCCAATCACCCTGAGTTTGAGCAGGAGATGACCGCCACCTCCAATCTGACGGGTGAGAAGATCAACCGGTTCACCCATGTCCACCACAGCATAGATGACCTTGTCAATAAGGTGCGAATGATGCGGTTGCTGGGGCAGAAGACAGGCACCTGCTTTCAACGGTGTGTGGGACTCGATGGCCTCAACGCTGTCTACATTACCACCTATGACATAGACCAGAAGTATGGAACGGACTACCACGAGAGAGCTAAGAAGTACCTGAAATACGTTCAAGATAACGATTTGATGCTGGCGGGAGCTATGTCTGACCCCAAAGGAGACAGGAGCCTGAGGCCGTATCAACAGGAAGACCCTGACGTGTATGTGCACGTCGTGGAGAAGAGGGATGACGGCATAGTGGTCAGGGGTGCCAAGGCCCACATCACTGGAACAGTGAACTCGCACGAGATATTGGCGATGCCTACAAGGACTATGCGTGAAGAAGACAAGGATTATTCTGTTTGCTTTGCTGTCCCTGTCGATGCTGAGGGGGTCACCCTGGTATTTGGCCGGCAGACCAATGACACCAGGAGACTGGATGGAGAACTCGACGCAGGCAATGCCAAGTACGGCATCGTTGGCGGCGAATGTTTGATTGTTTTCGACAACGTTTTCGTCCCCTGGGAGCGAGTTTTCATGTGCGGTGAGTACGATTTCAGCGGGCAGTTGGTGGAGGTCTTTGCCGGTTTCCATAGGAGCAACTACGGAGGCTGCAAGGTTGGCCTGGCGGATGTGGTGACAGGCGCAGCTTACTGGGTGGCGGAGAATAACGGGGTTGAGAAGACACCCTATCTCAGGGACCTGATGGCGGAGATGGTCAGCATGGCGGAAACATGCTGGTCGTGCTCGCTGGCCTGCTCCTACGAGGGCTCCAAGACAAAGTCGGGTGCTTATACCATCAGTCCACTTCTGGCGAACGTGGTAAAACTTAATATAACGCGGATGACCTATGAGTGGATGCGGCTGGCGCAGGACATCGCTGGCGGCCTGATAATAACCATGCCCTCGGAGAAGGACTACAAGAACCCGGACGTTGGAAAATACATAGACAAGTATTTCGGGGGCAAGGCAGGCACCTCGACCTGGGATAGGATGCACATGCTGAGGCTGATCGAGAATATGGCGGTGGGGGCGGGTCTGCCGGAGGCGCTTCACGGCGCTGGTTCTCCTATGGCGCAGAAGATAATGATCCAGAGGCGAGGCAACCTCGAAGGCAAGAAGGAGATCGCTGAGGCGATTGTCGGCATCAGGCCAGACAGGTACTTCGAGGAGATCACGGGAAAGACCGAGGACGAGTATTTCAAAGAGTTCAGAGAATAAGGGCTGAGGAGAGGCAAATCCAAAAGAGGTAGGTCAGCAATCCGCTGACCTGCCTCTTTCACTTGCGACGATTGTACTTCTGTTTGTTGCCCAGATTGTGGGTGTCATTCCTGCGGAAGCAGGAATCCAAAAAGGAGTGGAGATGGATTCCCGCCTGCGCGGGAATGACAAGAGGCGTATTTCTTTGTTACGAATATACACTTCAATCCGTTTGCCCTGAGCCTGTCGAAGGGCAGTTCATGGTTCGACAAGCTCACCACGAACGTCTGGGTAGGTCGCCCGACGTCGGGCAACCTGGCCGCAGGCGGATGCCCTCACAATTCTCATCATTCGTCGGTCGGCACCTGCCCGCGGAAGTGTACTGATGATATCCCCTTTGATAGTCTGCTATTTCCCCTTGAACTCAGGCCTTCGCTTCTCGAGGAAGGCTGTAGCTCCCTCATATGCATCCTCGGTCTTGAAGATGTCGGAGAACAGCTTGGCCTCGTTCTCGATGGCCTCTTTTACTCCCATCTCCATGGTGGCGTTGACGCTCTTTTTGGTGGAGTCCAGGGCTACAGCACCCTTCCATATCAGCCGCTTCGCCATGGCATTGACGGCATCCTCGAGCTCTGCAGCGGGCACCACCTGGTTGACCAGACCGATGCGATATGCCTCCTGGGCATCGATCGGGTCTCCGGTAAGGCACATCTCCATGGCCTTGCTCTTTCCTACCAGGCGCGTCAACCTGACGCTGCCGCCGCCGCCGCACATGATCCCCAGTCTTATCTCCGGCTGGCCAAATTGAGCATTATCCGCGGCTATCCTTATGTCGCAGCCCAATGCGATCTCGCAGCCCATGCCCATGGCGAAGCCGTTAATCGCCGCTATGACCGGTTGGGGCAGCTCCTCAAGCATAGTTGGCGAGAAGTATACTTTATGATCGTCTAACACACTTCCGCCCTTCTTTGTCATCTCCACCCACGCCAGAATCGTCTTGTCGATGTCCGCTCCTGACATAAAGGCCCTGTCTCCTGCCCCGGTGATAACTACAACCTTGACATCCTTATCAGCGGCTATGTCCTTTACCGCTTCCTTAAGCTCATCGGACATTTTGGGGTTGAACGCATTCAATACCTCTGGTCTGTTGAAGGTTATTCTGGCCACCCGGTCCTTTTTGTCCAAGATGATCGTCTCAAACGCCATTATATCCCCCTTGTACTGATTCGGTACGGGAAGCTACGCACTACCTACTTACCAACCTCCCTTTTTATCATCTCTATGAACTGGTTTACGTCCGATCCCGCTCCATATATCTCTTTGACACCCTTCGCTTTGAGCATGTCATAGTCCTCATCGGGAATAACTCCTCCAAGGACAACGATCACATCCTTCAAGTCGTTTTCCTTCAAGCCGTCCATCACCTTGGGTAGATGTGCCTCATAAGCGCTGGTGAAAAAGCTCATGCCGATAACGTCCACGTCCTCCTGCACGGCCATCTTCACCACCTCTTCCGGCTGACTGTAACTGGCATAGACCACTTCGAAGCCCGCATCCTTGCAGCGAGACGCAATCAGCCTCAGGCCCCGATCGTGGATATCGATCCAGTGCTTGACTAGCAGGACTCTCGGTTTTCCATTCTTGGCCAATTTTCTGCTCCCCCTTCGTGGTAGTTTGTTGAACTGGTTGCTCCTAATACTTTAGCATTACGTTGTATTCCGGCCCCCACCTCATGACTTTCCTCAACGCCTTCGATATCTCGCCAGCGGTGGCTTTGGCCTTGGCAGCTTCAATGCATGCCGGCATCACGTGCCCCCACTCACCTTTCTTCAATTTCTCACATGCTGCTACCACTCCGTTAAGGGCCGCCTCTGTCTTCGCCTGGTCTCTTCGTGCCTTGTAGTCTTTGATTCGCTCTACTGAGACCCTGGCTACCTCCGGGTCAGGCCTGAAGGCCTTTACCTTCAGTGCCTCCTCCGTCGCGTATTTGTTCCACCCGACTACTATTCTCTTGCCAGTTTCAATCTCCTCGCGCCACTGGTCACAACCCTTCCGCAGAACCCGCGCGAGCATACCATCCTTATGAGCCTTGACAAACCCGCCTGCGTCTTCTATCTCTTTCAAGACCTTCTGCGCCTCCTCCTCCATCCTGTGTGTCAGCCATTCTACGTAGTACGACCCCGCCAGAGGATCGCTAACCCGTGTAACCCCCGTCTCGTGGACCAGCATCTGCTGTGTCCTGAGCGTCAAGATAGCCGATTGTTCAGTGGGAATCCCGATAGGCTCGTCATATGCCGGGATTTGCATCGCAGTCGTGCCCGAGAGCGCTGCCCCCAGGGCATGATAGGCGCTGCGGATTACATTGTTCAACGGCTGCTGCTTAATCAACTCAAAACAGGAGGTATTGGTGTGGGTTCTCAAGTGCATTGCAGCGGGCCTGGTGCAGCCATATCTGTCGCGGGCAATCGAAGCCCACAGCTTTCTCCATGCCCTGAACATGCAGATATACTCAAAGAAATCGTTACACTGTGCTATCTGAAAACCTATGCCGGTCATGAATGCATTGGGGTCGAGGCCGGCGGCCTTGCAGGAGTCGGCAACGGCGATAGCGGTAGCCAGGCAAAAGGACATCTGGTGGATGGCATCGGCACCCGTCTCCGAGATTGCATGCCCCTGTATATTCGTGTGGTTCCACCGCGGGATCTGGTTCACGCAGAAATGGATGTTGTCGGTGGCTAATTTCAATGCATCCTCAGTCTCCCACATGAAGTTGGGGGCATACCAGGCTGTGAATACCCAGTTCATGGTATTGCCGCGGAGATCGGATCGAGGTATACCCCGGCTCTCGGCATAGGCGATGTATATGGCAAACATCGGGAGCGTATCACCGTTTATGAGCACGATGTTGTTCTTGGCCAGGTCTATGCCGTCGAGCATTCGCGCAAAATCCTCGTCGGTATTGCAGGAAACCCCGTCTTTGCCTACGTAACCCTCAGCATCGGGATCATCCGGGTCGATGCCAAAGTACCCCGGGTAGTCCCACACCAGGTTGTAGGCTCTAGCCCCGAAGTAGGCTTCCATCCCAGCCTTGGTCAGCGCATCCATTCGCTCCCTGGTATCCTCAGGCAATCCATAACCATGTACTGGCTGGTTTACCCACGGCTGGAACTGGTAGTGAATGGGGTAATTGCTTCTCATGTAGGGGAAAGCACCCACCATGCCCATATCGTTTTCGTAGTCGATATCTTGTATGTCCAATGGCGTGTAGACCGGCTTTATTGGGATGCCGGAGTTTGTCTTTGAGGAGAAGTCTCTGCCCTCGTACCTGGCGAGGGCTTGATCCCACTGCTCCTGATGCTTTCGCGCTGCTTCTAGAGTATTCTCATCAAACATTTCTGACCTCCTGTGCTTCGAAAATGGGCTTGCTTGCGTTCGCCATGAGCCCTGGTTTAGGCGGGTAGGTTGCCCGACGTCGGGCAACCTACCCAAAAGCGGATGCTCTCACAGTTTTCATCATTCGCTGGTAGGCGCTCGCCCACGGCTTTTTTCCCGGCCACTATCTGCCTTTAAACTCTGGTTTTCGCTTTTCCATAAACGCTGCCCTTGCTTCAGCCACATCCTCGCTGGAGAAAAGGGTGGGCATCATTGCTACCGTCCAGTCCCAATCCTCGCGGCATTTGCGGTTGAGCAGTTTCTTTATCATTTTCTGTGCTAGCGGTGCGCCGTTCTTCAGTCGCTCGGCGACCTTCCCTACCTCTTCCATCAACTGGTCGTGAGGGACCACCCTGTTCACGAGCCCGACGGCCTTTGCTTCTTCAGCGGTGAAAGTGGCCCCGGTAAGGGCCATATATGCGATAGTGCGCTTGCCCAGGATCTCGGCGCCACGGAGCAACGTCTCAATGGGGATCTGTCCCCAGTTGACTTCCCTGGTGCTGAACCTGGCCTTGTCCGAGGCGATGACGATGTCACAGGTGAGGGTAATGCCAGTGCCAAAACCATAGGCGTACCCGTTGACAGCCGCGATAACAGGTATCGGCAGGTACTCAAAGTGCATGAAAGGCCGCGCAACATTCTCTATGAATTCAATGCCCTTGATGACCTTGTCAAACTCAAACGATCCGACATCAGCCCCTGCGCTGAAGGCATCGCCTTTCCCGGTTAGAATCACGACTCTAATGTCACCGTCTTTCTCGATGTCGGTCAGGGCGGCATCAAGCTCACTGAACACCTCAGGGCTGGCAGCATTCATTTTCTCCGGGCGGTTGAAGGTAATGGTGGCTATCTGGTCTTTCTTATCCAGCAATATGGTCTCGAATTCCATATATCGTTCTCCTTTCTCCCTGGTTTGTGAGCGAACCCTGTGAAGTTCCTGATTTGAGCCCTAATAGCCGATAGACTCGAGCTCTTTCTGCAGAATCTCGTTCAAGTATCCCAGCCTCTCCTTGCCCGGCTTGAAGTCAAATGCTATCGTCCCGTAGGGATCAACCTCCTCTCTCAACAGCCTAACCTGCTCCGCCGTTGGCTTTTCAGTCTCCGGTACATCCTTGGGGACTTCTAGCTCAAACCCGGTGTTCTCAACCACCTGCTCAACGCTGACGCCTGGATGCAAGGAGTCTATCTTGAACGGCTTATCTTTCTCCTCTTTGCTGATAACAGCAAGGTTCGTGATGTACCTTATGGGGCCAGGCCTGTAGCCTGATTCCACTCGCTCTTTTGCGCCAATGACGTACCTGGTACCTGTTATCACATCGACCTTGGGGACGAAAGTCCTCGTGGTGTGACTTGGGAAATACCCGATCATTTTGCGATGCATTTTTATTACCTCAGGGGCTCCCGCTCCCCCAGGCCCACGCAACAGGGGCTTGTCATACTCTCCAATCACCGAGAGGTTAATGTTCCCATATTGGTCCGCCTGGATGCTCGATATCGCCTCGACATCCCCCCTTCCTTTCAGATGGACGGAGTTGAGGTCCTCCAGCATGGTCCACATAAGGGCTGCACCTCTTGTTGCCGCTGCCTCTGCCCTGGTAAACGATAGCTGGAATGGCCTGGTATCAACCGAGGCATAGGCCAGCAATGTGATGTTTGGAGCATGTGTAATCTTCGCCAGGATGTAACTGGCGTAGGCAAGAGGAGTGAAGGAGCCTAGAACTACAACATCACCATCTTCTATCTCCCTGGCCAGAGTCACGCACATCAATTCGCCAATGGAATAGTCTTTCGCATACTGTGTCATAGGAACTTCACCTCCCGTGCCAGTCTTCGAAGTATTGCGGCCTGCCTCATGCCTCCTATAGCTTCGAGGTACTCAAACTCGGGTTTCATTACATACTCATCCAGATATTGTTTGAAAGTTTCCGGGCTGGTTGCCGCCTGCATGTATTTCATAATATGCCACGGGTCGAATACGTAGTCAGGCGCGCAGGAACAGGGGTGAGCTCCGAGCGGGGCCTCGATGACCATATCCACCTGGAACTTGGGAATCTTGGTCTTCTCGGGATGCTTCCGTATCTCCTCATCGGTCACTATCTCCTCTACCGAGACAATGCGGTTCCTGGCAGCCCTCATCATCTCTATGTCTGTTCCGGAAGTGCCTTCGATCTGGACATTGCCCGCATGGTCAGCACGCGTTGCGTGGATGATAGCCACATCCGGCACGATGGCGGCCGCAGCTATCAACTCCTCGCCGGTGAAGGGGCACTTTATGTTCTTGTAGAACCCTGGCCTGTACTTCACCAGATCGGAGCCGAAGGGGCCTCGGTAGGGAAGAAACGGAATATTCCTTCCGCCCGCCTCCAGCCCTATGATTACGGCAAGACCAGTAATCTCATCATACGGCAGGCCCTCTTTTTCGATCGCTCTGCGGAAGTTGGGCGCTAGTCCGAATGCCTCCATGCTGACGAAGGAAAACATCAGCCTGCTCAAGCAGCCAGCACCGATGAGCATATCAATGTCTATGCTTCCCACCACGGTTACGGCGGTAAGGTTCTTAATTCCGCAGCGAATGATCTCGCGTATTATTGCCATCGGATGGCTACCCAGCCAGGAACCGCCTATAGCAACCTTATCCCCATCCTTGATGATCTCGGTAATGTCGCTTAGTTTCGCGACCTTGTTTTCATCGGGCATGCATTCTCTCCTTTCCGTGGATTCTGCGCAGTTTGGCTGGTTGGTGCCCCTTGACCTTTGTGCCTTTGAACCTCGAAGAAGTGGGACCAGCTCTCCCCAGGAGCAGCAAGGCCGTAAACATTCTAGCAAGGGCACACCCGACTGTCAACAAACGCCCGAAGAAGCCACTGCACCCTAAAGCTGGGATTCATTCCCCCAGAATCATACGAGCGGCTCTCAGACCAGAAAGGGCCACCGCTGGAACGCCTCCACCCGGCATTGTCCAGTGTCCCGCCAGGTGGAGATTCGGAATGGCCGTCTTCTGGTCGAGACGTTTGAGAAACATCTGAGGAGAGAAAGCCCACCCCATAGCAGCGCCCAAGGAGTTTAGAGTATATCTCTCGTACGTTAGGGGAGTAGCGGAATCCTGGACTACGATATGTCGAGAAAGACCGGGAATCAGCTTTTCAGCCTTAGCGATTAACTTCTGGGTAACCCTCTTTTTCTCCTCCCTCCAGCTTTTCCCTGCCAAATGGTAGGGGGCCATAGTCATAATGATCACAATGTGTTTGCCCCGCGGAGCTAGACTGGGATCGGCAAACGTGGGAATCGCAATTCCGAAACAGGGGATAGATACCTCCCCCCGAAGCAGAAGCTCCCAATCCCTCGTGTTGTCGTAAGTTTCATATACTATGGTCTCAGCTGCATCGATGCCTGCATTCCTAGGGTCGATATCCACGCCCAGATACACATAGAAGGCTGACAGGCTGATCTCCAGCCGGTTCAACGAAGCAACAAAATCTGAGGGCAGGGTTTCTTCACCTATCAGGTTGAAAAAGGTAGACCTCGCCGCCGCACCAGAGACAACATGCGCTGCCCGAATACGCTTCCCTCCTCTCGTTTCGATACCTACTGCCTCCCCTTGTTCCAGAACAATCTTGTCAACAAAGGTCTTAAACTCGATGTCACCACCATATCTTCTCAATACCCGGACAAAGGCATCGGGTATCGCCTGAACCCCTCCCACGGGATAGTAATAACCACGAAGTAGCTCAGTGATCATCAGAGCAGAATAGTCTATCGCTGAATTCCTCCACATGGGGTGCCAAAGGTGCCAATTGGCATTGACCAGGGCCTTCAATTTGACGTCCTCGATGTATTCATCAACCAATTCCTGAAAGGACTTGTTCTTATACTTCGTCAGCAAAGGAGACAAGGCGGGAAGCTTCTTAACATCCTCGTAAATTGATCTTACGGTATCGAACAGCCCTGCTATTCCCTCTGTTTCCTGTGGAAATATTTCCTTTAGCTTCTTAGGCAGGTATTCCACATCTCGGGAGCTGTCCAGTGATAAGTCAGGGAAAATCAAGCGCTGGAACTGTTCCTTGAACTGTATCTCCCCTTCCATGTCGAGGGCAGATAGCACCCGCTGGAAAGCTCCACTCTCCTTGCCCCCAGTTATGTGCAGAACCCCAGCATCAAACCTGAATCCCTTTCTTGAGAAAGAGGTGCAACAACCTCCGGGCGCATAATGCTGCTCTAATACTCTGACCCTCTTGCCGTTCTTGGCTAGATAGGCAGCACATGTTAGGCCGCCGATCCCTGCTCCTATTACCACCACATCATATTCTTCAGCGAAACGTTTGTTTCCCTTTCCCACTCTGGTTCGCTCCTTTCTGATTGTTCCCTGCCCTTCCTGTAGAAAACATGAGCCCACCGCCTAGATTCTCTGACCGGCAAGGAATCCGGATGCGATGGCTTCCATAAGCTTGCCGGGCTCAGCGCAATCGCCAACGAGATGAAGTTCTGGAACTCTTCCTTCCAGCTCCTGAGCAAGGCCGGTGTTAGTTGTTATTCCCACGTTTACCACGGTATCTGCCTCCATGAAGCCTGTGGAACCCGCGTGCATGATCTCCACCCCTTTGTTGGTTATCTTCACTACCTTGGCCTCCTTGAGCATCTTGGCACCGGCCTTCCTTAACTTAGCCAGAAACACCCACCTGTGAGTGAGTTCAATATCCGAGCCTAATCGCCTGGACTCTTCGATTATCGTTACCTCCTTCCCTCGATCCACCAGCGTTTCCGCAAGCTCACAGCCAGCGAAATTGCCACCCACTACGACAACGCACTTCTTGAACGGCCAATTGAACCTCAGAAGCCACCTTATAACCGATGGTTTGTAGAAGCACCTGATGAACAGGGCACCCAGGTAGGAAACAAACCTTTTTAGGTAGCCACCCTTCTTGCTCGCGTGGCCACCGAAGATGGCTTGCACATCATCCCGGTCAAGTACAATATTACCGCTGCTGCCTGACACCTCGGGGGAGGAAGCAGCCCCACCCAGTGCTAGAACGACCACCTCTGGTTTCATCTCCTCAACCAGGGCAGGGGTCACCTGCGTATTCAGCTTGACCTTGATCGGAAGCTTCTCGATTTGCCGTTTCATGTGGTTGAGGACAGGCTCCATTCGTCTGTTGGTAACTGACGCTAGGAGTAGGGCTCCGCCTAGCCTTGGATTTTGATCGCACAGCGTGACCTTATGCCCTCGAATGGAAGCTATACAGGCTGCTTCCATACCACCAGGCCCCGCACCAACGACAAGCACGCTCTTGCTGCTTGCTGCGGGCTTATCAGAGGGGTATTCTGCCTCTCTCCCCATTCTGGCATTGACGCTGCAAAACACGGGTGGATCGTCTACTGCTGAGATACAGCGGCAGCAGTTCATGCAAGGCCTGATGTCAGCAAGTCGTCCCTCCCTTGCCTTATTCGGCAGGTCGGGGTCGGCAACCAGTGCCCGAGCGATATAGACCATGTCCGCCTTGCCTTCAACCAGGACCTGCTCCGCAACGAGAGGGTCCTGAATCTGGGTGCCTGCAGCTACCGGGATATTCACTGCGCTCTTAACCCCTTCAGCGAGATAGACCCAGGCCCCTTGGAGCACCGGCGTTTGTATTATGGGAACCGAGGCATAGTGCCAGCCCGACATTACATCAATCTCGACAACTCCTGCCTCCTCTAATATGCGCGCCATTTCCTTCGTATCTTCAAGGTCATATCCCTTCGGCTCCATCAAATCGGCACCGCTAAGCCTACACGTTATAGGATAGTCCTCACCAGTCTTGCTCTTGATGTTCTCGATGATCTCGAGAAGGAATCGCATTCTGTTTTCCAGACCGCCGCCATATTGGTCTGTCCTCCTATTAGTCAGCGGGGACAGGAATTGAGATATGGTATAGCTGACCGACGCTATGACTTCGACGGCATCGAAGCCAGCCCGCTGGGCTCTTAAGGCTCCGTCACCATAGGCGTCCACCATCTGGTGGATCTCATTAACGCTGAGAGCTCTGGGCATGGTGGGCTCAAAAGGCCCCCCCACACGAAAAGCTGACCCCGGCCGCCCCGTAGGTGTGATGCCTGAAGGGCTAATATACTCAACGGGGCCAGTACCGAATGCCCAGCTGTAGCCTGCCCCCATCTGCGCATAGGATTTGGCGCCATTGGCATGAATTACCTCAACCAACTCTCTAAGCCCTGGGATAAAACGGTCATCGAATATCCCAAATAGAGGGCCCTGAATCAACCTGGTGGGGGTGCAGCTTATTCCTATTAATGCCGCACCACCCTTTGCCCGCGCGGCATAGAAAGCTTTCGCCTGCTCGGTTACGTCGCCCTCTCCCATCGCTATGCCCATCGCAGGCAACTTTATCCTGTTCTTCAGTTCAATGTTTCCAATCTTGATGGGTTCAAACAGCTTGGTAAGCCTCTTTGCTGACATCTCATCCTCTCCATTCTTAAACAATCTAATTTGTTTGGCACCAAGTTGTCAACATGTCTCTGGAATATGCTCAGTCGTTCTGCAAATCTCGGAATAGCAAGAAGTCGAGCGCCTTGACTTGGCGGGGAGGGATGGTATACGATTTTACCAGTCCGATCGCTACAAAGGGAGAAAATAGCGCCCCGTCTGGAGTAAATAGAGAGGATAGGTATTATGGTAGGGATTACTTCTTATGGTGCATATATACCATTGCTGCGGATAAGGCGCAAGACGATTTCCGCAGCTATGGGATGGTTGGGGTCGGCAACCGGTCTACCCGGAGAAAAGGCGGTGGCTAATTATGATGAAGATAGTCTCACCATGGCAGTTGCCGCGGCAGCGGATTGTCTTGGTGCGACCGAGCGAGAGATTGTGGACGACCTGTACTTTGCCACAACCACGTCACCATATCGAGAGAGGCAAGGCGCGGTCATAGTTGCCACCGCCCTTGATCTCCGTCCCGATATTCGCACTGCTGACTTCAGCAACTC
>CAYVES010000058.1:0-12656 GCA_964449845.1 uncultured Dehalococcoidia bacterium
GAATATTCCCCCTCCCCTTAATCCCCTCCCGCCAGGGGAGGGGATTTACAGGGTTGGCGAGCCCTTTCTCTCCTCGCGAATTCGAGACAGAGGACGCGCCTGGTCGAGGTCGTGACCCTGGCGCGGTGGTCGATGCGCCAGCCCACCACCCAGAGGATTTGCTGCGGCGAGCAGACCAGAGGGACTCGGTCCCGCCAGGGGCGGGGAATCTTGGCGTCGACCATGAAGTCCTGGAGCTTCTTGGGGGACTCCATCCCCAGGGGCTGAAACCTCTCGCCGCGCCTTCGCCCCCGAACTGTGAGCCCCGGCCCGGCGACATCGAGGTCGAGGCATGCCTTCAGCTTCTCCTCCTCATTCTCCGCTGGTCGATGATCAAGGATGCTGGTGCGCACCCGCCAGCCGCAGAACTCGGTCTCACCGGGAACATTGAGCCGGTGCTGGCCCTCTAAAGCAGGCAAGGGGCAGGTGACCTCTCCCTTGGCTGTTATCAGACCGTGGCCGTAGTCACCGTGAAAGGCCAGGCCGCGGGGCAGGGAGAGCCTTTTGCCTGCCGGCTTGGACATGGCCTCGAGCAGGCTCTCGATGTGAACAGACTCGACATCCTGCAGGTCGCCGAGTAGACGCTGGATGGCTGAGCGGATGAGATGCCGCTTGAGGGCATGGTGAAGGCTGGAGAATGCTGACCTGTCGATGGCAATCCCGTCAGGCCGTTCTCTCGCCGCGTGTCCCCAAAGCTGTGACACTTCCTTGTCGATGTAGGCTAGGTCAGCATCAGCGGCGCGGGCGGTGCGTAGTAATGCCTCTTCGATGTCAGGGTTGTATTCTCGAAGCAAGGGGATGAGCTGGGAGCGGACCTGGTTGCGCAACTGGTTGGGCCAGTAGTTGGAGGAATCGCTTCGGGGGGATAGCTCCTGAGCGGCGCAATAGGCCTCGGTTTCCTCTCTTCTGACATTGAGGAGAGGCCGCGCTACTCGGAGGTGGGTTCCGTCGGGCAGGCTCCAGGTGCTCAACGGCTGCATACCGCGGAGCCCGGCAAGCCCGGTTCCGCGCACCAGGTGCATCAGGATGGTCTCGGTCTGGTCATCCGCGGTATGCCCTACCGCTACCGTTCTCGTGCTCAAAGAAGCAGCAACCTGGGAGTAGAAGGCATATCTAACCTCCCGGGCTGCCTCCTCCAGGGAGAGGCGATGTTCTTGCTGATAAGCCTTTGCGTCACACCTCTCGATGGTTGAGGGGATTCCCATGTCGTGGGCAATCCGGGAGACGTACTCGGCATCGGCATCTGATTCAGCGCCGCGCAGCAGGTGATTCAGGTGAGCGACATGGAGCTTTATCCCCAGGGTGCGTCTGAGGCCGGCCAGGATATGGAGCAGACATACTGAGTCTGGCCCCCCAGAGACTCCCACTATCAGGGGCTCATTCAGTCTGACCAGACCGTGCTCCTGAATGAACCGTAGAACCCTTTTCGACAGAGGCTGCTGGCGTCTCATTTGTATTCTTCTTTCAAATGGCAGGTGTCGTTTAGCGAGACGAGCACCGTCCTCGAAGGGTTGAAGTCCAGAGTGCACATGGAGGCCAAATCGAGCCTCATCCTTCTACACTGTGAAAGACCCAGTCCGAGTGCCCTGCAAATAATAGAAAGCATGGGGAAGAAGTGGGTGACCACAAGCACCACCCCTTTTTCGCTCTCTTTACCTTTCGCTGCCATCGGCCGTTCTCTCTTCAGGATCTCCTGGATAGATGCCCAGACCTGGTCTTGGAGCTCGTGCAGGGTGCAACCTCCGGGCGGTCTCACCGAAGTGCAGTCTTCTATCCACCTTTCTAGGAAATCGCCGTACTGGATCCTCATCTCCTCATATGTGAGGCCATCGACCTCTCCCGCATCCAGTTCCCTTAGCCCGTGGAGGGTTACCACCTCAACCTGGTGATGACGGCCTATAGCGTAGGCTGTGTCTCGCGCTCTCTTTAGGGGGCTGGTGTATATAGCCTCCACCCTCTCGTTCTTGAGCGCTTGAGCAAGCGCTTCGGCCTGCCTTCTACCCGTTTCATTTAGCTCCCCGTCGCTGATTCCCTGTATCCGACCCAGCCTATTCCAGTCGGTTTCCCCGTGCCTGACCAAGACAATTCTCATCGCTTCTCCTCGTTTCGATACCTGCGAGCCAGCTCCACTCGCTTGTAATATGGTGGATGGTCGTAGAACATGAGCTCTGCCAATCTGCTGGGTTTGGGTTCTGTTAGATTCTGATCGGTGAGCTTGGTGAGCATGGTGGCGAATGCCTCCGCATTGTCGGTGGTGGCAAGAGCATAGTTGTCCGCGGCTACCTCCAGGCGTCGGCTATAGGCATTTGCCAGCGGAGCGAGCGCTACGCCGAAGGCGGCCAGAACCAATGCAAGCAGGGGAAACGCTGCCACGTCGGAGATGCCGTCGAAATCCAATATGGGCACTGCCCAGTTGAGCGTGATGTTTATTAGGTAGAATCCAAGGAGCATCAGCGCCGACTGGGTCACGATAGTCTTGGCGATGTCCCTGTGACGTTGGTGCCCGAGTTCGTGAGCCATGATCGCCTCGATCTCCTCCGGGGTGTAGCTCTGGAGAAGAGTGTCGCTGATAGCAATGCGCCTGGTGTTGCCCCAACCCATCAGCATAGCGTTGCCGGTGGATGTTTTGCTGCCAAAATTTATCTGGAAAACGTCCTTCACCTTGGTTTGGCAACGCTCTGCCAGGCTGAGCAGCCTCTGGCGGAGTCCGGGGTCGGCGAGCGGTTCCAGTTTAAAGAAAAGGGGCAGGATGATCACCGGTGCCAGCCTCGTCATGATCACGGTGACCAATGTTACAAAGGCGAAAGCCAGTAGCCACCAGGTCAGGGGGAAGGCCTGGAGGAATAGATAGATGACCACCACTAGACCCGTACCGAGCGCTAATCCTAAAATGACTTCCTTTGCCTCATCGGCCAGCCATGACCCCCAGCTCTGATGTGAGAGGCCGTAACGATGGGGCAGAACGAAGCCGCGATAAACACTGAGCGGTGCGGAGATGATGCCATAGCTTATCATCAGAATCAGAAAGTAGAGCACAACCCTCGCTGACTGGGGGAACTCCAGGAGGTTTCTCAGCCCAGTGGAGAGCCCGCTGAGCAAAACGGTGAGCAGGAAGATAGCCCCCAGCGCCAGTTCAAGGAATAGGAGGCGCCTCATCTGTCTGGTGTATTTGCGCGCCTGTTCTCGTCTCTGTGGGTCTAGCGATTGCTGTGACATGTTTACAGGTCTAGAGGCGGAGAGTCCGTCTATTCTGCTGGGCCAGGATCAGTTTGGTGCGATGGACGGATTTGGGAGGATTGGCAAAGCTGAGTGCTGATATTACCTGCTCCGGCCTGCCTGTCCCTTCGTTATCGCAACGCAATCGCATTCCCAGGGTGCACTCAGGTGGATTCCAATCAAGTAGCCACAGGCTCTCGATTAGGCTCCGCAGATCATACTTGCGAATCTCTTTATCCCGGGCGTGCTGCCAGGGCAAGGTATCCCTGGCCAGCAGAGAGCGCAAGGAGGCCTCTATTTCCTTTGGCCCTTTATCGGTGACTACACCAACCTCATATTCAGCGTAGAGCACCTGGGATTGGAGCGAAGGCAACCCTAGCCCCACCTCCACCACCTCCGAGATATCGATGCTTGGAGGCAACTGGTTCCCAATACTCTTGACAAAGAAGTGTGGTGAGACCCGATGCTCCAGGAAAATGTCCATAAGCTCCCCGCTACTGGTCACACCGACGGCTAGAGGTGCTGCCAGGGATATCCTGGGATGAGGGCTGAACCCCTGGGAATAGGCGAGTGGGATATCAGCCCGACGTAGCGCCCGTTGCCAGAGACGCATCAGGTCTAGATGCGAGATGTACTTCACCTCTTCACCCCGACTGAATGTTAGACGCAGTCGCTGCATCTCTATTCCTTCGTGACCAAGATCTTACCGATCTTGACCCCTCTCATTTCGGTTATTACCAGCTTCAAGTTGTTGTATTTCAGTTGCTCTCCCTCCTTGGGTATGTGGCCCAGCATGCTTAAAACAAAGCCGGCTACCGTCTCATATTCTCCTTCCGGCAGTTCCAATGCAAGCTGCTCATTGGCATCATCGAGCCTCATCCCACCATCGATCTGGAAGCTGTTCTCATCGATGGTCTCGAAGCTTTTTCTCACCCTGGCCAGCTCGTCTCCGAACTCCCCCACGATTTCCTCTAATAGCTGCTCCATTGTGACCAACCCGGCGGTGCCGCCGAACTCGTCGACGACCATGGCTACCTGTCCGCCGGACTCCTGTAGCTCGGTGAAAAGCTCAGCGATGAGTTTGCTCTCAGGTACGAAGTATGCTGGGCGCGCCAGCTTATCAATGGGGCTGTCTTGTTGGATAGTGCCTTTGGCCTGGGCCATGAGCACATCCTTTATCCACAGGACGCCGACCACATTGTCAATAGTGTCCTCGTAGACCGGGAAGCGGGTGTGAGGAGACTGGGCATAGATGGCGAGAAACTCAGAGAGTCTGGTGCCTTTCTCCACCCAGTTGATATCAGGGCGGGGGGTCATTACCTCGTCAACCTGGCGGTCGCCGAAGCGAAACACCCTCTCCACCATCTCAGCCTCAGCTTCCACTAAGGTTCCCTCCTCCGCCCCCACAGAGAGGGCGGTGCGAATCTCGTCCTCGCTTACCAGTACGTGCTGTGCTGGGGAAGCCCCCACCAGTCGAGCCAGCTTGTCGGCTATCCAGACGAAGACCGTTGCTATAGGTAGCAGAACCCATATCAACAGCTTCATCGGCGTGGCGTAGAACAAGGCCATTCGCTCCCCATACCTGGTGGCCACGGTTTTGGGGAAGACCTCGCCAAAGATGAGCAGCATTATGGTTACCCCTGCCGTAGCTGCTATTACTGCCTGACCTTCACTAGCTAGCACCGATACCGCTACTACTGTCGCCAGAGCGGCAGCAGCGGTGTTTACCAGGTTATTGCCCACGAGGATGGTTGTTAGTAAGTGCTCGGGCTTCTCTGTCAGCGTAGCTACCTCTTTGGCAGCACCGCCCTCTGTGTCCGCCAGGTGTCTCAGGCGCAATCTCTGTAAGGAGACGAAGGCTACTTCCGAACTAGAGAAAAAGCCGGAGAGCAGCAGGCAGACAAAAAACAGCACCAGGTATAATACATCGATGTTGCTCATGGTCTTGACCCCCTTGCCCTAGCGTTCAGCTTTGGCAACGTTCTAAGTCCTACGTTCTCGGTCAAGCTAGAACCTAGAACCTAGAACCTAGAACCTAGAACCTAGAACCTCGAACCTCGAACCTCGAACCTTAAGAACTCAAAGCCGAGGGCTGAACGCTTAGATCAATTCTCCCCAGACGCCGTCCTCTTTATGGGCGACCAGATTCGTCGGCAGCAACTTGTTGGCTAATTGCTCCTGGCTGGGGAGGAATACCCTGATATAGTTATCAGTGAGCCCGAACCAGATTCCGTCCTTTTCCCCCTCCCACAACACATTCATTTCTTGGCCCAAAAAACGTTCCCCAAAGCGCTGGCTGCTTATGTTGGCTAGGTCGAGCATGAGATGGATGCGTCGCTTCTTCTCTCCGTCTTCTACCGTGTTTGCCATCCGTGCCGCCCTGGTGCCAGGTCGTGGTGAGTAGGGGAATACATGCAGGCGGGCGAAGCCTGTACGCTCGCAGAAACGGTAGCTCTCGTTGAATTCTCCCTCGCACTCGCCGGGGAAGCCAACCATAATGTCAGTGGTCAAGGCTAGGTTAGGTATCGCCTCTCGGGCCAGCGACACTGCCTGCTGATACTGAGCGGTGGAATAAGCGCGGCTCATTCGTTCAAGCACAGAGTCACTGCCGCTCTGTAGCGGGAGGTGGATATGGGGACAAAGGCGACTATCTTCCCAGAGCCGCAGGAGGTCAGGGGTTAGATCGGAGGGCTCGAGCGAAGAGAGCCGCAATCGCTGAACATCGCTTTCCTCGAGGATGCGCCTAGTCAACCCTCGGAGGCCTTCACCTAGCCCGTAGCGCCCGATCCTGGTACCCGTCAGGATCACTTCTTTGTAGCCCTCAGCCACCCTGGCCTTCACCTCGGCGACAACCTCTTCCTGTGGCCGGCTCTTCTCTGGGCCCCGAACTCGGGGCACGATGCAGAACGAGCATGGCTGGCTGCAACCTTCCTGTATCTTGACCAGTGCGCGCGTGCGGAGCAATGGGCTCTTGGCTCGTAATCCTTCAGTCGCTGTCGCTGGCTGGAATTCCCCCTCCCCTGGAGGGAGGGGGTTAGGGGGAGGGGGGAAGTCTCTATAGGGAGGTTCACCCTCACCCATTATCTCTCCCTTCGAGGGAAAGGGGTGGTGAACGCTTAACTCAGATCTGCCCCACGTCCTGGGTGCTCTATGGCCATTGGCTTTGTCCTCGATTATCTCTACCATTCTCTCCTTATCACGGTTGCCTATTATCAGTCCAACACCCTCGATGCTGCCGAGGTCTGCGGGCACCCGCTCTGCATAGCAGCCCGTAACCACGATCAGAGCGTCAGGGTTACGCCGGTGCGCCAGCCGCAACAGCTTGCGGCACTTGTGGTCGGCGATGTGGGTTACGGTGCAGGTGTTCAGCAGGCAAATGTCAGCAGCTTGGTCAGGAGCAACAACCTGGTAACCGGCCTCGAGGAACTTGCGAGCTAACGAATCCGTCTCTGCCCGATTGAGCTTGCAGCCCACAGTCTGGAGAGCTACTGTCCCCAGACTGGACCCCTCCTCCTCAACTGTCAACTTCATTCCCTCCGGGCAATCCCTGCCCTTAGGTTAGATTATATGTTGCCCCATCCAGCCAAGTCAAGCTCAGTGCGAAGCGGTTCCGCTTACCTGTGGTTGACAATCCACAGATAGTGTGTAGACTTCTGAGGTAGGAATGAGATCGTTTGTCCCCGATGCGGCTATGGCAGTTTGCGCCGCCGAGTTTCGCAGTGGTGGCTCTTAAACATGCCCATTAGAAGTGCTGAATATTACAAGTTGGCTGGCGAGCAAGAAAGAAGTGCAAATGTTGCCTACCGTTATAAGAGGGTGCAGCCTTATCTCATGGGTAATACAGTGCTAGATGTCGGTTGCGGCACGGGTGGCTTTCTGAGCCTTGTCGCAAGGGAATACGAAGTCCTGGGCATTGAAGTCAGTGCAGAGAAGGCCGCGCGGACCAACAAGGATTTGAACAGCGGTGTGACTATTTTGTGCGATATAGAGTCCGGTCTGCCGCTCACAGACGAAAGCGTGGACACGGTGACCTGTCTGGAAGTGCTTGAGCATCTCCACGACCCGAGAGGGGCGCTGGAGGAGCTGGCGCGGGTCGCCAGAAGGCGAGTCATAGTGACAGTCCCGTTTGAGGAGACCATAAAGACTGAGCTTTGCATCCACTGCGGGCGGCGCACTCCCTATTGGGGGCACCTACACACATTCACCGAGCAGGACATCACCAAGCTTGCTCCAAGGGGAACGAAGATATCTTTGATTGATGTTATCTATACCCAGATGACGGTACCGACTAAGCTTTATCCAGTAAAGCTGCCCGCTAGGCTTTGTAGGTTGCCTCTTTTTCACTTTCGTTTGCCAATATTTCTTGGCTTCGGATTGAAGGAGCAAACGCCACTCTGGTACTTGGTTGTACTCGACAAGCTAGGTGATTCATGGAAATGAGTGTCAGGTGGCTATCGCGAAAGAAAAAGGAGCTGGACGTCTTCGTCCAGCTCCTTCCTTCTGATAGGGTTTATATTATGCCTTTTTGCCCTCGATAACCCCCTGCGGCTTGATTTTGATCTGTTTGGGCTTGGACTCCTCAGCCTTGGGGATGGTCAGGGTCAGCACCCCGTTCTCGAAGCTTGCTTCCGCCTTATCTGTTTGCAGCGAGCTGGGGAGCAAGATGCTGCGGCTGAACGCTCCGTAGCTTCTCTCCTTGCGGAAGTAGTTCTCCTTCTTGACTTCCTCCTCTGTCTTGGTCTCCCCTTTTATAGTCAGGGTATCACCGGTTATGGTGACGTCCACCTGTTCGGGCTTGACGCCGGGCACACTTGCCTTGACTACCACTTCCTCATCGGTCTGGTACATGTCGATGGGCTTCTCTGCCCCCTCGCCGAAGAGGCCGGCGAAACGCGCTGGCCTGACAAAGCTGTCATCGAACAAGCGGTCCATTGCCTGCCTTAGGGTGACCACATCGGAGAACGGCTGCCACCTTATGAGGTTCATGTTGACACCTCCTCTCTACTTCCAATCCTTTCTACCGTCAGTGTAACATAGCTGCCACAGCATTGTCAAGATAGTTACCAAAGTCCTTTTACAAACGGGCATAATTCTCTTACGACATTTTTGGTCATTGACAAAATAGTTGTCAAGAGTTATAATGTGCCGTAGGAGGTTCAGGAGATGGCGGGCAAGGATTACTACGGGATCTTAGGGCTGACCAAGAAAGCCACCGCCAAGGAGATAAAGCAGGCTTATCGAAAACTGGCCCGAAAGCATCATCCGGATGTTAACCCCGGTGATAAGTCAGCCGAGGCCAAGTTTAAGGAGATAAACGAGGCCCATGAGGTGCTGTCCGACCCCGAGAAGCGCAAGAAGTATGACCAGTATGGCGAGAACTGGCAATACGCTGACCAGTTTGCCAAGGCTGGGCGGCGGCAACCTTCCTGGGACTTTTCCACGGGGGGCACTACATTCGACTTCGGCGATATCGGTGGCGAAGGGGTCGGCTCCATTTTTGATTCGATTCTGAGCGGTTTTGGGGGTAGGAGAGCACGTCGTCCTCAGCGCGGTCGCGATTTAGAGTATCCTGTTGAGGTGTCTTTGGAGGAGGCATATCGGGGAGCAGCGCGGATGCTCGAGACTCAAGTGGAGGAGATGTGCCCAAGCTGCAGGGGGGAGGGTTGTCCCAACTGCGGCGGCTCAGGGAGGGTGATGCGGCCGAAGCGGCTCGAGGTCAAGATCCCGCCTGGCGTCAAGGAGGGCTCCAGGGTAAGGATAGCGGGCAAGGGCCGTCCGGGATATAGTGGAGGCGCGTCAGGCGATCTCTACCTGCTGGTCTCCGTTAAGACTGACAAACGTTTCCGGAGGGTGGGGGATGATCTCCATGTAGAGGTGCCCATATCTCTGCTCGATGCCATTCTCGGCGGCGAGGTCCAGGTACCGACCATCGCGGGGAAGAGGCTAGCTCTCAAAATCCCCCCTGAGACCCAGAACGGCAAAGTCTTTCGATTGGCCAAGCAAGGGATGCCTCACCTTGGCGGCAATGCTAAGGGTGACCTATTAGTCGGAGTCCAGGTTGTCCTGCCCACCAAGTTGTCTGAGCGCGAGAAGGAGCTTTTCCGAGAGTTGAAAGCGATTCGTGCTTGAAAACGCTTTTGAGTGCGGCAATTTATGGAGGTGAAAAACGATGGAGTTCGAGGATTCTGAGCCTCGTTACGTGATAAGCGTGGCAGCTAGGATGATCGGCGTGCATGCGCAAACCCTGAGGTATTACGAGCGAGCAGGCATGGTTGAGCCCTATCGCTCTGCCGGTAATCGCAGGCTCTACTCGACGGAAGACATTGAGCGGCTGCGTCGCATGAAGACCCTGATCAATGACCTCGGGGTCAATTTGGCTGGTGTTGAGGTTATCATGGGGATGGTCGAGCGCATGGCTGAGATGGAAAGGCAAATGCAAAGGCTGGAGTCGGAGATAAGGCGCCTTACCCAGGCACGACCATAGCCAGAACTTAGTTTTATGAATAGACAGATAATGGCAAAAAAGGAGTTTGGCCATGATGAATCCACCTAAATTCACGGAACAGGCACAAGAGGTGCTCGCTGCCTCTCAGGAACTGGTCCGGCGCTATCGCCATAGCCAGTGGGACGTGGAGCACATCCTTCTGGCACTGCTCATGCAAGAGGGCGGCGTAACTGCTGAAATACTGAAGGAACTGGGTGTCGAAACCGAGCCGGTGCGAGACAAGGTGGAACAAGCCCTTAAGCGCACCCCCACGGTAGCTTACGAAGGAGCGCAGATCTATCCCACACCTCGCATAGAAAGTTTACTTCGTGCTGCCGCAAGCGAGGCCGATAGATTCAGGGATGAGTTTGTGGGCAGCGAACACCTGCTCATTGCCATCGCTGGGGAGCGAGATGGAGAGGCGGCCAGCATCCTGAAAGAGTTCGGCATAGACCAGGAAAGGATATACGGTGCCCTTCAGGACATCCGTGGGGGGCAGCGCATTACCGACGCCAGGGCGGAGAGCAAATATCGCGCACTGGAGAAATACAGCCGTGATCTCACTGAGCTGGCTAGGCAGGGCAAGCTGGACCCGGTAATAGGGCGTGACGAGGAGATAAGGCGGGTGATACAGGTGCTGACGCGGCGCACCAAGAATAACCCGGTTATCATCGGCGAGGTCGGCGTGGGCAAGACGGCTATTGCTGAAGGTCTGGCGCAGAGAATCGTGGCCGACGACGTACCCAATTCCTTGAAAGGGCGCAGGGTCATCGCTCTCGATATGGGTGCCTTGGTCGCCGGCAGCAAGTTTCGTGGCGAATTCGAGGAACGGCTCAAAGCGGTTATGGATGAGATCCGCCGTGCCCAGGGTGAGATCGTACTCTTCATTGATGAGCTTCACACCGTCGTCGGTGCTGGCGCTGCCGAGGGTGCCATCGATGCCTCCAACATGCTCAAACCAGCGCTGGCCCGTGGCGAGCTTCAGTGTGTGGGCGCTACCACGCTCGATGAGTACCGAGAGCATGTGGAGAAGGACCGCGCCCTGGAGAGGAGATTTCAACCGGTATTCATCGGCGAGCCCAGTGTGGATGATACCATCGAGATGCTGCGGGGTCTCAGACCGCGATACGAAGCCCATCACAAGATTCAGATCGAGGATTCGGCACTTGAGGCTGCGGCCAAGCTCAGCCAGCGTTATATCTCCGATCGCTACCTTCCTGATAAGGCCATTGACCTGATAGATGAGGCTGCATCCAAGATTCGGATCGATGCTGAGAGCGCTCCCCCGGATGTCAAGTCGCTGGAGCAGAGGCTTAAGCAATTGACTGACGAGGAGGCAGCAGCGTCCCAGCGCGGCGACTTTGAGGGAGCGGCTAACCTCAAGACCCAGCGGCTTGGTCTGGAAAAGGAGTACGAGGAAATCAGGAGTAAATGGCTCCAGGAAGAGAAGATCGATAACGTGGTAGATGAGGAGGACATCACTGAACTCGTCGCCAAATGGACAGGCATCCCCGTAAGCCGTATGCTGGAGGGTGAGACGGAGAAACTCATCCACATGGAGGAGGGACTACACCGCAGGGTCATTGGGCAGGATGAGGCTATAACCGCGGTTTCTGATGCCCTGCGGAGGGCACGGGCAGGGCTGAAGGACCCTAAAAGGCCCATCGGCAGCTTCATCTTCCTCGGGCCCACCGGCGTGGGCAAAACGGAGCTTGCCCGGGCTCTGGCCGAGTTCCTCTTTGAGGAGGAAGAGGCGATGGTGAGGCTTGATATGTCGGAATACATGGAGAAGCACACTGTGTCCCGTCTCATCGGCGCCCCTCCGGGGTACATCGGCTATGAAGAAGGGGGACAGCTCACCGAGGCGGTACGTCGTCGTCCCTACAAGGTTATCCTGTTCGACGAGGTGGAGAAAGCTCACCCCGATGTGTTCAACATACTGCTCCAGATACTGGAAGACGGCCGGCTCACGGATGGTCACGGCAGGACCGTTGATTTCAAGAACACGGTGGTCATCATGACCTCGAACCTGGGGAGCCAGGAGTTCCAGCGCGGTTCCTTGGGGTTTCGCCACGAGGCGCAGACGAAGAGCGAGCAGAAGCGGCTCCAGGGTTCTATCGAGAGCGCCCTGAAGCAGACCTTCCGTCCAGAGTTCCTCAACCGCATCGACGAGACCATCATCTTCCAGCCGCTCACAGAGGAGCAGATAAGGCAGATCGTTGACCTCATAATGAAAGAGGTGCAGGCGAGGATCGAGGACCGGAAGATAACTGTGGCGCTGACTGATGAGGCCAAGTCCTGGCTGGCCAGGGAAGGCTTCGACCCCAATTTTGGCGCTCGCCCGTTGAAGCGGACCATTCAGCGTGAGGTGGAAACCCCACTGTCCAAGAAGATACTTATGGGTGAGTTTAAGGAGGGGGATAAGGTCAAAGTCGATCTTAGCCACGAGGGATTGGTATTCAGCACAGAATAGTAGGGTGGGTGAAGCTCGGCGAAACCCACCACTCATTCTGCTTTTTGTCCCAAGCGCAGTGGGGAGCGGTGGGTTCTGTTGCCACTCACCCCCCTACTGCTCTTAATCCGTGAGTGCAGATTCAAAAAGCTCATTTGCTGAGTGTCATTGCGAGGAGCGCAGCGACGAAGCAATCCCGAAGGACGATATGAGATTGCTTCGCGGAGCCTGTCCTGAGTCCCGTGAGATTCTTCGCTACGCTCAGAATGACACCTAGCGAAGGGCTCGCAATGACACTGGAGAACTAGAATCCACGAAATAAGGGACACGCGAGTTTGCTTGACAGTCTAGGTTGGAGTTGGTAGAATTTCATAAGTCACCTTTGGAGGTTGGCGATTTACGCTGTAGTGGAAACCGGAGGCAAGCAATACAAAGTCTCCCCCGGGCAGATTATCGATGTGGATA
>CAYVES010000059.1:0-9053 GCA_964449845.1 uncultured Dehalococcoidia bacterium
CTTATTGCCAATAAAGTTATCATCGACAACAAACACACCATCTCGCCAGCCCCGGTTGTACAACGCATCGAACTCAGCCAGGATCTGGGCTTTGCTCTTGGTTCGCGGTTTGTGCCCATTAAGTATGATGATATCGCAGAACTCACAATTGTAGGGGCATCCTCGAGAGTACTGAATGCTCATCGTGGAGTATTTCTTCAAGTCCAGAAGGGACCACAGCGGCAGAGGGGTTCTGCTCAAATCCGGGCGTTCTTTCGATGTGTAGACAGGTTTGGCACATCCCTTTTCCAGGTCTTCCAGAAAAGGTGAAAGGGTAACCTCGGCCTCATCAAGCACCAAATGGTCCACTTCCTCAAATTTCTCGGGTTCGCTAGTAAAAAGTGGGCCGCCGGCAACCATCTTAGCGTTAAGCTTCTTACATCTCCTGATAACTTCTCTCACCGAGTCTCTTTGCACCACCATAGCACTGATAAACACATAGTCAGCCCACTTGATGTCTTCGTCTGTCAGGGACGTTGCATTCATGTCTACCAGCTTCTTGTCCCACTCCTGGGGAAGCATCGCAGCTATAGTCACTAAGCCCAGAGGCGGAAAAGCTGCCTTTTTGGCAACGATTCTAAGCGCATGCCGGAAGCTCCAGAAGGTGTCTGGATACTGTGGATAGACTAAAAGTATTTTCAAACTAGTCTCCTCTGCATTTCAGTGTTGATGCCATTTTGTATCCTAGTTTAGATTATACATTTTTTTGCTTTTGTCAACAGTTAGCTTCACAAAGTTTACCACAAACCTCATCCAAAAGTGAAACCCGGCGCTCTCCATATCCAGGCTTCATCGGTTCTCGGTCTTTTTCGTCCTTGCCTTGACGACTCCCAGAGCCTATGATAGAAATACCTATCGCCGAAGCTGAAAAAGCTATTCCCTATCGTACCGTCTGCAACTTCTTAAACTTTAGGAGGTGTTCCAGTGTATTGGTTGTATCTCGCCTTAGCGATTGTCCTGGAGGTCTGTGGCACCACCAGCATGAAGTTATCCGACGGGTTTTCCAAGTTGACTCCTTCTGTACTGATATTCATCTTCTACGGACTCTCCTTTGCCGCCTTCGTCTTCGCCCTGAAACGCATAGATGTGAGTGTCGCCTATGCCATATGGGCCGGGTTGGGGGTTCTGTTGATAAGCGCCGTCGGCATCGTGTACTTCAAGGAGCCCGTAAGCGCCCTGAGAATCGCTTCAACGGCCCTTGTGGTAGGCGGCGTGATCGGCCTGTATTCCAGCGGAGCAGGTCACTAAAGGAAATCATACAATCACGTGAGAACGGGAGGGGATAATGTTCGCACCCAGCCATATGGCCATAGGAGCTCTTTCCCAGGCAGGCCTAAAGCGAAAACTGCCAACGGCAGTGGTTGCCTTTGCAAGCGCCGCCATCCTCGATAGCACGACGATGTGGCATGCTCCCTACCTCTGGCCCTCAGGCTCCCCTGTCATCCTTCATTTTCTCCCTTATCCTCACGATGCGCCAAGCATTCTCACCCTCATCGCACTGGTTATCGTTACTTTGGCGGTCGGCTGGTTGCTGCGTCACTACTGGTGGGGGATGATATGGGCTTTGGCTCCAGACATCCTTGACTGGCTTATTCTGCGACCGATAACAGGTCAACGTCCTGTACATGATTGGTTTTCCTGGGTCGAAACGCCCTGGGGATTTGGCCTGGAGATGGGATTCGTCGCTATTATTGTCCTCGTACTACTGAGGAGAAGGGGTACCTTGCCTACAAAGGAGAGCTCGAGCCATTCGCCGTAGTCCGGTGGTCACCTGGGCTTTGACCCAAGCGCTTGGGTGTCATTGCGAGGAGCCCTGAGCCAGTCGAAGCGGCGACGAAGCAATCCCGAATGATGTCAGAGATTGCTTCGCGGAGTTTACCCTAGTGAGCCGAAGCTCTGAACGCCGTGAAGAGGAAGGGCTCCCTCAGAATGACAGAGCGCGAAGGGCTCGCAATGACAGAGCGGGACTTAAGTCCCCGGATTAGGGATTCGGGCGAACTATTGCGCGACTGATGCCAAGTGTGCTAATGTTTGGCAGGAGAATATCATTTAGCGTTGTCTCCCCGAAGTAGTTGTCGAGAAGGAGGGCCTGAGGCCGCTTGTTGCTATGATATGGTTTAGACGGATATTGACCATCCCCATGATCATCGGCTTCATCTTCACGCTTATCTTCGTACTACTGATTACACAGGTAAATGACACCGTGCTCAACCCCGGGTTCTACAACGACCAGATGCGGCAGGCGGATATGTATAACTTCGTCTATGACGAGCTTCTGCCAGTGGCGCTGGATGAGGTAGAGGAGGAGATGGAAACGGACGATTCATCGGATTTCGACATAGACATATCCGCCATTGAGGACGAGCTCATCTCCGCCGCCAGGAAGATACTGCCTCCCGAGTGGCTCCAAGACCAGGTGGAATCGGCAACCAATTCGATAATCCCGTACTTTTTGGGCGACACCGATGAATTCACATACACTTTGGCCCTTCAAGACAGGATAGACACGGCTGTCGAGGTAACCAAGGAGGATATACTCGAAGCCGAGGGCGATGCGTTTACAAGCATCTATGACGATGGGATGTCGTACCTGGCCGACGAGGTGCTCGAGAACCTGGACGAGTTGCCCTACACCCTTGACCTCGACAAGGAAGAGATAGAAGGCTCACTCAGGACAGTGGTCGCCCAGGATTGGATAGCCTCGCAGGTCGAGGCTGCCATCGACTCCGTCAAACCGTATATGACAGGCGACTCGGATGAATTCACCATCACGATTCACCTGCGGGACCGAGTCGATGCAGCGGCTGACGCCGTCCTCGACCTATTCAGCCGGGAGGAGACCTATGATTACCTGCTGGACGAGATGATAACGCCCACCATCGAGGCGAACCTCGCATCGATTGTCAGCCTGCCGTTTGACGTCACCTTGAGCCGGGAAGAGATCGACTCCACCATCAAGGAGGTGCTGCCCCATTCCTGGGTAGAGGCGCAGCTCAGTGAGCTCATCAACGGCATCGCCGCCTACGCCAAAGGAGAAACGGACAGCGTCGAGGTAACGGTCGACCTGACGGACAGAAAGGCTGACGCCCTCGATGCACTCACGGAGCTGGCCGACGAGAAACTTCAGGCCTTGTTCAGCAGTCTGCAAGAGTATCAGGAATTCAAAGAGGCGCACGGCATTGATTTCGCCGACTTGATTAACCGGCAGATCCTAGACAAGATACCAGACCAGTGGGTTTACACCGATGCTGACCTGAGGCAATCGATAGGCGAGGAGAATGAGGATTTCCTGGACGAGGCCCGCGATTGGGTCTCAGAGGGCTGGACGTTCACCGAAGTCGACCTCTTGGATGAGCTGGACAGCGACGCTGAGGAGACACTCGAGGATGTACGCGGCTGGATAGAGAGCGGCTACACCCTAACCGAGACCGATCTAAGAGAAGAGATTTCGGATGAAGAAGAAGCCCTCGACGCCCTTGACACTGCGCGCCACTGGATCGGCACTGGCAGAGACTGGCTGTGGACCCTCTGGCTGATACCCTTTATATCCCTTTTCTTCATTGGCTTTTCGGGCGGCCGCAACTGGAGAAGCCGACTGGCCTGGATGGTCGTGGCGTTGCTTCTTACCTCCCTCGCTATATACATAGCCACAGGGCAGGCCTACTCCAACATAGGAGAACCCCAGCTAGAAGAAATAATGGCCGATCCATCGGAATACGAGGGCGTAGAGGCGTTAATGGTGGAGAAGGGCAATGAGTTGATCAAGAACGCCTCAAGCGGCTTCGTCTCCGGGATACAAAGCAAGACGGTCTACATGATGATAGGCTCCGGAGTGATACTACTAGGGGTTATCGGCTGGAGCGTGGTAAGCCGACGGCGGGAAACAGAGGAATCGATTGAAAACACTACATAGCGAACACGAGGGGGCTGGTCACATCCTTGGGCAGTGAGTTACTAGTCCCCCCGCCATTCCGCCCAGAAATGACATCGTTCAACAGATTCAGATAATCTAACAGAAGCCTCGTTATCAGGAAATTCTTCCTTACGGTTTCCTTACCCTTTTTCCCCATCTGTTCGGCCATATCAGGATTCTGCAAGATCCGCACGACCCTATCGGCGAACCCGTCTATGTCGAGGGGATCGACTAAGAAGCCGTTTTCCGCTTCTACCAGCTGCAGAGGAATGCCTCCTACGTTTGTAGCCACCACCGGTTTCTCTTTCCACAACCCCTCCGTCACACAAAGGCAGAATCCTTCCCTTATCGACTTCTGCACCAACACGGTTGAAACCCGTTGTACAGCGTTCACAAGTATCTGGCTACTGCCAAGGACAAATAGGACGTCGCCCTTTTCCACAAGCTTCTTCGCCTTGCGATATGTTCGTTGATAAACCGCATTGCCCTCGGGGTCATCTGATGCCATGTCATAACAATATACCAACCTGCAATCGACCTCTTTCCTTACACGCTTGAAGACTTCGAGCAAACCTTCAGGATCTTTCCAGATGTCCATCCTCGAAACCTGCGTTATCAGAGGCTTATCCATCGGTATGCCGGCCTTTCGCACATATTTCAATATGTCTTTTTTGGAGAGCTCCCTGTTCTTCAGCGACAGAGGGTCAATAGCCGGGTGGACGATCCTCTGCTCTACTGGTAGACATGCCTTTCTATACATTTCAGTTGAGATAATATCCAGGTCGTACCTTAAAATGAACGTCTTAAGGAATTCCCAGAGGGCCTCATTTGGATGTGACAAATCTATATGACACCTCCAAATCCAGGGCCCCCTCTTCTTGTAGAATTTTATGAGTGGCAGTGGCTGGGGATCGTGCACAATTACACAATCAGCATCTATGTGGCAATAGGCAGAAAAGGCCTCATTGGTTTGAATATACAGTTGCTTTTTTATGTCACTGAGATTCAGCGAGCCGCCCTGCAGGGCATTGTGAAACTTCTTCGTTATGGTAAAGAAATCGGGAGTCCCGTGAAGCACCCTCCAGTCTGCCTCTACACCCACGTCATTCATCAGCGGCACCAGGGAACTCAGTATTTCTGCAACACCACCCCCCTGGTGAGTAGAGTTGATATGTAGAATGCGCCTTCCCTGAAGCTTTCTTGCTTGCGTGTAGACCTCAGCTAAGGCATCATCGCCTACAATCTGCCTGTAATCATCTAGACTTCTTATCATCATTCGAACCTTTCTATATACAATTACAATAGTAGTGTTACTATAGTAGTGTGACTATCATGCTCAAACCTTAGCACACCTGTAATCACCTACACAATAGCCCTTTCTAGGCACTTATTGATGGGAAAATAGTACTGATAGGAGGGACGACAGACGCACCCAGGGGCCAGGATTTGAAGTAGCCAGTGTATGGGGGAAAGGCGCGCCGTGGAGACCCTTCCCAGCGGAAGAAGCGGACAGTCCCTATCGAACAGGCAAAAACCGGCCGCCGAGTACAGCCATATCGATAGGGTGCGAGTGCAGGGCTGAGGAATCGACCATTGTCTGCCTCAGGGAATCGCCCAGATAGGTCAATGGCATAGCAGTCATCTAGGTTGTGTGCAGATTGTTGACCTCAATGACCGTACTCACAAACTACTCTCCGGTATCACAACCTTGTCTGGAGGAAGCAGTACCAAATTACCAGTGCAAACCAGTACTTAAGCGGGATTGTAATACCTCCGCAATAGCGAGCACAATTTCTGTAGAGTAGGCTAGGTAACAAATCTCGTACATTGACTTGTCAGGACTATAGAGGTCAGAAAAATGCTGAAGCCAAAGCTATGCCCGATGCACGTAGAGTGCTGTGAGCAGTGCCAGAATTGGGAGCCTATCCCCTTCCACGATGACGGCGGGGTGTGCCTGGCAACGGCCGAAATGTCGATGCGTCGGCTGTCTACCCCGGATTTCCTAGACCGATCAGCAAAGGTTCCCCCAAAGACGAGAGAGCCGCTGTCGCGCTCAGATAGAATTGTCCTGAGCAAGCTTCAGAATACGGCATCGTTCGTGCAGACGAGCTCACAAGATTAAAGTGGGGGAAGCTCAGGAGGAAGTGGCCTATGTGTACAGTCTATCAATTTACCAATGCCTGTGAGGACAAGAATCTCCTAGGCAACAAGGGGGCCAACCTGGTGGTCATGAACAAGCTGAGGCTAGCGGTGCCTCCGCAGTTCGTGGTGTCTATTGACGCCTACAAGGAATATAAGCGAAGCGGCGATTTGCCCCTGGAAGAAATCGACCAGGCTTTGGAGGCTCTCGAACAGCGGACCGGGAGGAGATTAGGACACGGGCTGGCCGTATCCGTCCGCTCCTCAGCGCCGGCTTCGATGCCGGGAATGATGGACACCCTGCTCGATGTCAAAGAGCCGTCGGATGTCCTCACTTCCATTAAGAGGGTCTTTGACTCCTGGGACAATCCCAGGGCAGCGGAGTATCGCCGCCTCAACCGCATCCCGGTTGACCTGGGCACAGCCGCCATAGTCCAGGCAATGGTCTTCGGCGATTTAGACGAGAAGTCGGGGACGGGGGTAATGTTCACTCGAAACCCCAGCACCGGCGAAAGGGGGCTATTTGGCGAATATCTCGGCAAAGCCAAGGGCGAGGACCTGGTCTCCGGACGCCGGACGCCGCAGCCCATCAGCTCCCTTCAGTCAGAAATGCCTCACCTCTATGCTGAACTGGAAGAAGTAGCCACCATCCTGGAGAATCACTTCCGTGACATGCAGGACGTGGAATTTACCATTGAGGCAGGCCGGCTCTATATCCTCCAGACCAGATCGGGCAAACGGAGCGGCCAGGCGGCGGTAAAGATTGCCGTAGATATGGCAAAGGAAGGGCTAATCCCACGTGAGGAAGCCATCCTGCGGGTATCCGCTGACGATGTAAGGGCCTTCCTGCACCGACGCATCGAGTCCCAGGAGAAATACGAGCCCATCGGCCGCGGGCTGGGCGCTGCCTACGGCGCAACTACGGCGGCAGTGGTATTCGATCCCCTCGAGGCTGTGGAAGCGAAGAGACGGAACGAGCGCGTCATCCTGGTGAGGCCAGAGACAAACCCGGACGATATCCAGGGCATCTCAGCCGCAGTCGGGGTGCTGACCTCCCGCGGCGGGCTTACCTCCCATGCTGCCATAGTCACCAGGGCCATGGGCAAACCCTGTATTTGCGGGGCTGAAGAGGTGAAGATAGACCTTGCGGCCGAGCAGTTCGAAACCGGGGGGCAGACCGTCAAGAAGGGAGACGTAATCACCATTGACGGGAGAACAGGAAGCATATACCTCGGGGCCCTGCCGCTGGTAGAATCTGAGGGCACCTCCGAGCTTGCCGAGCTGCTCACGTGGGCCGATGGCTTCAAGCGACTGAAGGTGAAGGCCAATGCCGATACAGCAGAGGCCATAGCCCTGGCTAAGAAGTTCGGCGCCGAGGGTATCGGCCTCTGCCGCACCGAGCGCCAGTTCAACGCCCCGGAGCGGCTGGCAGCCATCAGGGCATTCATACTGGCGGAGACCGAGACCCAGAAAGAGGAGGCGGTGGCCCTGCTGCGTGAGCTTCAGAAAGAGGATTTCGTCGCCATCTTCCGCGAGCTCCAGGGGATGCCGATAATAATCCGGCTCCTGGACCTGCCTCTTCACGAGTTCCTGCCATCGGAAGCAGAGACGTCGGCCCCCGAACTCAAGAAGCGAGTAGCCGAGCTGGAGGAAACAAACCCAATGCTGGGACACCGGGGTGTCAGGCTGGCCGTCACCTCCCCCTCGATCTACCAGATGCAGATAGACGCCATCGCCGAGGCCCGTGCCGAGGTCGAGGCCAATGTCTCCATCATGGTGCCCCAGGTGATCACCCTGCAGGAGCTTGTCTGGGTAAAAGCAATGGTCAAAGACAAGGGCCTTAAGATTGGCGTGATGATGGAGACTGTGCGCGCCTGCATGCGCGCAGGGTGGCTGGCCAAGGAGGCCGACTTCTTCTCCTTTGGCACCAACGACCTGACCCAGGCCGTATACTCCTTCAGCAGGGAGGACGCAGAGAAGAAGTTCCTGACCACCTATCTGGAAGCCGGCATACTCAAGGACAACCCCTTCCTCATTCTAGACGTTAAAGGCGTCGGCAGGCTGATGGAGACCGCCATATCCTGGGCCAGGAAAGAGAAGGCGAGCCTGGAAATCGGTGTCTGCGGCGAGCAAGCCGGGGAGCCGCGTTCCATCATGTTCCTCCACAGCGCTGGCGTCGACTCGGTGAGCTGCAGCCCGTTTAGAATACCCATAGCCAAGCTGGCGGCGGCGCATGTGGGCATCATGGAAAAACGCCTGGCATCAGAGGAGAAACGGCTTGCGGCATTGGTAACCGGTGGGTAGGCGGAGGGGCCGCTACGGCGGGTGTCAGACCCCCTTCGCACTAGTCTCTTCTTGTCAGAGGTCAATACGTCGGCGAGGTACTGACCTCTGGTTGTGTCTGTCCCTCATCACAGCGGGCTTATCACGCGCGGTTTGAATAGCTACTGTATCCATGTTCCTCTCCCTCGAAGGGATAGCTCTGCATACCCCGCAAAAGGCTTCCTTTGGATTTGTTCCCGTGATACTGTTGACTTCTTTATTTGGGACGTGCTAACATTGTTGCCCACACGGTTGTTCTGCTTGAACGGATGGGTCTTGACATGGAGAAGGGAGGTGCTTCCATGTGAAGAGTGCTATTGTTCTCGCCTTGAACGCTATAACACGGAGGAGGTAGCAGCATGCCACTGGGAGATCTAGGCAAGAAAGTGAGTCAAGCTTTGTCTGAAACCATTAAGAGTGTTGGGGAGATCGGACAAAGTACGATAGAGGTTGCCCGCAGCAACGTTGTGGACGGACTTCGCGGCGTGAGAGATGTGGTGACGGAGGCGTCGGGGCTGGCCGGAGACACGGTGGCGGGCGCGATACAGGCAGCCAGTCAGGTTGGTGCCGAACTTGGCACCACAGCTAAGGGAGCCGTGGTGGGCACAATACGGGGCGTGGGCGAGGTCACTACGGTGAC
>CAYVES010000059.1:9153-12653 GCA_964449845.1 uncultured Dehalococcoidia bacterium
GCCCACGGCACGGCCCGCGGCACGATAAAAGGTGCTGCGGAGGTTGGTGGCGATTTGGGTTCAGTGGCTCGCAGCACGGTTGAGGGAGCCATTGATGCAGCAAAGGGAGTTGCAGTGAGTGCGGAGGACGCAGCATCAGCAGCAGCCACCGGCGCTGTGGAGGCTGCCCGTGACATTGGTGGCGCCGCCGTCGACACTGTGACCAAAGCTGTCTCGGGAACAATTTCAGGGGTCACGGTAGTGATCAAGGCCCCTTTCAAGAAAGAGCAAGAGTAACGATCGCGCCGTAATAACCTGCCACCCAGCTAATATGGAGTGGGGGGTTGTTGCGTTGCATCGTTTTCGCCACAGTCAAGTGTTTGCGCGTGTCTGACGCGGGCGACTTGTTCGACTCTGTGGGGGGTGGACTTCAGCTGGGTCCGCCCCCTTAGTCTTCCCAACGCCCAGCTTGGCACGCTGACATCGGCCTCAATCTGGCACCACGGAACCTTCGCTGGCCAATGCGGACCTCGATAAGATTTCATTTCCAAGCGTGACGGGACACCTCCGCGACAAGAAGACTGGCCAGGATGGGGTCCTTCCGGAGCGCCTGCTTTCCTAGCCACGATTCTCATACAGTAGCTGTAGGACACTGCAAATTTTCGCACTCAGAATACCGGAGATTGAATTAGGAGCCAAGGAAGTTACTGCATGATTGTAGAAAAAGGATCACTCTGAGTGGTAGTCCGATCAGTCGATTGAAGCTAAGGTCCGCACGTGATTATTTGCGGACCTTTATCTTTGTGAAGTCACCTATGGACTAATGACCAATTACAGAAAAAGGAATGTTTCAAACTGTGAAGACGCCACGGCCTGTACCGGATCCCATTTCTTACTCGGCCCAAACTCTAACACCTTACCCAGACCGATTGCTGGGAGACAGGTCACTGGCACATCATGCATACAATTCTTGCACTATATGTCACGAGGGAATTGCGCGTGTATTTTCCAGCACTGAGTTGAGCACATTTAGAGGCCCTAGCTCCTCCAATTGAGCCCGTCTGGTTGAGTACAGCTGCTCCGCTAATTCAAAGTGCCTCAGGGCTTGGTTTCGCCATGAGAAATTCTCGGCATATCCCAGCCCTCTTTCCGACATTTGCTCACTCAGGCTGGGATCGAGCAGCAATTCTCTAATGTCCAGAAGGAGCCCCTCGAGATCTTTGTGGGCCAGCCCCCCTGCCATTTTGACCGTTTCACCAACTCCCTCCAAGTCCCGGCATGCAATGGTGGCGCCTGCTCCCAGAGCATGAGCCACAATGCCACTCTGAGTACAGTCACTCGGCCAGTAAAAATAGACATCTAGTGCCCTCAAGAGCACAGGCAAAATTTCCCTCGGCAGATAGGTTTCGAAGAAGAACTGTCCAGGACCGTTGAATATTGCCTTCGCTCCAGCTGCCCATTCTCTGTCAGTGGCATTGTCGGGGTCTCGTAGGTGCCCCACGTAAAGGGCCGCGATCTTTTTTCCCGGCAGCATCCTCTGCAACTCATCACAAGCGATATTGATGAATCCAGTACCCTTGCTAGCAGTGACGAACCCTGTGCCGCCAATCACCGAGATATCAGGGTCCAGCAGCACGCGTTCTTGGCGCAGTCTCTCCCTTATTGCCACATCAAGGCCCAATTCAGAAAGCATATAGTCGTGTAGCCTCGCCTTCGCCTCGGCTTTGCTGAGGCTGGAGATTTCTGGGTAAAGGTGAGTCCCGTGCCTTAACACATGCACTTTATCGGTATGCTCAGGGAATGCGGCAGTCACTGCCTTGTAGACCCCGCTACTGAATACCGTGACTGCGTCGGTGTGGGGTAGAAGCATGCGGAGAAATGCATATTCTTTCTGACGAAGGCCATAGACCGTTTCATTACTCTGGAAGTGGAGAGTGTGAAGTGTGACTACCTTGGGGTAGTTCAAGTCCCTTAGCATGCCAACGAACCGGGCACTGTCGGGCCAGATACCAAATTCGTGCTGGAACCATAGAACCTGGTCACCTCCCGGCCTCAGGTACTTCAGTATTGAATTCGCGCAGAAGTCCGTGCGGCTTGGTATGCAGTACCTAACATGAATGTCGAGCGATCTATAGAAGCTCAAAGGAACCCCGTAGTGGTCCAAGTTAAATGACAGGACGTCCCACGCACCATCTGGACATTCCTGTGTGACGAAATCTGTGTAGTCTGCTATACCACACATTATGGGTTTGTAGGGGGTGACAAATGAAATTGTCTTCACCCTAGTCATCGGCCTCGTGCATATGGTTACCATGCTCCCCTCCCAACTAGCTTCGATATCAACAAATCACGCGCTCCACAGCCACGAACAGAACACGAGGCAGACTCGTATCCTGATACAGCTGATTTTGTCAATACGTCCGGGACATAACATTCATGGCGACGTCGGTCAGCTTTTAGTGCCCGCAACATTATGCTGCACCTTGCTATACTTGATGCCACGAGCCATTTGGAAGCTTGTGGCTTCCCCCCAACAGCAAAACTGCTTACTCTCTCCACACTTCTTGCAAACACCGAAATTCCTCTCATCTATTAACCAGTGATGAATACACTGTTGGCAATCGTCGTCATGAACTGTCTCGCACTTATCCCCCATCTCATCCCCTTAAATAGATTTGAAAAACTGCTGCAAATGACTGCGATCGGTTATCTGTCATTACCGCAACCTTCATGGCAGTCTATCCACATTGCGGGTCGCGCGGACACTGCGATTAAAGGATCTCAATGAGGACGATATCGAAGACTAGGTCCTTTCCCGCTAGGGGATGGTTGGCATCAAGTGTTGCGCCCGAATCCGTGATGTCGGTCACTATCGCTGGGTATACCTTGCCGTCTGCCTGATGAACATCCAGTTCCATACCAAGTTGCGGTGCGAAATCTTCCGGGAATCTCTTCTGATCCACGACGACTACCATTTCCTCACGCCGGGGACCATATGCTTCGTGGGCTGGGACCCTGACTGTTCTCGATTCGCCTACTTCCATCCCTATGACAGTCTGTTCGATCGCTCGCAGAGGAACAGGAGGTATTAGTTCATTCCCACCTATTCGGAACCTCAGGGGTTCACTCCCGTCGGACGTTTCAAACACCGTGCCATCATTCAATGCGCCCGTGTAATTAACAGCAACAGTATCACCATGTTTTGCTTGTACCATCGTATCCTCCTTCGGCCTGAAGGCGAAGTAGCAACCGGGGATAGACCTATCCAAAGTCAATGGTTATTTCGCGAGGAAAAGGGAGGACTCGGGCACCATTCCCATCTGCCCGTTCTCCTCATCGCGGTTCCGCGCGGCAGTGCTCTGCCAACGCTAGGGCTTACTGCTCAGCTGTCTATCGCCTTACAGGGGTGTAGCAGTCAGAGCAGTACACCGGTCGCCCATCTCGGGGCTCGAAGGGTACCTGGCAGTCTTTGCCACAAGAGGCACAGACAGCGGGATACATTTGTCTTTGCCGGTAGCCGC
>CAYVES010000060.1:0-2023 GCA_964449845.1 uncultured Dehalococcoidia bacterium
CATAAGCTATCCCTGCCTCCTCGCCCTCGACGACTACTGAGGCAAGATAATTGTTCGTCTTAAGTTCGAGCAGGTTAGGCTCTGTCACAGTCCCCGGGGTGACCACACGGACCACCTCGCGCTCCACTATGCCCTTCCCGGCTTTGGGTTCCCCTATCTGCTCGCAAATGGCCACTTTGTAGCCCTTGTTAATCAGCTTCGCCAGATAGTTGTCCAGGGCATGGTAGGGAATCCCCGCCATGGGGTAGCGCTGCCCCTTGCCCATCTCCCTGGAGGTCAGCGTTATCTCCAGCTCGCTGGAGACCAGCTTGGCGTCATCGTCGAATGTCTCGTAGAAATCGCCCAGGCGGAAGAAGACGATAGCCTGAGGATAGCTCCGCTTAATCTTGAGATACTGGCTTCTTATAGGTGTCATCATGCCTTCGCTGCTGTTTTGGCTATTTTACTAGAACCGCTCCCTTAAGGAAAGGGTTAGTTAAGTTGGTGAGCGTTGATGGTTTGAGCAGGTTTACAGTAAGGTAGGGCCAATCGCTATTGACATTGGTAGCGCACTATGGTAACATGTCGCGCAGGTGGCTCGTCCCCGAACCCCCCCACGCTCCCACGCTGCGTTGGTGTCCCTACCTTTTGCTCTGCTTCCACAGAGAGGCAGACCTCCTTGGCAGGCATTGCTGCCCGCTTTAGGCCCTTTCTAAAACACATAACCCTGGACGCAACAATGGCCAAAAGATTATTACTAATCAATCCAGTCCAAGAACCTATGGTAACTCTGGGTAGCGTCCCTATGCTGCACCTCTCGCCGACAAGTTTAGCCTATTTAGCCGCTTTGACCCCCTCTGACTGGGACATAAGAATAATTGATGAGAATATCGAGCCTCTCACTTTTGAGGACGCCGATCTGGTAGGTATAACTGCTATGACCAGCAATGCTCCCAGAGCCTATGATATATCTGAGCAGTACAGGCGGAAGGGCATTAAGACGGTGATGGGCGGTATTCATGTCTCTATGTTATATGATGAAGCTATACGATTTGTTGATTCTGTTGTCATAGGTGAGGCGGAATCTGTTTGGCAAAGTCTACTCCATGATTTCGAAAGAAATGAATTGAAACGGTTTTATAGAGGGGAGCGTATTTCTCTGGACAATCTAGTCAAACCCAGGAGGGATGTATATCCTGACAGATACAAAGTCGATTTTGTGCAAACAGCCAGAGGTTGCCCCAATGACTGTGAGTTTTGTTCCGTAACAACCTTCAATGGACGTACCTATAGACAAAGACCTGTAGAAGAAGTGCTGGATGAACTAGAAGGCCTGAACTGCAGGTACTTCTTTTTCATCGATGATAATATTCTAGGCTACGGGAGAAAAGCAGAAGAAAGGGCAATTCAGTTGTTCCGAGGGATGAAAGAGAGAGCACTAGGCAAGCGATGGGCTTGTCAGGTAGGAATTGATTTTGCAAGTAGCCCACAGGTATTAGAGTCTGCCCAAAAAGCCGGTTGTGTCGTCGCATTCATCGGTTTCGAATCTGTGAATGAAGAAACGCTTCAAAGTATGCACAAAGTTAGGAATCTAAGAGTGGGTGTAAGAAGCTATAAAGACGTAATCAGGAGAATACATGACCATGGCATCGGGGTACACGGGGCGCTTGTTTTCGGTGGTGATGGGGACAAGAAAGATGTTTTTCACAGAACAATAGAGTTTATCCTGGATTCAAAGATCGACTCAGCACAGCTTACGCTGTTGACTCCTCTTCCGGGAACAAGATTATACGGCAGATTGCAACAGGAAGGCAGATTGTTGCGTACCAGCTATCCTGACGATTGGAAGCACTATGATTTCACCGAGGCCGTATTCAGGCCCAAGCACATGACCCCTTATGAACTGGAAGAAGGTGTTGCCCAGGTTTATTTGCACACTACCTCAAGGTTAACATCACTGAAGAGAGCCCTTAATTCGCTTGTCCAAACAAAAAGCTTGCCCGTGTGTATTGTCGGTTATCTATGGAACCGCGGCTATGGTTCA
>CAYVES010000060.1:2123-12519 GCA_964449845.1 uncultured Dehalococcoidia bacterium
AGTGATGAAGCCAAGCTAAACGCAATAAGCGTACGTAATTTCACCTACGCACCCCCAGGTTTAGCATATTTGGCCGCAATGACCCCCTCTGATTGGGATGTGAAAATAATTGATGAGAATATTGAGCCGATAACCTTTGAGGAGGCTGACCTGGTAGGCATAACCGCTATGACCTGGAATGCTCCCAGAGCGTATGAGGTGTCTGAGCAGTACAGGCGAAAAGGCATCAAAACGGTGATGGGCGGCATTCATGCCTCTATGATGCATGATGAAGCCATACAGTTTGTTGATTGTGTCGTGATAGGTGAGGCTGAATCTGTTTGGCAAGGTTTGCTCCATGATTTCGAAAGAAATGAATTGAAACGGTTCTATAGAGGGGAGCGTATTTCTTTAGAGAATCTTGCCAGACCCAGAAATGACCTCTATTCCGATAGATATAGAGTTAAAGCTTCTGTGCAAACAGCTAGAGGTTGCGCTATGGATTGTGAGTTTTGCTCTGTAACCACTTTTCACGGTCGAACGTATAGACAAAGACCTGTGGAAGAGGTGCTGGATGAAATAGAAGCCCTGAATTGCAAGGAGTTCTTTTTTTCAGATGATAACATCTTAAATTACGGGAAAAAGGCCGAGGAAAGGGCAATTCAATTGTTCCGAGGGATGAAAGAGAGAGGATTAAATCGAAGATGGGCTTCTCAAGTGGGGATCGATTTTGCCAGTAATCCGGAAGTATTGAAGTGGGCCAAAAAATCAGGTTGTCTGGCGGTACACATCGGTTTCGAATCTGTAGTTGAAGAAACACTTGAAGGTATGCACAAAGTTAGAAACTTAAAGGTGGGCGTAAGCAGCTACAAAGAGGTAATCAAGAGAATACATGACCATGGCATCGGGGTACACGGTGCTTTTATTCTCGGTAGTGATGGGGACAGGAAAGACGTGTTTCAGAGAACGATAGAATTCATCCTGGACTCGAAGATCGATTCAGCGTCATTTACAATCTTGACTCCCCTTCCAGGGACAAGATTGTACGATAGATTTAGATCTGAAGGAAGGTTATTGCGTACCAATTATCCAGATGATTGGAAGCATTATGATTTCGAGGAGCCGGTATTCAGGCCTAAACATATGACCCCTGATGAATTGGGAGAAGGCACTTACCAGGTTTACCAACACACTACCTCAACGGTTACCTCACTAAAAAGAGCTTTCAATTCGCTTATCCAAACCAGAAGTCTGCCTTTGACTGCCGCCGCCTACTCATTGAATCGCGGACTTGGCGCACTTGCGAGGAGCAAATATCGATATGTGAAAAAGGCATGGCCTTCTGGGGTCAACGATTCTTCCCCGCCCTACCCCGCCATGGATGGAGAGAGCGGCGAGGCGGAATCTACCAAAGGCAGCCAGGAGTCTCCAACGCCGTCAGCAAAAACTTGACAGGTTTCGGGAGCAAGTAGAAATCCGCTCACGCACTTGACTCTACTGCGAAATACCTCCTGCGAAAGTACAGAGCCACGTTTACCAGGCTGATCAGCACCGGCACCTCCACCAAAGGCCCGACTACCGCAGCGAAGGCCTGCCCGGAGCCGATGCCAAACACCGCTACTGCTACGGCTATGGCCAGCTCGAAGTTATTGCTGGCAGCGGTGAAAGCGATGGTGGTTGTCTTGGGGTAGTCGGCCCCGATCTTTTTCCCCATGTAAAATGAGATGAAGAACATGAGCACGAAGTAGATCAGCAGAGGAATGGCGATGCGAATCACATCCAGCGGCAGTTCGACGATGACTTCTCCCTTGAGTGAGAACATCACCACAATGGTGAAGAGAAGAGCGATGAGTGTGACAGGACTGATCCTGGGGATGAACTTGCCCTCGTACCATTCTCGACCCTTGGCCTTGATGAGTGTAAAGCGCGTGATCATGCCCCCGAAGAAAGGTATGCCCAGGTAGATGAACACACTCTGGGCTATCTGGGCCATAGTTATGTCCACCGCTGAACCTTCCAGACCGAACCATCCCGGCAGCACCGTTATGAAGAGGTAGGCATATACGGAGTAGAAGAGTATCTGGAATATAGAGTTGAAGGCTACCAAGCCGGCGGCATACTCCGTGTCTCCCTTGGCCAGCTCATTCCACACGATGACCATGGCGATGCAGCGGGCTAGGCCGATCATAATCAGTCCAACCATGTAATCGGGATACGCGCGCAGGAAGATGATAGCGAGGAAGAACATGAGCACCGGGCCGATGAGCCAGTTCTGCACCAGGGAAAGCCCCAGCACCCGCCAGTTGCGGAACACCTTGCCTAGCTCCTCGTATCTCACCTTGGCCAGAGGTGGGTACATCATCAGTATGAGCCCGATAGCTATGGGGATAGAAGTCGTGCCCACCTGAAAGCGGTCGATGAAATCGGCCGTACCCGGGACGAAGTATCCCAGCCCCACCCCGAAGGCCATTGCCAGGAATATCCAGAGCGTGAGGAAACGGTCCAATAGTGGCAGTCGCCGGACCACAGCACTCGGCTCTGAGTTGCTCATACTCTCAAGGTTCCTTCCCTAAATGCGCACCAACGCATCTACCGCGCGCAAAAAAAGAGAAGCGCTATTTAGTCACCTGCACAGCGCCCCTGCCACAGCCGGGGCCAACACGCTCGGCTTTCTTGAGCCGCTCCCTGTCCAGAGCCACCGCCTCATTGCCCTCCAGCCCTTTCCTCACAGCCTCGACCATATCGGAGAAGTGCTCTTTGATCCCCTCGCGATCTATCGAGTACAGCGACCACAAGCCATCCTTCCTCAGCTTGAGAAAACCAGCGTCGTACAACGCACTCAGGTTGCGCGAAGCCCTGGTCTGGGAGATATCCAGCGCCTGCATCACCTCGCAGACACAGCACTGCCTCTGCAGAAGCAGGTTCAGAATCCTCAGCCTGGTCTCGTCCGATAGTGCCTTGAACGCCTTAGCCAATTCGCGCATAGTCAAGTTCCCCTCCAAGCTAATGCACGTCACCGCACTGGATATTATATGCGCATCTACGCTTATACCTTATCATGAGACAGAGTCTGTGTCAAGCAGTCACTCACCCCTGAGATAGGCGTCGATAGAGGCGGCAGCCGTCTTGGCGGCGCCCATGGCGCTGATCACCGTGGCGGCGCCGGTAACTACGTCTCCGCCGGCCCAAACACCGGGCTTGGTGGTCTTGCCCGTTTCCTCATCGGCAACAACTGTGCCTCTCTTGGTGGTCTCCAGACCTGTGGTAGTAGTCGGCACCAGGGGGTTGGGCGTGGTGCCCAAAGCTACGACCACGGTGTCGACCTCCATGATGAACTCGCTGCCCTCCTTGGTGACAGGGCGGCGGCGACCGCTTTCATCGGGCTCACCAAGCTCCATCTCAACACATTCCATAGCGGTGACCCAGCCCTGGTCATTACCCAGGAACCTCACCGGGTTGGTGAGTAGCTTGAAGATGACGCCCTCCTCCTCGGCGTTCTCGAGCTCCTCCAACCGTGCCGGCATCTCGGCTCGGGAGCGCCGATATACAATGTAGACCTCACCAGCGCCGAGCCTCAAGGCGCACCTGGCGGCGTCCATGGCCACGTTTCCGGCACCGATCACGGCAACCCTCTTGCCTGCCTTGATCGGAGTGTCGTACTCGGGGAAGAGGTAAGCCTTCATCAAATTGGTTCGGGTCAGAAATTCATTGGCGGAGTAGATCCCGTTGTAGTTCTCGCCGGGAATACCTAGGAACATGGGCAATCCTGCCCCGGTACCCAGAAAGACTGCGTCGTAACCCTCCTCCAGAAGCTCATCAACCGTGGATATCTTGCCCATTACCGAGTCCAGCTTGATCTCCACTCCCAGGGACTTCACATAGTCCACCTCAGCCTGGACCATGTTCTTGGGCATCCTGAACTCAGGGATGCCATACATCAATACTCCACCGGCGACATGCAGCGCCTCAAATATGGTAACGCTGTGCCCCCGCTTTGCCAGGTCGGCGGCTGCGGTGAGCCCGGCAGGCCCCGAGCCGACTACAGCTACCCTCTTGCCCGTTGCCGGGGCGACCTCGGGATTGGAGTCGGTTTGATGGATAAGTTCCCAGTCGGCAACATAGCGCTCCAAGCGGCCGATTGCTATCGGGGCGCCCTTCTTGGCCAGGGAACATGTCTCCTCGCACTGCGTTTCCTGGGGACAAACTCGACCGCAGATGCCAGGCAGGGCGTTTTTGCTCTTGAGCACCCTTACAGCCTCGGGCATGTTGCCTTCCCGCACTGCCAAAATGAATTCCGGGATGTCCACCCCCACGGGGCAACCCTCAACGCAGGAACGCCTCTTACACTGAATGCAGCGGTTGGCCTCAGCCAGTGCGTGCTCCTCTGTGTATCCCAGCGCTACCTCGTTGAAATTCTTAGCTCGTGCCTTGGGCTTCTGCTTGGGCATAGACACCCTGTTTAGGTCCAGTTTCGCCATAGGTTCTTACCTCCTGCTCCGGCTTTGCTGCCACAGCTCCAGAGATCGCTTCTCCTCGTCGAGATAGATGCGCTGTCGGGCCATAAGCTCGTCCCAATTAACCTGGTGGCCATCGAAATCAGGGCCATCGACACAGGTGAACTTGGTGACGCCGCCGATTGATACACGGCAGACGCCACACATACCCGTGCCATCGACCATGATCGGGTTGAGGCTGACAATGGTCTTCACTCCGAACGGCTCGGTGGTCAGCGAGCTGAACTTCATCATAACGGTGGGACCGATAGCCACTACAAGATCGATCTTCTCATCTCCCTCAAGAAGCTCCTTTAAAGGGATGGTAACCACCCCTTTGCGTCCGTATGAGCCATCGTCGGTGGTCACTATCAGCTCATCGCTGACGTTGTGCAGTCGATCTTCCCAGAACACCAGGTCTTTGTTGCGAAAGCCCATTATCGAGATAACCTTGTTTCCTGCTGCTCTCATTGCCCGCGCAATGGGAACGATGGTGGCGATGGCGAAGCCCCCGGCGACGCAGACCACTGTGCCAAACTTCTCGATGTGGGTAGGCAAGCCGAGGGGGCCAGCGAAACTAGCAACCGATTCGCCGGCCTTCACCGTCGCCAACTTGCGAGTCGTCTTGCCCACCTCCATAAAGACAACGGTAACCGTGCCTTTTTCCCGATTCCAATCAGCTATGGTCAGCGGGATGCGTTCCCCTTTTTCATCTACCCTGATCACAATGAACTGCCCCGCCTGCGCTTTTCTGGCAACCTCCGGGGCAGCGATCTCGAATAGATGGATGTCGGGGGTAAGGTCTTCCCTCGCTATGATTTGGTACATGTTCCCTCCCTGTTTCACTACAAACACCAGGCGGATAAGCCCTCAGCAGAGGGCCTCTCCACCTTCACTGAGCACACCTTTAGCTTTCCAACGCATTATTATATCAGAGGTCGTTTGGCATGGCTAGTCTTAGTCGCCCTTTGTTAGCAAGGTTGACACTGACAAGGGGAGTGGTTTAGCATATCTTTTTGGTTGCGACGCCAGCTAGCATATTGGTTGACATATTTAAGACACCGCGTTAGCTGGCGAAACATTGTCGGCAGCTAAGAAACGGAGGTGCTTTATGGCACGCAGGGTTGGCATAGTGGCCGTAGCCCAGACCAAATTTGAGGAGAGAAAGTCCACCCTGCACACCGGCGAGCTTATGTACGATGTGACCCGCGATGTGATGGGGCAAACCGGGCTTGAGTTCAAAGAAGGCGGCATAGATAGCACAGTTGCGGCATCTTATGACCTGTTAAGCGGCCCCGCTGGTGCCTATATGTTCCTTGGCTATGTGGTTGGCGCGTACCAGCGGGAAGACGAGAGGGTGCTGGAGGACGGTTCCACAGCCGTGTACTACGGCGCAATGCAGATTCTGTCGGACCATTGTGACACCGTATTGTTGGTCGCCTACACTAAGGAATCAGCAGTTGACAAGAACATGTATGAATGGGTCGGCATGGACCAAATCTACCAGCGAAGAGTCGGCCTCGACTTTGTCTCCGCCGCTGGCCTTCAGGCGATGAGATATACCACTAAGTACGGGATAACTCCTGAGCAGTGCGCCAAGGTGGTGGTAAAGAGCCGCAAGAACGCAGGAAACAACCCCTTCGCCATGTGCTGCGATAACCTGACGGTAGATGACGTGCTCAGGTCAGCGATGTTGTGCGATCCGATAAGGGTGCAGGAGGCCAAGCCTGTACCTGTGGACGGCGCCTGCGCTATAATCCTGGCCTCTGAGGAGAAAGCCAAGAAGATCACCGATAAGCCCGTATGGATCACGGGGATAGGCACGTGCTACGATCATCATGAGCTGGGATGGAGGGATTTGGCCGACTGTGATGCTCTGACGACGGCTGCGCAGCGAGCCTACAAGATGGCTAAGATAACCAATCCCCTAAAAGAGCTCGATCTGGCAGAGGTCTCAGAGCAATACTCATATCAAGAGCTGCTGTGGAGCGAGGGGCTGGGTTTCTGCAGTAAGGGAGAGGGAGGCAAGCTCATCGACAGCGGGAAAACCGAGATGGGCGGTGAGCTCCCTACAAACCCCTCCGGTGGCATGCTCTCCGGGATTCCGGTATGCGTTGCCGGTATGCAGCGGGTAGTCGAGTGTGTGCTGCAACTGCGCGGAGAGGCCGGTGCCAGGCAGGTTTCTGGAGCCAAGAAAGCTGTGGCCCACGGTGTCGACGGCCCTGCGGGACAACTACACTGCGTAATAACTCTGGAGAACTAGGAGGAATCCATGGCTGAGAGGATTGCTATAGTAGGGGTTGGTCAAACCCATCATAAGAGCAAGAGGCCGGATGTCACCACGGCTGAATTGTGTGCCGAAGCCGTTGAGGATGCCCTTGAGGATGCCCAGATGACCATGAAAGAGATTGATAATATTGTGATGGGCTCTTTCGAGGTTGCCGATGGCTACTATTCCCCCGACAAGTGGATCATCCCCGAGATTGGGGCTGTGGGCAAATCGGGGTTCGAATTACAGAATGTGGGCACCACAGGCGGCGTAGTCGCCGCAGCCAGTTTCAACATCGCTGCAACCGGACTGTTCGATGCCGTCCTTTGTCTGGCATGGCAGAAGATGGATGAGGCCGCCGGCGCCTTCGGACGTGGCGGTGGCGGAGCCAACGAGTACTGGACAGGCCAGTTCCCTATGTCCCCGATCACCAATTTCGCTCGAAGGACCTATGCCTACATGGACCGCTCCGGCTGCACCGAGGAGCACATCGCCATGGTACGGGTCAAACAGGACCAGTGCGCGATGAAGAACGAGTATGCGCAGCTCAGACTGGGGCTCACTTTGGAGAAGGTAATGAACGATGTTCTCCTGGCGTGGCCGATAAGGCGGCTCCATATGTGCCCTACGACCGCGGGCGCTGCTGCTTGCATAGTGTGCCCCGAGGCAAAGGCGAAGAAGGTCACCAACAAGCCAGTTTGGGTCGAGGACTGGTTGACCTGCCACCAGGGCGGTGCCCTCACCATGGCCGAGGACCCCACCTCATCGACCCTCCGCTATGCCTGCGATGTAGTGTATAAAAGGCATGGGATAACCGACCCCAAGAAAGAGATCCAGGCTTGGGAGGTATACGAACCGGCATCTCCTGCGGAGCTAAGGTGGATAGAGGAGGTCGGAATCTGCGAAGACTATACCGCCTGGAAACTCTTCGAGCAGAACAAAGTGGGGATAGACAAGGAGATTCCATTCAACCCTTCGGGCGGTGTTACCGCCACCAACCCCATCGGGGCGACACCGGTAGTCAGGTTGGTGGAGGCAGCCCTACAGGTTCGCGGCGACGCCGGAGAGCACCAAATCCCGGGCAACATCGAGAGGGCGCTGGCTACCGGTTACGGCGGACAGGGAGAAAATGTAATAATGCTGCTGAGAAAATCGTTGTAATCAGGTTCAATCGAGATATATCGCAGGAGGGAGTATGACCACGGAGCAGAAGGAAGAGAAGAAGGAAGAGTTCATACAGTTTAGATATCCGCGCCAAGTAACCTATCACCATGCGCTGGGATATCAAAGCAAGTTCGCCAACGGGCTAAAGCAGGGCAGAATTCTGGCCACCAAGTGCCCCGTCTGCGGGCGATGTACAATTCCACCCCGCATCGTTTGCCCGTTCCACCACGTTAGACAAACCGAGTGGGTGGACCAGGGCCAGCGTGGCAGGCTCATCTCCGCTTTCAAGATCAATTTCCCCATGTTTAACTCCAGGACAGGGGAGCTCACGAACTGGGAGAACCCCATAATCGCCGTGGAGCTCGAAGGAGGCGCCAGGATGGACGGCTGGTGCGCTGAGACCGATCCAGAGAAGCTCAAGACCGGAATGCTCCTGGAGGCAGTATGGAGACCGGAAGAGGAACGTCAAGGGAGGGCCGACGACATCCTTTATTGAAAGCCCGTCGACGAGTAATTAAAACGGATACTGAGGTGTTCAAATGACCCAAAACTTGCCTGAGATACCCGATACCCCGGTGAATGTCGATGTTATTGCCTATTCGGATTTCCTGGTCAGCACAGGGGCTACTGGCACCAAATTCCTGACGGAGATCAGGGATAACAAGAAGATCATGGGGCTCAAGTGCCCGACCTGTGGGAAAGTATACGTGCCACCCAGAACGCACTGCCCCACATGCTTCGTCAGGATGAGTGAATGGGTGGAGCTAAGCGGCGAGGGTACTCTGAGCAGCTATACCGTAGTCCGCTATAAGGAGCCCTATATGCCCAAAGAACCGCCCTTCGCCTACGGGGTGATCCAGATGGACGAGGCTGATACCGGCCTTGCCCACATACTGGGCGAGGTCGATCTCGATAAGATAAAAATCGGGATGCGCCTCGAGCCTGTTTTCAAGGAGGAGCGCGAGGGAAGCATCATGGACATCGACCATTTCAAGCCAAGCCCTTGATTCCATGACCTCTGGTCCCCCTAAGTAGAGCGGTGAAATTCAGGTTAGTTCGTTCTTCTTCAGCCGTTTGGCAGCGCTCTACTCAGCGGGTTTGCTTCGTTGATATTGCATTCCGTTTGCTCTCAAAATCGAATTTGTTCGGTTCACCCTGAGCCCGAAGAGTAGCGTCGTGACAGGAGTCACGACGAAGAATTCGTTGCCACTCATGTGGCAACGCTACTCTGCTCTAATCCCCCTGAATAGAGCGGGCTAGTTCAGATAGCTCTCTATTTACGGGGATTTGCATTCGGACCATTCCTCCCTTACACTGAGAAGAAGTAAGGGGTGCAGTGATGACAGTAGGGCTTGTCTATGATCCGATTTACCTGAAGCACGACACCAGCGCTCATGTAGAGAATTACCGCCGGCTGGTGGCGACCATTGAGGTGCTAGAACAATCGCAGCTACTGGATAAACTGACCATCCTCCCGCCGAGAGCCGCCTCCTTGGACGAGCTCTCTCTGGTACACAGCGACTACCATATCACCCGCGTCCAGAGCTTCTCCAACCGTGGTGGAGGCTGGCTCGACGGTGATACCGTCGCCTCTCCAGATTCTTATGAGGTTGCTCTCTACGCCGCCGGAGGAGTGCTCCACGGGGTTGACGCAGTGATGAGAGGGGAGGTGAACCATGCCTTCGCTTTGGTGCGACCTCCCGGCCATCACGCCACCCCAGATGAAGCCATGGGATTCTGCCTTTTCAACAACATCGCCATCGCTACCAAATATGCCCTTGGGAACCACAACCTGGAGCGGATACTGATCGCCGATTTCGATGTCCATCACGGCAACGGAACCGAGGGAATCTTCTACAGCGATCCCAGGGTGCTTTACTTTTCCACCCACCAATATCCCCACTATCCCGGCACCGGGGCCATAAGCGACGATGGCTCCGGGGAAGGGAAGGGTACTACAGTCAACGTGCCACTGCCAGCCTACTGTGGCGATAGCGAGTACCACCGCGCCTATGAAGAGCTCCTTGTGCCCATAGCACGACGATTCAAACCGCAGCTTATCCTGGTATCCGCTGGCTACGACCTCCATTGGGCTGATCAGCTGTCTTTGATGGAGCTGACCGTTGATGGTTTCGGCGGCATCGTGAGTATCCTCAAAGAACTGGCAGATGAACTTTGCCAGGGAAAGCTCCTGCTCTCTCTTGAGGGCGGTTATCACCTCAAAGCGCTTCCTCTCTCGATAAAAGCAACCATCGAGGTGCTACTGGGCAGCCCCCTAAGCGCCGACCCTCTGGGCAAACCCCCGGGGGATTTGACGCCGGTCAACATCGACTCCGTTTTGGAGCAGGTAGCGGCCAAGCAGGGGCTGAAGTAACTCTGGCATCTCGCAAAAAACAACCGCCCCAAATTCCTCTCCCTTGAAGGGAGAGGTTAGAGCCTGTCCTGAGCCTGTCCTGAGCCTGTCGAAGGATGAGGGTGACTTCCCCCTCTC
>CAYVES010000061.1:0-9398 GCA_964449845.1 uncultured Dehalococcoidia bacterium
TGCTCCTACGAGAAGCAGGGCAGCATCTCCAACAGCGGTCGCTGGGCACAGTGGCGCTGGAAGGCTATCGATCCCATAGGGCAAGCTAGACCCGACCTGAGAATCACAGACGAACTGATGCTCAAGCTGAAGGAGCTCTATGAGGCAGATGCTAACGCTCCCCACCGCGATGCCATAACCAACCTCTACTGGGACTATCACACCAGCGGCGATTATGCCGACGAGGCTGACCCCAATGCGGTGGCCAAGGAGATCAATGGCTACGAGTGGGCTACCGGCACTCCGGTGACCAGTTTCACCGGGCTGAAGAGTGACGGGTCCACGACCTCAGGCAACTGGCTCTACTGTGGCATGTTTAACGCAGATGGCACTAACAAGGCCAAGGAGCATGACCCGGTCGACAGGAGCCTGAACCAGATCGGCCTCTACTCCGGCTGGACATGGTGCTGGCCGGTAAACAGGCGCATCATCTACAATAGGGCTTCGGTAGACCTTGATGGCAAGCCTTGGGACAGCCAACATCCTGTCATTTCCCGCGTTAATGGCAGCTGGCAGGGCGATGTACCCGATGGAGGATGGCCCGCCATAAACGAGGCTGATCCGGGAAGCAAATTCCTGCCCTTCATAATGCATAAGGAGGGCGTGGGACATCTTTGGGGCCCTGGCCAAGCCGAGGGGCCTCTGCCCGAGGCCTATGAGCCGTGGGAAAGCCCGCTGGACACGAATCTGATGACTGGTGTCGGCAACAACGGAGGTAGAGGTACACCCGGCTTTAACAACCCCTGCTGCTATGTCGGCGAGCTGAAGATAAATGGCGAGATCATGAATGAGAGGGGGATGCCAGATGTATTCCCGTGTGTAGGCATGACCTACAGGCTCACGGAACACTGGCAGGCGGGCCAGATGACTCGCAACCACCCCTGGCTTATCGAGCTGCAGCCCCAGCCAATAGCTGAGCTGGGCGAGGAGCTTGCAGCCGAGAAGGGAATCAAGAGCGGCGACATAGTCAGGGTCAGCACAGCGAGAGGCTCCATCGACGCGGTGGCCATCGTCACGCCACGCTTCAGGAGACTCAGAGTCGGCGGCAAGGATGTCGACCACGTTGGAGTTCCCTGGCACTGGGGTTACACGGGGCTTTCAACCGGCATCAGCCCCAATGGCAGCAGTGGCAACGTTTTGACCCCGCACGTGGGGGATGCCAACACTACGATCCCGGAATACAAGACCTTCCTCTGCAACATTGAGAAGGTATAGGGAAGGAGAGAAATGGCAGAGAAAGCGATACTCTACGACGCAAGCAAATGTACCGCCTGCCGGGCATGCCAGGTCGCCTGCAAGAACTGGAATGAGTTGGAGGCAGTGGAGACTACCAACCGGGGTACCTATGAGAATCCCGCGGACCTCTCCCCGCAGACCTGGCTGAAGATGGAATTCAGGGAGATAGGCAACAATGGGACACTTCGCTGGCTGTTCAGCAGGCGAGCCTGCATGCACTGTAGCGACGCTGCCTGTGTGAAGGTATGCCCCACAGGAGCCCTGTATTACCGCCCCGACGGATTCGTCGCCATAGACAAGAATAAGTGTACCAACTGCGGCTACTGTGTCGAGTTCTGTCCCTTCGACATCCCGCGCCTTGATGTCAACCGGGCAAGCGGGCTCGGGGAAAGAGTGACCAAGTGTACGGCCTGTACTACGCCGGGCCTCAACCGCATCGATAATGACGCGATACCAGCCTGCGTCAAGACTTGCCCTACCGGTGCCCTTAGCTACGGCAACCGGGATACACTGCTGGCAGCAGCGGAAGCAAGAGTACAAGAACTCGGAGGCAACGCTCGTCTGTACGGGAAAGATGAAGTCGGCGGTACGCATGTCCTCTACGTTCTGGAGGATTCCCCCACAGCCTATGGACTACCCGAAGATCCAACGGTTCCCGCCGCGGCCACTGCGCACGATATCCTCAAGCCCTTGGGCTATGCTGTTGCAGGCGTAGTAGCACTGGGGCTGTTGCTAAATGTCATGGTAGCCCGTGCCAGGATAATCAGCAGAGAGGAGGAGAAGTAAGATGCAGGAGGTTGAGCGTTTCCGCAAACGTGCCAGAGTCCATCACTGGTGGATAGTGGTTTGCGCCTTGATCCTAGGGCTAACAGGCTTGTTCCTCTTCGTATCCGGGTTCGGCGCCGCCGCCGAGGGGGGAGGCAGCCGGCTTGTCCACAGGATCGCCGCCATCTGCTTTGTAGCAGGGCCGATGCTGTACTTCTTCACGAACCCGAAGAGTTCCTGGGAATGGATAAAGGAGGCGTTCACCTGGACGAAAGATGACATCGGCTGGTTCCAGGCTGCCCCTATCTACTACTTCGGGGGGCCGGAGGACGTCATGCCCCCTCAGGATCGGTCAAATACAGGACAGAAGATGTGGATGGTGGTTGTCATCGCCACCGGTGTGATCTTCGTGATAAGTGGTTTCTTCATGTGGTTCCTCAAGGGCACCATATCCGCGGAGACCTATCAGGTGATGCTCCTTCTCCATGATATCGCCTTCATCGGCGGTGGTACTATGCTTCTGGTTCATATCGCTTTGGCCGTCTTTCACCCAAGGATGTCCGAAGCACTGCGTTCGATGTGGGGGGGCAAATCGTCCGCGCACTATGCCAAGACCCATCATGGCAAGTGGTACGACAGGATTTCGGCAGGGGACTCAACCTAAGAGCTCAGCTTGTGAAGCGGCAGGGATGAGAGGGCAGGTGGAAATAAGCGACAAGATACTGGAGAGGTTAGAAGAGTGGCAGCAGAAGGAGGGTTCGCTCCCGGAGATTCTTGAGTCCTACAGAGATCTGTTGCGCATTCAAGTGGGGGCGAGGGCAAACATACCTTCCCCTCAGCCAACACTGACCGAAACTGAGATTGGTGCTCAAGTAAGAAAGGGCATTCCACTACTGAAGTGGGATGCCCTTTCCCTAGACTGGTCAGTCTTCCAAGACCTTTTCCAGGCAGTCGTTGCCACAATTGGCGAACAGACCAATTCTGCCTCCCAGAGCCTGAGGGAGATTGCCTCTGACGTATCCATCCTGCAAGAGGCGACCAGAGCCTGGTACCAGAGCTCACCCCTATCGCCATGGGCTGATCCTCACGGCATCAATGAAGAACTACTGGCCGCAGCCATTCATGACGCTATCAAGCCCTTTCTGGCCGCTAAGGCGGATGCCCTTATCGGGTTAGTTCCCCAACCACAGTGGCGACGGGAATACTGCCCTATTTGCGGCGGAAAACCTGACTTCGCCTACTTGGACAAGGAGCGAGGGGCCAGATGGCTGCTTTGCTCTCGCTGCGATACCAAGTGGCTCTTTCAGCGACTGCAGTGCCCTTACTGCAATACCCAGGATCAGAACGCACTGGCCTATTTCGCAGATGAGAGCGAGCTTTACCGCCTCTATGTATGTAAGCGATGCAAAAGCTATTTGAAGGCCATCGATCTACGCAGGACTGAGTCCGAGATATTGCTGCCCCTGGAGCGAGTGCTGACTGTCGACATGGATAGACAGGGACAAGAACAGGGGTACAGGGCAGGATGGGCCAGCACTGCGCCAGCCGAGCAGCAGTAATGCTTGCCACCAGTGCACCACCAAAGGGGCATCGCCAAACTCAGTAGCAGCTTTACCCTAGATAGAGTATACTTTATAATAGACATGTCTTCCTCCAGACCCATCGAACAAAGTGCAAAGATTGGATAAGCACAAACAGCCTCTCGGGGCAGGATACAGTACATGGTCAAGGAGTCACTGATAGAGGGGGCTACGCCCGACGTAACATACAGCGTCTTCTCTTCTGAGGCTTGGAGCAGGGAAACAACCTCCGTGCCCAGGGAGATGGCATTGACCATCTATGTAGATAACGACGAACTGGTAACCATATTGTGCACCCCGACTAAACTGACACAACTGGTCCTGGGGTTCCTTTACTCGGAGGGCATAATTGCTGACAAGAGCGACGTGGCGAGCATGCGCGTGTGTGAGGAGGAACCACTGGCCGATGTCAGACTGAGCAAGCCTGGACACACGTTGCCGGCACGGCGCACTCTCTCCTCAGGCTGCGGGGGTGGAGTCAGCTTCACACCAGAGAGGCAGAAGGTGGATTCCTCTCTGATTGTTACACCCAGGGAAGTATTATCACTGATGAGGCAACTGAATGAGAAAGCGGAGCTATATCGGTTTTGTGGGGGTGTACACACCTCGGCCCTGGCTAACGCCGGGGATCTGTTGGTGGTTGCCGAAGACATCGGGAGACATAATACTCTGGATAAGATCATGGGCGAATGCCTGTTGATGGAATTGTCAACCAGGGATAGGTTATTGCTTGCTACTGGCCGCATTTCCTCGGAGATGCTGTCGAAAGCCGCAAAGATGGAAACGCCAATCGTTGTTTCTCGCAGTTCGCCCACAGACCAGTCGATTTCACTCGCCCAGGAACTGGGCATTACGCTGATTGGTTATGTGCGTGGCAACCGCTTTTCCGTCTACTCCCATCAGGAGCGAATACAAGGCGCTCTGGATCAAGAGTAGCTAAATCAGTGAATATGTAGGGGGGAAGTTACAATGTTTAGTACCTTCGGTTGGCCAGAGGCCCTCATAATTTTAACCGTAGTCCTCATAGTCTTCGGCGTGGGAAAACTGCCGCAAGTTGGGGGAGCGCTCGGCAAGGGAATCCGAGAATTCCGCAGAGGAAAGGCTGGCCTGATAGAGGAAATGGAGGAGGAAGAGGAGGAGGAAGAGGAAGCCCCCAAGCGCAAAAAGCCCGCCAAGAAGCTAACCGAGGGCGAGGCGAAGACAAAGCAAAGCTAATACTAGCTCCAAAAAGGAGCCGGACTGGCTTCTCCAACCTCAGCTCGAAAGCGAGCCCCCGGTAAGGTGGGACAGCGACGATGGAATTCTTTGGCATGGGCCCCCTGGAGATACTCCTTATCCTCATCGTAGGCCTGATAGCCCTTGGGCCGGGGAGGCTACCTCAGATCGCCCGAAACCTCGGTAAAGGCATTACCGCCTTCAGGAAGGCTACCATGGACCTAACGGCCGAGGTAACCAAAGAGCTCGAGGAGCTTAAAAAAGAGGAACAGCAACCTTCGAGGCAGAAAGAGCGGGAAACAGACAAGACTGCGGCGGCGGAACATGAAGCTAGCGATAGCACGAGGTGAGGCACCCGGCAGTGAGCAAGAACGACAAGCAGATGACATTCACCGGTCATCTCGCTGAATTGCGCCAGCGTCTGATTAAGTCCGTCATCGCCTTAGTAATTACCACCATCATCTCCTTCATATTCGCCAAGTATATCTTCGACTTCTTGATTGCCCCAGCACCCGATGATATTAGCCTCATCTACATCGAAATGACCGGGATGATTGCTACCTACTTCAAGGTAGCCCTTATGGGTGGCGTGGTGCTCGCAATGCCCGTACTGGTGTATCAGGGCATTATGTTCGTTTCTCCTGCGCTTACCCGCCGGGAGAAGAAGTATGTGTACATGGCTCTGCCCTGGATAACGCTTATGTTCATCGCGGGATTTGCCTTCGGCTACTTTATACTGCTACCCCCAGCAACCAATTTCTTGCTCAGCTTCATGACTGATGTCGCCAGGCCAGAGATCAAGATCGACAACTATGTTTCAATTGTAACCAGGCTCCTTGTAGCCATCGGTGTTGTCTTCGAAACCCCAGTGATCATAACCTTCCTGGCGAGGCTTGGAATCGTCAAGCCGGAATGGCTTGCCCGCAAGCGCAGGTGGGCCATCGTTGTGGCCTTCATTCTTGCGGCCATAATCACTCCCACCTTCGATCCAATCAATCAGAGCCTGGTCGCCATTCCACTAATCATCCTCTACGAGATGAGCATCTGGTTGGCCAAGATTGCCTATCGAAAGAGGGCCGAGGTCGCCGAATCCTCAGACTAAATGGTGGGTTCCGCTACGCTACACCCACCCTGCTACTACTGATCTAGATGAGTGCCAGCAATCTCAGGAATAGGCCCCTTTTGAAATCAAATCCATATGTGATAAGATGTCTGTCGTGGATAGAATAGAAAATGGATTTCGCTCTCTTCCCAGCGTGGACAGGCTAATGTCTGAGGATATGATTAAGCAGCTCAGGGATGAATATCCCCACGACCTGCTAGTGGACCTTATTCGCCAACAGCTAGAACAGGATCGGGTGTGGATCGCCCTCGGTAATCCATGCCCTTCTATCAATGAGATCGTGGAGTCGGTTTGCGCCCAGGCGGAGGCGCTGACATGTCCCACCCCTCGCCCCGTCATAAACGCCTCAGGGGTCATACTTCATACTAACCTGGGGCGTGCGCCCCTCAGCCAAGAGGCAATAGCAGCCATGGGTCTGGCCAGCAAGGGTTACTGCAACCTTGAGCTCGACCTTGACAGTGGAACTAGAGGCTCTCGCAACACCCACATCGAACAGGTCTTGTGTCAGCTAACGGGAGCCGAGGCTGGGCTGGTGGTGAACAACAATGCCTCTGCGGTGCTGTTAGCCCTTACCGCGCTCGCCAAAAGGAGAGAGGTAATCGTCTCCCGAGGTCAAGCGGTGGAGATCGGCGGCGGCTTCCGTATCCCGGAGGTAATGAAACAAAGTGGGGCAAAGCTGGTGGAGGTAGGGACCACCAATTCTACCTACGCCCAGGATTTTGAACAAGGAATCAGCCAGCGGACAGCAGCGCTGCTGCGAGTTCACTCCAGTAACTTCAAGATAGTGGGGTTTACTCATAGTGTTACCCTTGAGGAGCTGGTGGCACTAGGCAACCGATATGAACTGCCTTTGTTCGACGATCTGGGTAGCGGCTGCTTCTTGGACACCACCAGGTTTGGCCTCGACCCAGAGCCTACAGTGCAACAAAGCATCTCGCTTGGCGTCAGCCTGGCCTTCTTCTCCGGGGACAAGCTTGTCGGAGGCCCTCAAGCAGGGATGATAGTCGGCAAGAAGCACCTCGTTGACAAACTGAAAAGGCATCCCCTGGCTCGGGCGCTGCGAATCGACAAAATAAGGCTGGCTGGCCTGGTGGCTACATTGGTTCTTTACCTCAAGGGTGAAGCGGCAAATAACATCCCGGTGTGGCGCATGATATCCGCCCCAGTCGATGAGATGGAGAAGCGAGCTACACATTGGGCCCAAGCGCTCGGTGACCTGGCCCGGGTGGTAGAAGGAGAAAGCATGGTAGGAGGCGGCAGCCTGCCCGGAGGCACCTTGCCCAGCAGGCTTGTCGCTGTTGGCAAACAGAGCAGGAAGAGGGACCGAAACGTAGCACAGATATTGGCTCAGAGACTGAGAACCCATGAGCCTCCCGTGGTAGGGCGCCTTAGCGGGAGTATTCTGCTCCTTGACCCGCGGTCGGTCCTTCCCGAAGAGGACCAGGCTGTTCTCCAGGCACTTCGCAGCGCAGTCGCCAGTTTGCGGCGCAACTAACGCTTCAGAATCTTGGGCATCCGACCACGGGTAGGTTGCCCGACGTCGGGCAACCTACCCAGCCACCAATAAAGCAGGGATCACGTGTTTGTACTCGGCACCGCAGGTCATGTAGATCACGGCAAGTCGGTATTGGTGCACGCCCTGACGGGGATAGACCCCGACCGGCTGCGAGAGGAAAAGGAGCGGGGCCTGACCATCGACCTCGGCTTCGCCTGGCTGAAGTTGCCGAGCGGGCAAGAAGTAGGTATCGTTGATGTCCCCGGGCATGAGCACTTTATAAAGAACATGCTGGCTGGCGTAGGTGGAATCGACCTGGCCCTGCTCGTTGTCGCTGCCAACGAAGGGGTGATGCCTCAAACCAGGGAACACCTGGACATTCTCGATCTGCTCGAAGTAGAGAAAGGAATCGTAGCGATCACCAAGAAGGACCTGGTAGACGAAGACTTGCTGAGCCTGGTTACCATGGAGATAGCGGAGCTAATAAGCTCAACTACATTGTCCGAAGCTCCCATCGTCGCCGTATCTGCGGTAACAGGTGAAGGCTTGGCCGAACTAGTCTCCGCTATCGATCAGCTTCTAAGCTCCGCTCAGCCCAGAGTGGACAGTGGCAGACCACGGCTTCTCATAGACCGGGTCTTTACCATAGCCGGCTCGGGGACTGTGGTCACCGGGACATTGATCGATGGCTCACTTCGAGTGGGGCAGGAAGTGGAAATCGTTCCCTCTGGCTTGAAATCGCGTGTGCGTGGCCTGCAAACACATAAGACCCGTGTAGACACTGCCACACCGGGCAGCCGCGTCGCAGCCAACCTAACCGGTGTCGCCACCTCACAGTTAAAGCGTGGAGATGTGCTCACCAAGACGGGCGCGCTAGCTCCTACCACGATGATAACCGCCAAGCTTAGCCTGCTCCCCATCGTTAAGCGCCCTCTTCGCTACAACGCTACCGTTAGCTTTCACACCGGGGCCAGCGAGGTAATGGCCAAGGTACGTCTGCTGGAGAAAGAGGAGTTGAATCCCGGGGAAAGCACCTGGGCTCAACTGGCACTTACTGGGCCAGTGGCGATAGTCAAAGGTGACCGTTTCATCATCCGCTCCCCACAGGATACCTTAGGCGGTGGCGAGGTGATCGAACCCCACACCAAGCGACATCGCCGCTATCGTCCCGCTACTATCCAGAGCCTGGAGACTAAAGAGAAAGGCACAGCCGAGGAGATCCTGGCAGCGACTCTGGAAGCAAACCAGCCACAGGAGATAGGAAAACTCCTCCTCAATTGCGGTCTCCCTGCCAAAGAGGCAAAGCTGGCGATAGAAGCCCTAATCCAGGATGAAATGCTTGTGGCTGTCGGCGCAGGAGAACACAGTCTCCTCTTTAGTGCCCTTGGCTGGGAGCATTTGCGGGAAACAGTGACAGCCATAGTGCAGGACTACCACCGAAGATTCCCTGCTCGACCGGGCATGCCCCGAGGCGAACTGACCAGCAAGTTAAAACTACCCCCCACCCCCCTCACCACCACCCTGCACAGGCTTTTCGACGAAGGGGTTATCATCGAAGAAGGGGCAACCGTTCGCCTTCCTTCCCATCAAATCGAGCTCACCAAGGATCAGCAGGCGAAAATCGATGCCTTCCTCAATTCTTTGGACCAAAACCCACATGCTCCACCTGCCGATCTTATGCCCGATACCGAGCTGCTCAATCTACTCGTCAAACAGCGCCGCGTGGTCAAGGTAAGCGATAGCGTGGTGTTTGCCGCCTCCGCCTACGATGAAATGGTCGGGACAATCATTGACCATATCAAAGCGCATGGTAAGGTGACCTTAGGAGAGACACGGGATCTGCTCAACACCAGCCGCAAGTATGCCCAGGCACTGTTGGAATACCTGGACCAGCAGAAGATCACCCGCCGTACAGGTGACGAACGAGTCCTCGGGACCGAAGCCC
>CAYVES010000061.1:9498-12486 GCA_964449845.1 uncultured Dehalococcoidia bacterium
CAGCAGAAGATCACCCGCCGTACAGGTGACGAACGAGTCCTCGGGACCGAAGCCCTTAGAAGCCCCTAAGGGTCGGGCGCGAATGGGAGCCAAGCCCACCAGGGAACACCGTCAATGCCCCTCAATTGATTTGAAGTCCCTCCTAGTGTATTCAAACTGCTTAACAAACTCCCATCCAGCCAAATATCGTTGGAGATGGTGCAGCGGTATACTCGGTCAGTGACCTTCGAGGACAGCGTGAAGCACTACAAAGTGCCATTATCATACTTGTTGGATTGTGATACTGAGGTGGATTATCAAATGGATTGGGGTGCGCCTTAAGCGAAGCACTGTGAGCCCATTGCAATAAGTATTGCGAGGAAGAGTACCAACATCCCGGCGCATCCAATCATGACAATTCCTTGAGTGAGCTATCGTCAAAGACTGCTATCAGATTATAACCTGTTTTGTCCAGTGGTAGATAAGACGGGGTGCAGGTGCAACGAGTTACTATGCCGCTCCCACAAATTACTCTCCAAATCCGCCTGGCTGGGCTTGGCCATCCGAAAACAACGCATTTCATGGCCCTGTCCAAGCACTGGTCTCGTAAGCATCGCTTCATATGCTCCTCATTCGTGCACCTTTACGCTGAAGATATGCCTGACATCCTTCTGGCAGTACCGCCAGAATTCCTCGCTAGTCAAAGGAAAGTGAACCGTCTTAGTCTTGTTATCGTCCAGCTCTGCCACAGACCAACTGATTATGGCGCTTGCACGAAGCTCGTCCTTCTCATACAAATCAACCACGTATTGCTTCTCGGCCTCTGTGGGGCCTGTGGGAGACAGTGCCACTCCCAAGTCCAAGTTAGGCCGACTGGCGTAAATGTCTTCGACCTTTGCCAGTCCTGATGTACAGCTAATACAGCCAATGCCACCGATGACAAGTGCCAGTAGGAGCAACAGAATCAACACAATCGCTAAGCTTCTCATCTAGGCCTCTCTTTGGTGTTTACTCGCTGCGAATCGGCCTGGCTGGACTTGGGCTTACCCAGCAAACTCATGGCTTGCGATATTCTACTACGATGTGTTTACTACCGCAAGGAGTCCGTAGTGCAAGATTGTAGCTCACGATAGCTGCATTCTGAATACGTTGCCTTATTCTACGGCGATATATATAGCAACACAAGGAGTCTACACTGGAGAGCAAAGAGGTCGAGGGCATAGCAGCGTGGCAGGGAAGGTTTCATCCTGCACCCCTCGATTATAGCGTGGGTTCGTTCCATCTGAGGATTGTATCTATCATTCGGCTGTACGTCTCTTGGCCGGGAACTTCCATTTCTGAGACCAGTTGTTTGAAGGCTTGCAGTGCTGTCAGCACGTATAGTTCTCTGGCACGAAAGCAGCTATGACTGAATTCTGCTAGCCTCGCTCTATCCAGCACTACATCTATGGGGAAGTCACACACTCCACGCTCAACCCAGTTGTACTTACACCTCTTGTTGCCACAATCCAGATACCATTCGCCGTCAATCTCTCTTGTGTCCAGCCACTCATAGCGGACATGTTGAATAGAGGCAACAACAAACATAATGGCGAAAAGAATTGGTAAAAGGGGCGAAAGTAGTAGTGCGACAGGCAGCGCAAGTACGGGTGGAAGTCCTGAAACAATATCTTTCAGTTTACCCAACATTGCCATCTCCTCGTTGGTGCTCCCAGCGATACATCCGAACTTGCCCATCCATTCATCACCTGCCAAACGGTCGGCGTACCGCTTGCGGTATTCTACTGCGATAGGTATAGTAACACAAGAAGTCTACAGGGCAACCGTTGGGGTTATGTTAGGAAGGCAACGAATGTCGGGAGTAACCAACATCGTCTAGCGAAACGAACAAGATGGGCAGCACGAATAATCGGGTTAGGCGCGGGCAGCATCCGAAAACAGTTCTTGCCCTCTCAGGATAGCATGAGGCACCACAGGGCGTCGTTGTCATAGGCCCCGTAGTCTATTAGAGGCATCAACACAGCGCCAGAATCAACTGCCCAGCCAGCCGACAAAATAGCCAAGACCTACCACCCAAGCGGCTATCCACAGAGTGGCCCCGACGATTCTCATTCCGACGGTCAAGATAACCTCGTTTTTGTGGCGACTATCGACAATATGGGGCTCCTGGGTGGCTGGGGCAGGCCGAGGGTCTATGTAGCAAGTAAGTGTATGCATCTGCTCCTTTCTGGTTTTGTAGCCAACTACGCCAAACCTCTCGACCTACCCGCTGAAGCCGACGCTGCTGTTCAACCTTTCCTTCAGGTACGCTACCAACTCGTCTTTGCTCACATGACTGGCCTAATTCTCATCCAGATCGAGCGTCACCTTAAGCCAATATACACATATAGGCTTAAGAAACGGGTTACAGAAATGAAGACCAGATTACAAAGCACTTACAAATAGATTACAACCCCAATCGTGGCCTCGACTTCAGTCGAGTTTTTCGTATTCCCAAACAACATAGCTACAATGGCCAAACCAGTCCAAACATACCTATTTTGCATGTCATCACTTCCTTTACTTGGTTGCTGCCTATGGCGACATTGCCTTCTGAATTGCTGGTCCTGCCATGGAGCAGGATTCTAACACCTTCGCTCGGTCAGGACAACACAGATGGTGTTGAGCGAATGGTTAGACGAAGAATCAAGCCAGCCATTCAATGTGAAGCGCTGTAGCCAGAAACTAGAGGCTTTCCATGCCTTGGCAACAATTAATTGAAATAGTGCTCTTGACGGACACCTTGAGAGGATATGTTAAAATAGGTATAGTTCTGGGGGGTTTGTAGGCGACGACGAGGGGGGAGGTCAGTGGGTCGCCCATAAACCCCCAACGATTGTATGGCGTAGTCTCTGAAGCCCCAGGATGAAAACCTGGGGCTTCTGTGCACTCGGGATAGGGGTAGCAGAGGCAGCGCACAAGTCAGGCCTGGACTACAAGAGTAAACGGAAAGCGAAGATAAAGACAGGA
>CAYVES010000062.1:0-12302 GCA_964449845.1 uncultured Dehalococcoidia bacterium
CGCCCCGTAGGGCTCTCTCGGCTCATCCTTCCGAGGATGTTTAGGTACGTGAGACGACGGAGTGGCGAGCGTGAATTGTCTGCCACAGACGATACACTCCACTTTGTATCTGGGGCCACCGGTCTGTCCCATCTGAACCCCCTCGTTCTGATTTGCTCCGCACCAAAGCCAGTACCGACTGTCTGCTACCCCAGCCCCACCCGCTCGAATGTCTCGTCCACATGGCGTAGGAAATAGCCTAGCGCCTCCCCCCCTTCGGCCGACAGGTCGCCCCGATTCATCGGGGTCGGCTCGGTTGTGCCGCTCGCATTTTCGCCACGATTTCGATTTTCTTGGCAAAGGGCAGATTCCGCAACTGCTTCCTCCTTGCCTCCCGCTCTTCACTGAAGACTCTCCAAAATTCTTCCGAGTCTCTTATCGAGAGGAGTTTCTTCATCGCTGAAGCTCACCCACTGACTCCTCCCCTTTATCAGCGCTCGCTCCCATCATTGCGACCCCGATTTATCGGGGGAACGAATCTTATTCCCTCTCCCTTGAAGGGAGAGGTTAGGTGAGGGTGAATTCCCCCTCCCTCTGACTCCCTCCCGCCAGGGGAGGGAGTCTTTCTTCCCCTCCACTCATCCCTGAGATTGCTTTGTCGCCCCTTCGACTGGCTCAGGGCTCCTCGCAATGACAAGGGGGACAGCAACCATGCCCCCGCCAAATAGGCTTCGCTTCTCTGGACTGTCCTCTAACTCAATCCCACCCGCTCGAATGTCTCGTCCACATGGCCCAGAAAGTACCCGTAGTCGAAAATGTCCTCAAGCTCGGATTTGGAGAGGTGTTTGCCGACATCCGGATCGCTCTGGAGCAGACCGAGGAAACTCACCCTTTCCTTCCAGGACTTCATAGCATTGAGCTGCACTACCTTATAAGCCTGCTCCCGTGAGAGCCCCTTTTCGATCAATGCCAGCATCACCCTCTGCGAGAACACAAGACCCTTGGTCAACTCAAGGTTCTCCTTCATCCGTTCAGGGTAGACTTGAATCCCCTTCATAATGTAGATGAAAATGCTGAGGACGTAGTCCAACACCAGGCAGGAGTCAGGCAGGATGACGCGCTCGGTGGAGGAGTGGCTGATGTCGCGCTCGTGCCAGAGAGCGATGTTCTCCATTGATGTCAGGGCGTGCCCGCGGAGGAGCCTGGCCAGCCCACAAATGCGCTCGCAAAGCTCGGGGTTTCGCTTGTGTGGCATCGCCGACGAGCCCGTTTGCCCCTCTTCGAAGGGCTCTTCGGCCTCCAGAATCTCGGTACGCTGCAGACCCCTGATCTCGGTGGCAAACTTCTCCAGGGAGCTGGCGATGATGGCTAGTGTAGTGACGAACTGGGCATGGCGGTCGCGCTGGACGATCTGGCTCGATACGGGTGCCGCCTCCAGCCCCAGCCTGTTGCAGGCGATCCTCTCGACTTCGGGCGGGACTGTGGCATGGGTGCCTACGGCACCTGAGATCTTGCCTACGGCAATTGCTTTTCTCGCCTCAGCGACTCTGTGGGCATTCCTCTTCATCTCCTCAACCCAGAGGGCAAGCTTGAGACCGAAGGTGGTTGGCTCAGCGTGGACGCCATGGGTGCGCCCCATCATGATAGTATGTTTGTGCTCCAGAGCCCGCTTCTCGAGTATAGCTGTGAACTCAGCGATGTCCTTAGCCAGGATGTCCGCTGCTTCGACCAACTGGAGAGCAAGGGCTGTGTCAATTACATCGGAGGAGGTGAGGCCGAGGTGGATGAAGCGGCTCTCATCGCCAATGCTCTCGGCAACCGACCTGAGGAAGGCGGTCATATCGTGATGGGTTTCCTTGAGCACCTCGTCAATGCGTCCCAGGTCACAGCATGCCTTCTTTATTTCAGGGATAGCTTCCCTGGGGACGACGCCTTGCTCCGCCCACGCTTCGCAGACGGCTATCTCCACCTCAAGCCATTTGTCGAACTTACTCTCATCAGACCAGACCTTCTTCATCTCCGGCCTGGAGTAGCGCTCAATCATATTCCCTCTCTCGGTTCTGGGTAGGTTGCCCGACGTCGGGCAACCTACCCTTGAGTTACATTCGCCAGCCTAACTACTACTCAACTCCTGGCGGTAGCTTTCGTACGCCTCCCTTATTCTATCATGCTTCAGCCCCAGAATCTCGGCGGCAAGATAGGCGGCGTTTTTGGCACCAGCCGAGCCCACGGCAACGCAGGCCACCGGTATCCCCGCTGGCATCTGAACAATGGAGAGCAGTGCATCCAGTCCATTGACGTGACCGGATGGTATGGGGACGCCGATGACAGGGATGCCGGTCCAGCTAGCGAGAACGCCGGGCAGGTGTGCAGCACCGCCAGCGCCAGCGATTATAACCTCTAGACCTCGTTCGCGAGCGCTCAATCCATACTGGCGCGCCTTCTCCGGAGTGCGGTGAGCTGAGATCACCGAGACCTCGTACTCTATGCCAAGCTCGTTGAGCACATCGAGCGCAGGCTTCATCAATTCAGCGTCCGATTTGCTCCCCATGACTATGCCCACTAGTAGCACAACTACGCCTCCTCAGCAGCTATGTCTTTCCTGTAATGACGGCCTTCAAAATGCACCTGCGGCAGGTTGTGGTAGACCTTTTCTCGCGCCTCGGCAACCGTCTTGCCAGTAGCCACCACGGTGAGCACTCTGCCTCCTGCAGTGTATATCCTTCCATCCTCTACCTTGGTTCCAGCGTGGAAGACCACGAGGTCTGAATCAACTTGGTCTAAACCTGTAATAGGAAAGCCTGCCTTGTAGCTGCCAGGATACCCGCCGGAGGCCATCACCACTCCAACGCAAGCTTCATCGCTCCACTCAATCTTGGTTCGCCCCAGAGTGCCATCGATCACCGCCAGCATGATGTCCGCCAGATCACTCTCGAGAAGAGGAAGCTGGACCTGGGTTTCGGGGTCGCCAAATCTAGCGTTAAACTCCAATACCTTGGGCCCCTCCGAAGTGAGCATCAGCCCGGCGTAAAGCACCCCCCTATATGCTCTGCCCTCCTGGGCCATTGCTTGTACAGCAGGCTCCAGGATAGTTTTGGTCAACGTATTAGTTAAGTCAGGATTGAAGAAACCAGGTGGGCTGTAACCCCCCATGCCTCCGGTGTTGGGACCAAGGTCATGGTCAAAGGCTCTCTTGTAGTCACGGGCAGGTACAATGGGAACAACAGTTTTGCCATCGGTGAAGGCAAGCAGGCTCGTCTCCTGTCCAACAAGGCACTCCTCAACCAGCACCTGATTGCCGGCATCACCGAAAACTCGCGCCTCCATGATATCGGAAAGCGCTTTCAGAGCCTCCTCAGTAGATTGAGCAACGATCGATCCCTTGCCTGCCGCCAGCCCGTCAGCCTTGATTACTACGGGCGGGCGCTGCTTCCTCACGTATTCCCGTGCCTCACCAAAAGAAGAGAAAATAGCGTCCCTGGCGCACGGGATGCCATACTTTTTCATGAGCCCCTTGGCAAAGACCTTGCTCGATTCAATGAGTGCTGCCTCACCGGTGCAGCCAAATGCACGTATGCCCAAGCCCTGGAGGATATCGACTATGCCCGCAGCCAGAGGTGCTTCGGGGCCGATAACCACCAGGTCAATTCTGTAGTCCTTTACTGCCCGGGACAAAGCGTCCAGGTCGGTTGGAGATATATCCAGGTTTTTGGCGATAGCAGCCGTGCCGGCGTTACCGGGGGCAACATAGACCTCTGCTACCTTAGCGCTCTGGAGAAGCTTCCACACAAGCGTGTGCTCCCTGGCTCCCCCGCCAACAACCATTACCTTTAGCAATGAATATCTCCCTGGTTCCCCTTCATTGTTCTCTCCAATCGCCGCAAAGACCCCCCACCATCCTCTAGGAAATTGGATGAATTAGCTTTCGTTATCTAGCGGATTACTCCCACTCTATGGTCGAGGGAGGTTTTGAGGAGACGTCGTAGACTACCCGGTTTGCTTCAGGTACCTCATTGACGATGCGGTTAGAGATTCGCGCTAGGACGTCGTAGGGCAGACGCGCCCAGTCGGCAGTCATGGCGTCCTCGGAGGTTACTGCACGCAGTGCCACCATATAGCCGTAGGTCCTGGAGTCTCCCATCACACCTACGCTCCTCAATGGCGTGAGCACGGCAAAGCTCTGCCATAGCTGGCGGTAAAGGTTAGCTTTCTTAATCTCGTTCATCACGATCCAGTCAGCAGCGCGGACTATCTCCAACCTTTCTTTGGTCACCTCTCCGATGATGCGAATGGCAAGCCCTGGGCCCGGGAAAGGCTGACGGTAGACCATCTCCTCGGGCAGCCCCAATGCCAGCCCCACCTCCCGCACCTCATCCTTGAACAAATACCGCAGGGGCTCGACCAGATTAAGATTCATAACGCTGGGTAGCCCGCCGACATTGTGATGGGTCTTTATCGTCGCTACCGTTCGACTTCCAGTGAAAGCACTCTCAATAACATCGGGATACAGAGTGCCCTGAGCCAAGAAATCGACCCGACCGATCTTGGCAGCTTCCTCCTCGAAGACCTTAACGAACTCTTCGCCAATGATGTGGCGCTTCTCCTCGGGGTCAATCACACCGCTAAGTCTCGTCAGGAATCTTTCGCTGGCATCCACATAGACCAGATTCATCCTCATGTTCTTCCGGAAGGTGTTGTTGATGCGTTCTGCCTCTTCCCGGCGCAGCATCCCTGTATTGACAAAAATGCAGGTCAACTGGTCACCGATGGCGCGGTGAACCAGGGTGGCCACGACTGCAGAGTCAACCCCTCCGGAGAGAGCGCAGATAACCTTGCCCGTCCCTACCTGGTTCTTGATCCGCTCTATGCTCTCAGCAACGAAGCTGCCAGGCGTCCAAGTACCGCTACAGCCACAGATCCCATAAAGGAAGTTCCGCAGAATATCCTTACCCTGGGGTGTATGAGCTACCTCCGGATGGAACTGCAAGCCGATGATCCCCTGATCATTGCCCATAGCAGCAACGGGGGAGTTATCAGTATAAGCCAATGAGGTAAATCCCGGGGGCATCTCCTCGATGCGGTCACCGTGGCTCATCCATACCGGCATCTCTGAGGGAAGACCTGTGAACAGAGGGCTATCAACTGAGTTCTGGCGAAGGATAGCAAGGCCGTACTCACGCTTCACCCCGGGAGCTACTTTGCCCCCGAGCTGGTGAGCTATGACCTGCATCCCGTAGCAGATGCCCAGCACCGGGAGACCGGTTTCGTAAACATAGGCTGCCGCCAGGGGGGCTCCCGCGTCACAGACACTGGCAGGACTCCCGGAGAATATGAAACCCTTGGGCTGCAAAGAGGCAACACCCTCCCACGGAGCATCGTGGGGCACCACCTCGCAATATACCCGGCATTCCCTTACCCGGCGGGCGATGAGCCAGCTATACTGAGAGCCGAAGTCGACCACCGCTACCGCCTCGCGCTCCACCTCAAATCGCTCTTCGGCCTCTTCCTGAGGTTGCTCCCCTCTCCTCTCCTCCGCAATCTCCAGGTAGGCAGAGACCTCAACGTCACCGCTGATAGCAACGCGATGGCTGTCCTGCTTGCTCTTATCAACCGCCAAGACCTGCCTCCTGCCCTCGACCAAAGATTACCACCGTGGTATACTCAAGTCAAGCATCTCCACTGTAGCTACAGTGCTCTTATGGATTGCCCAAAGTGTCAAATAGACCCACAATTGAACAGCAGATCGAGCTTGCCATTGACCTACTCAGTAGGGGAGGGATTGTTGCTTTTCCCACCGATACCGTCTACGGACTAGGGGCCGATCCTTTCAATGAAGAGGCGGTTGAGAGAATCTACAGGGCGAAAAAACGCGCCCGCAACCTCCCCCTCCCTTTACTGCTCGCTGGTAAGTCTGATCTGACAAAAGTTGCCACCGTTGTGCCTGAGGTAGCATGGCGGTTAGCGGAGCACCTACTCCCCGGTGGGCTGACGTTAGTGCTGAGGAAAAGCCCCTGGGTACCTAGCGCCGTGACTGCCGGAGGCGATACGATAGCAGTGCGTATCCCCGATCACCACATCCCCATTGCCCTTATTCGGGGACTCGGTACCCCTCTAGCCGGAACCAGCGCCAATATCTCGGGAAAGCCGAGTGCGGTCACCGCCGATGAGGTTCATGAGCAGTTGGGAGAGGAGGTCGATCTGATTATCGATGGCGGTGAGTGCCCAGGGGGTATCGAGTCCACCGTGATAGATGTCAGCAGTGAAGTTCCTACCATTATCAGGGAAGGCGCTGTTTCCCAGGAAGAGATAGCCAAGACCTGCGGGTCTCTTCTGCCGAAGATTCGACAAGAATGAACTCAACTGAGGGAGACAAAACAAGCCCACTGACAACAATCAGGGGCTGGCGGACAACCTTTAGCTCACTTGCGATCCGGAACTACCGCTGGTTTTGGCTGAGCAGCACAGCCTCCTTTGCCGCCATGCAGATGCAGATCGTAGTACGGGGCTGGCTGGTGTACGATCTCACCGAATCTGCTCTGGCTCTGGGGCTGGTGAGCGCCGGCGTCGGCGTACCCTTACTCCTCTTCTCCCTCTACGGTGGGGTTATCGCCGACCGCGTGGACAAGCGAAACCTTCTTATCACCACTCAGGCTTTTACAGCAATAGCGACTCTGGTCATTGCAGTGCTCATCTCAACGGGAGCAATCGCGCTGTGGCACCTTATCATCGCTTCGGTTGCCAGCGGGGTGATCCTTTCTTTCCATCTACCCAGCCGCCAGGCCATCGTCCCTGAGCTCGTGGAACAGCGGCAGGTAATGAACGCCGTTGCCCTCAGCTCCGGGGCAATGAACTTCAACCGTGTTGTCGCTCCAGCCTTGGGCGGGGTGCTAGTAGGCGTTATTGGCATCGATGGGGTCTACTACCTCATGGTTGCCTGCTATGTAGTCTCCGCTGCGCTCCTTTTCTTGATCCCGCCCCTAGGGACACCGGCTCGGGGTTCCAATGGAACGGTAAGTGGCGACATTGGTGAAGGATTGCGCTACGTTCGCCGCAGCCCAGTTCTCCTCGGGCTGTTGATTATGGCCATGGTCCCTATCGCATTCGGAATGCCCTACCAGATGCTAATGCCGATATTCGCTGCCGATGTGCTTGACGTTGGGGCTTCTGGCCTCGGTTATCTGATGGGCGCGGCAGGTGTTGGGGCCTTGGCTGGTTCCCTCCTCGTCGCTACCCTCGGCGATTTCAAGCATAGAGGATTGCTTCTCTTGGGCGGCTCTGCGCTATTCGGCGTCTTTCTAATCCTCTTCGCCGGCTCTCCCTATTTCTATCTCTCGCTATTCTTCCTATTGGGTGTAGGTGCAGCCAGCAGCAGCTATATGGCAATCAACAATACCCTACTACTGATCAACACCGAGGAGGGGGTCAGAGGTCGCGTTATGAGCCTTTATATGATGACCATAGGGCTTTATCCTGTCGCGGTGTTGCCAGTGGCGGCCATCGCCGAGTCATTTGGAGCTCCTCTTGCTGTGGGAGCAGCCGGTGCCATACTAGTCTTATTCACTCTGGCGATGGCCCTGCTTAGACCTACTCTGAGAAGCTTGTAGCAAACGCTGTTTTAGGTTAGCAGCTGACTGCTCAGAACCTCAGAGCGGTGACTGAGAGCGGAAGTCGTGGCGGTCACGCAATCTGGCTTTTCATAATTGCTTTGGTATGTTAGACTATTACCACAGAAACTAACAAAGGCGTCGTCAAGAAGGATACAAGCTATAAGCGAGGTGGCTAGCGTGTAGGAGAGACACGCTGGTCTGAAGATACATAGTTTGATAGAAAAAGCGGACTACCTCTTAGATCGTAGCAAGCAAGCAGTAGTCAATATGTTTAAGCTCAAAGATTCCTTACTTCAGACGATCTAGGAGGCAGACAGTGGATATAGCTATTGGCTCAGACCATGCAGGGTTCGACCTAAAGGAGGCCATAATAAGCCTGCTCTCCGAGCTTGGGCATAGCCACGAGGATTTTGGCTGCTACAACACCAGCTCCGTGGATTACCCTGATATTGGGCGGCCGGTAGCTGAGGCGGTATCGCAGGGCAGATTTGACCACGGCATTCTGGTTTGCAGCACCGGGGTTGGCATGTCCATTGTTGCCAACAAAGTGGCGGGGATTAGAGCAGCGCTGTGTCAAGATGCCTTCAGTGCTCGACGTGCTCGGGAGCACAATGATGCCAATGTCCTCTGTCTTGGCGAGGCGGTTACAGGGCAAGGTCTGGCGCGTGAGATCGTCACCACCTACTTATGCTCCGAGTTTGTGGGCGGTAGACATGCCCGCAGGGTAGAGAAGATACAAGCCCTGGAGGACTGATAGTACTACACTGCATCTAAATCAACTTCTGGCGAGGGACAAAAGCAGTGGCGAAGGTCTTAGATAGAATAAAGGGCCCAGCTGATCTAAAGAGCCTCACCCGCTCCGAGCTAAGCCAGCTCGCTGACGAGATGCGAGCTGAACTGGTGAATACAGTGACCAAAACTGGTGGCCATCTGGCGTCTAGTCTGGGTGTGATCGAGCTTTCTATCGCCTTGCACCGGGTATTCGACAGCCCGAGGGACAAGATCATCTGGGATGTAGGACACCAGAGTTATGCCCACAAGCTGCTCACAGGCCGAAGGCAGAGGTTCGATACACTCCGTCAGTACCGTGGCCTGTCAGGTTTTCCTGATCCCGCTGAGAGTCCACACGATCCCTTCGGCACAGGACATGCTTCAACATCAGTCTCAGCATCGCTGGGCATCGCCATGGCCCGAGACCTGGCGGGCAATGATTTCCACGTGGTTGCCGTCATAGGCGATGGTGCTCTGACCGGCGGAATGGCTTTCGAAGGGTTGAATCATGCAGGGCATCTGGGCACGCGATTTATAGTCGTTCTCAACGATAACGCCATGGCGATCTCGCCCAGCGTTGGTGCCGTAGCCCGGACGCTACATGGGCTCACGCTTGACCCCCGCTATTATAAAGCTAAGGAAGGGGCAGGACGCGTGATCCGGAGAATGCCGTGGGGAAAGGCAGCTTGGGGATCGATGCTCCGGGTGAAGAGTGGCATCAAGGAGATGCTTATCCCAACCCAGCTCTGGGAATCTCTGGGATTCAAGTATATCGGCCCTGTCGATGGACATAATATGGCCGAGCTTGAACAGGCCCTAACCAAGGCGCGCGATTATTCTCATAGGCCCGTGTTCATCCACGTCGTCACCACAAAGGGGAAGGGCTACGAGCCCGCTGAGGATGATTGCATCAAGTTTCACGGCGTATCAGCCAAAAGGAGCACCAGCAGCAATACACCTTCTTACAGCGAAGTCTTCGGTCAGACTATGCTGCGCCTCTTCAGGCAAGACGAGAGGCTGGTGGCGATTACCCCTGCCATGATGGAGGGGACTTGTTTGAACGTGGTAGCTGCAGAATTCCCCAAGCGTGTCTTCGATGTCGGTATCTGCGAGCAGCATGCAGTGACCTTCGCGGCCGGCCTCGCCACCCAGGGCTATATTCCGGTTGTCGCTGTCTACTCTACCTTCCTGCAGCGTGCATTTGACCAGGTGCTCCACGATGTCTGCATTCAAGACTTGCCGGTCGTTTTCGCCATCGACCGAGCTGGCATTGTTGGTGAGGACGGCAAGACCCACCAAGGCACCTTTGACCTTTCCTACCTAGGTTGCATCCCTGGTCTGGTGATAGCTGCACCTAGTGATGAGAACGACATGAGGCACTTGCTCTACACAGCAGTGAAGGCTAACCATCCCACGGCTATTCGATACCCTCGCGATAGCGGCTTAGGGGTGCCTATGGATGAGCATTTTCGGAAGTTGCCTGTGGGCAAAGGGGAGGTGCTCAAGCGCGGAGACGACCTTGCTATCATCGCCATTGGCTCCGCTGTAGCTCCCTCTATGGAGGCAGCAGCGCTTCTTGGCGACAAGGGCATCAACTGCGCCGTGGTCAACGCTCGCTTCGCCAAGCCCCTGGACTCCGACCTGATTATGGAAGTGGCTAAGAGGACAAAGAGATTAGTTACCGTTGAGGAGAATGCTCTCATCGGCGGGTTTGGTAGCGCGGTACTGAGCCTGCTCTCGAACAATCCTGATATTAGCCTCCTGCGCATCGGCATCCCCGATGAGTTCGTCGAGCACGGCTCCCAGGAGCTTCTCCGTGCCGACTATGGCCTTGATGCTGAGGGGATAACACATCGCATTCTGTCCTTCTTTCCCAAGCTTGCCCGCCTTTCTCCCCGCACCAAGATAAGGGGGTAATGGCGCTAGTGCTTGCTCACAATTGAGGCATGGTATAAGGAGCAAAGAAAGACCTGCTAATAGTTAGACCCAAGTAAAATGGTAGAGCTAGACAAGATTTGGAACCGATTTCGACCTGAGGTGGAGGCCGAGCTTAAATACGTTGTAGGTAGAGCCTCTTTGCCCCTGTATAACATGATGCGCTACCACATGGGATGGATCGACGAGATCGGTCATACCCAGCGAAGCGCAGCGGGCAAAAGGCTGCGCCCTGTGCTTTGCCTTCTCGCATGCAACGCGCTGGGTGGGCAGTGGCGGGAAGCACTCCCGGTGGCAGCAGCTATAGAGCTTGTGCATAATTTCTCCCTTATACATGATGACATCCAGGACTCGAGCCTGGAGCGCAGAGGAAGACCCACTGTTTGGAGCGTCTGGGGTCAGCCTCAGGCGATCAATGTTGGTGATGGCATGCATGCCCTAGCCCTATCGTCCCTGTTACGGCTAGGGCAGACGGGTATCCCGCACGAGAAAACAATGCGTGCCGCCCGCATCCTGGGTGAAGCTAGTCTCAGGCTTTGCGAAGGTCAGTTCCGTGATATCAGTTATGAGGACAGCCTCGGCATTAAGGTCAAAGACTATCTATCAATGATCAGCGGGAAAACCGCTGCCCTCTTTGGCTGCTCCGTCGAAATCGGAGCCGTTATGGCCACAGACGATGAATCACTCATAGCGCACCTGCGAAGCTTCGGCCATGCCCTGGGAATGGTTTTCCAAGTGCATGATGACGTCTTGAGCATCTGGGGCGATGAGAAGGCTACAGGCAAACCCAGCGCCTCTGATATACAAATGAGGAAAAAAACCTTGCCCGTGATCTATGCCCTAGAGAAGACAAGGGGAGCAAACAGGGAGCGCCTGCGGCAAATCTACCGGAAGCAGACAATCGATCCCGCTGATGTAGAGGATGTCCTGCGCGTGCTAAACAAACTTGATGCCCGGCGTTATACCCAAGATATGAGCCAGAGATACTACCATCAGGCTCTTTCGGAATTGGATGCCTTAGACATCTCCCAGCCTGCAAAGGCAGAACTACAGACAATCGCTACCTTTCTCCTTGACCGCGAATACTAATCGCTAACCTTAGCGAAACCCAGACCCCTAAGCCCCCTGAAGCGTAGAACTTTTGGCTAAACCGTTGTATAATCAGCGAGTCGCAGATATTGCGACACGACAAGGCTGGAGAGGAAACGGGCAACGTCAAAACTGGCGATTACCGGAAAGGGTGGAGCAGACAAAACCACCTTGTCCAGTCTCCTGGCTCGGCTTTGCCCTGCTGAGGGGAATACCGTTCTAGCGATAGATGCCAACCCCAAGGTAGTATCTGAGGCAAAGGTAATAAAGGAGAAGCTGGAAGCTATCTCAACGTGAAGAACACGATGCGCAAACAAACCATCCGTGATGTCGAGCTTAGAGGAAAAAGAGTGCTGGTCAGGGTTGATTTCAACGTCCCTCTCAACATGGAAAATAACACGATTAGCGATGATAGCCGCATTCGGGCAGTGCTACCTACTATAAGGTACCTGACCGGCGCAGGAAGCAAGGTGATCCTTTGCTCCCACCTTGGGCGTCCCAAGGGCGAAGTCGTCGAGGAGCTACGGTTGACTCCAGTGGCAAAGCGCCTCTCACAGCTTCTGGAGTTACCAGTGACAAATACTAGGGACTGCATAGGCCCCGAGGTAGAACAGGCAGTCTCTCGCCTCAAGGAGGGCGATGTCCTACTGCTGGAGAACCTGCGCTTCCATCCCGAGGAAGAGAAGAATGACTCTGACTTTGCCAGGGCCCTCTCTCGATTAGCAGATGTCTACGTTAACGATGCCTTCGGTACTGCTCACCGAGCTCATGCGTCTACAGTCGGTGTCGCCCGATACCTTCCTGCAGTCGCCGGTTTTCTCATGGAGAAAGAGATCGATTTCCTGAGCAAAGCTTTGACTGACCCGGTGCCTCCCTTCGCAGCCATCACCGGCGGCGCCAAGGTGAGTGACAAGCTGGGCC
>CAYVES010000063.1:0-12216 GCA_964449845.1 uncultured Dehalococcoidia bacterium
GAGGCTGCCACGGCGTTCTTGGAGAAGCGCGAGCCGGTATTCAAGGGTAAGTAGCAGATAGGCCGTTCTTTTCTGGTCCGCAAGGTGGAATCGGCTTAGAGAAGGAGGTATCAAGTGGCTAACAAGCTCAAGACAAGGGTCACCGAGATGTTGGGGGTGGAGTACCCCCTGGTTATGGGGACCATGCAGGGTCATTCCAACGCAGACCTCGTAGCGGCAGCAGCCAATGCTGGGATATTCGCTTGCATAGCCTCGACCATGTTCAACACCAGCCAGGCACTTCGAGAGGAGATAAGAAAGACGAAGAGCCTGACCGATAAACCGTTCGGGGTGAACATCAACCTGTTCCCCATGATAAGGCCGCAGAACACTGACGAGTATATCGATGCCATGATTGAGGAGGGAGTCACTGTAATTGAAACTGCAGGCCGCAGCCCTGAAGAGCTGGTCGACCGCATTAAGAAGGGCAACGCCAAACTAATGCACAAAGTCGCACGCATCAGGGATGCCAGGACAGCGGAGCGCGTGGGCGCGGACATCGTAGAAGTAGTGGGCTCAGAGGCCGGGGGCCATCCCAGCAGGGAGCAAATTGGCAGCCTCGTCCTCATTCCTCAGGTGGTAGATGCAGTGCAGATACCTGTAATTGCTGGCGGAGGAATAGCGGATGCGCGGGGATTCGTCGCCGCTCTGGCGTTGGGAGCTGAAGGTGTGCTCATGGGCACAGTGTTCCTGACTACTCGCGAGTGTCAGCTACACCAAAACCTTAAAGATAGACTCGTCGAGGCGCAGTCAACTGACACGATGTTTACCCTGCGCAGCCTCGGTGATCCACTCAGAGCGCTACGCAACGAACTCACAATAGAGATCGACGAGATGGAGGCCAAGGGTGCCACTACGGATGACGTGATAGCCCTGATTGGTGGGGGGAAAGGCAGGAGGGCGATGACGCTGGGAGAAGCTGATAACACCATACTGGCCTGTGGCCAGGTCGTGGGTATGATCCGCGATATTCCCACCGTCAAGGAACTAGTCAACAGGATAATAAATGGGGCAATAGCCATTCAGGACAAGCTAAGCAGCACTCTGAGCGCAAAGGGTTAGGCAAGCGCTGGGGGCGCGGCACCCACTGGGAGCGGTGCAGGCCCGGGGAAGGCAAGAACAAGCTGAAAGGAGCCAAATGGCAAACGGTCACCTTCGGACCAAGCTCTGTGATCTGCTCGACATCGAGTATCCCATCGTCCTCGCCGGGATGGGTGGGATAAGTGGCCCTGTATCTGGCCCGGAGCTTGTGGCAGCGGTATCCAATGCAGGGGGATTAGGTGTTCTAGGATGTGTCTTTATGGCTCCTAATGAGATGGATGCCATGATCAAGAAGACGAAGAGCCTCACCGACAAGCCCTTTGGCGTGGATACGGTGTTGCCGGCGGAGGTCCCCGAATCAGGGACTACAGCCGAGTTCAAGCTTGACCTCTCGTCACTGTATTCACAGCAAGAGGAGTTGGTGCAGAAGCTCATGAAGGAATTGGGGCTGGAGCAACCAAAGGCCAAGGAAAAGGAGGCAACGCCGACCGAGTCAATAGCAGCGCAGGCAGATGACAAAGCCTGGTCAGGAGACCTCTTCAGTCAGCAGATCGAGGTCGTTCTCGAGCACAGGGTTCCCGTCTACGCGGCAGGGCTAGGAGACCCCGGGCCTTGGGTACCTGAACTCCATGCCCGTGGGATCAAGGTAGTCAGCGTTGTGGGCCACGTTAGGGCTGCGCGCCGTGTTGCCAAAGCAGGCGTTGACATCATAGTGGCGCAGGGGCAGGAGGCTGGCGGCCATAGCAGCAGAATCGGTACTATGCCTCTGGTTCCTCAGGTTGTAGACGCTGTTTCCCCCATACCCGTGCTGGCTGCTGGAGGGATAGGCGATGGCAGAGGGCTTGTCGCTGCGCTCGCGCTTGGCGCCGTCGGCGCATGGTGTGGCACGGTCTTTATTGCTACCAAGGAGTCTCTGTTTGAGAGCTACCTTAAGCAAAGGGTTTTCGACGGTACGGAGGACGACACCGTAGTGACGAGAGTGATGTCGGGGAAGCGGATGAGGGTGATGAAGAACGCGCTGGTTGACGCGTGGGAGAAGTCAGGCGTGCCCACATTGCCAATGCCGCTACAATCAATCGCCATCATACCCATAATGGATGCGGCCTTCAGGGCCGAGAGGGCGGATGTCGTACCCACACCCGCCGGGCAGATAGCGGGGATGATCAAGGGTATGAAATCGGCGAAGCAGGTTATCGAGGAGATGGCTGAGGGAGCCGAGCAAGTCTTGGAAGGACTTTCGAAATTGAGGCCAGCCTAGGGTGAAGTGGCAAGGCAAGAAAACACTTCCTATTGACCAGAGAACGAAGGAGGAATGGAAATGGCTGAAATAAGAGAAGCGGTAATGGTGGATTTTGTACGGACGCCTTTTGGCAGGGCAAGCAAGAAGAGGCCAGGCTTCTTTGCGGACGTTCGTTCCGACGACCTGGGAATCATCGCGGTCGAGACATTGATGAAACGAACAAAGGTGGACCCTGCCTCAGTTGACGATATCATCATAGGAACGCCAACCCAGCTTGGCGAGCAAGCACAAGCTGCCAGAAGTATTACGCTAGCGGCTGGTTTCCCCTTTGAGGTCCCGGGCTTAACCGTGGATCGAGCGTGCGGCTCAAGTTTGTCAGGTGCACAGGTTGGTGTATGGGCCATTCAAACAGGCAACGCAGACATCGTTATCGCCGGCGGAATAGAAAGCCTATCCCATTTCCCCAACCCTGTGATCACGCCTGATACAGACATACTCGAGCTTGCCAAGGAATTCGGTGCGCGTGGGAATCCAAATCCAAGAATGGTTGCCAGAGTTGATCCAGGTGCCATGATGGGTATGGGCATCACCGCCGAGTACCTTGCTGACAAGCTTGATATCTCCAGAGAGGAGATGGACCAGTGGGCCCTGAGAAGCAACCTCAGGGCGGCTGCAGCCCAGAAAGAGGGCAAGTTCAAACACGAGATAATCCCCGTGGAGGGCAAGCTGCCCGATGGAACAGTAGCGCTCGTCGATTACGATCAAGATGTGAGGCCTGACTCAACCATCGAGAAGATACGCACTCTGCCACCTGTCTACAAGCAAGATGGAAAGGTTAACGCCGCAAGCTCCTCTAAAGAGAGCGATGCGGGTGCGGCGGCAATGTTCATGGCCAAGGAGAAAGCCAGGGAGTTGGGGTTGAAGCCGATGGTTACCATAAGATCGACCGCCGTGGCGGGATGCGACCCCGCAATCATGGGCTACAGCGCGTATTTGGCATCCAAAAAGGCTTTGGAAAGGGCAGGCCTGTCTGCAAATGATATAGACCTCTGGGAGACAAACGAGGCCTTCGCGGCAGTGCCCCTGGCTTTGATAAAGGAATTTAGAATAGACCCGGAGAGGATGAACGTGAATGGAGGTGCCTGCTGCATCGGCCATGCTGTGGGAGCCAGTGGGATACGAATGATTGGGACCCTGGCCCATGAGATGAACCGTCGAGGTTCCAGATACGGTTTAGCATCCATATGCGGCGGTATGGGACAGGGAACTGCAGTAGTTGTGGAAAGGGAGGACTACTGGGACGGCCGCTCTGCCTTCTTGAGCTAGGGGAAAGAGAGGGGCAGAGCCGTCACCATCATGCGCTCAACAGCGCCCAAGGATACTATTTGCTGCCTCGTATCCCAATTCGAGCCAGGGACACTAATTACCATACCCCACTATTATGCCGATCGCATGACAGGGTCTGAAGAGGACTAGCATTTGCGGCTTGCTGTCGTCCTACGCACTACCACCAGGCAGCTGCTGGCGATATCCGCAGGCGCTGAACATGGAGTCTGAACCATAGGGAGGAAGCAATAGGACCGTCTGGAGGGAAAGACGCGGTGAGTGCCGAGAAGGCGTATTACATCGGTACCGATATGAACTGTGGTGGAGCCTGTCTGCTCAAGGCTTATGTCAAGGACGGCGTGATCGTCCGTATCGAGACCGATGATGGGGATGAGCCCCAGCTCAGAGCCTGCTTGAGGTGCAGGGCCTATCGACAGAGGATCTATGCCCCGGACCGGCTTCTCTACCCGCTAAAGAGGGTGGGTGAGCGGGGAGAGGGAAAGTTCGAACGGATTTCCTGGGACGAGGCTCTGGAGAAGGTGGCCAGCGAATACAAGCGGGTCAAAGAGACCCATGGGCCAGCAGCGGTCATATACCTGACCACCGGCGGTGACATGGGACAGGTACACAATGCCAGGACTGCGGTGCGGGTTTTCAGCCTCGCTGGGGGCTGCACCTTGATGTGGGGTATCGCCTCCGATGAGGGATGGATGTTCGCCTGTCAGGCCACTTACGGATATCCCGCTGGCAATGACCACCGCGATCTCATAAACTCCAAGCTGGTAATCCTCTGGGGGATGAACCCCGTCAACATCATCGACGGCTGCGGCACCAGCTACGCTCTTGCTCGGGCCAAGGAGGCAGGAACCAGGTTTATCGTGGTTGACCCCAGGTTCACCGACACCGCCGCCCTGGTCGCCGACCGCTGGGTCCCCATCAGGCCGGGAACCGATGCCACGGCTATGATTGCCATGGCCTACGTGATGATCACTGAGAACCTCTACGACCAGAGATTCCTCGACACCTACACCGTGGGGTTCGACCGCTTCAAAGAATACATTCTGGGCGAGGAGGATGGGGTAGCTAAGACACCTGCTTGGGCCGAGAGGATCAGCAGCGTCCCCGCCCAGACCATCGCCGCGCTTGCCCGGGAGTACGCTACCACCAAGCCAGCGGCGTTGCTCCCCAGCAAGGCCCCAGGGCGCACCGCCTATGGAGAGCAGTATCACCGCGCAGCCTTCGTCCTGGCGGCAATGACTGGCAACATCGGCATTCACGGCGGCAGCGCCGGGTCGGAGATTTCGCAGCGCGGTGAGACACCATTCCCCATGGGCCCGGCTATGAGAACCGGGGGCAACCCGGTCGATGCCACCTCCCCGAGGCGCCAGGATGCTCTGCCAACTGCGATCTCCAAGGGCCCTGGTCTCCTTGCCCGGCTCCACAACTCTGAGGTGATGGATGCAATCCTCAAGGGTAAGGCTGGCGGCTACTATAGCGACTACAAGATGGTCTACACCGTCAACACCAACTACCTCAATCAGTACCCCAATGTAAACAAAGCGGTCAAGGCCTTGAAATCGCTGGAGTTCATCGCTGTCCAGGAGCAGTTCATGACCCCTACGGCCAAGTTCGCCGATATAATACTACCTACATGCACCTTCTTTGAGCGCAGCGACGCCGTGTGGGGTGCTGGTCCCCATCTAGCCTATCAGAGAAAGGTTATCGAGCCTCTGGGCGAGTCCAAGTCCCACCTTGACATCTGCACCGGCCTCGCCGAGAAGCTGAGCATCGCCAACTTCAACGACAAGACCGAAGAGGAATGGCTCGAGCAGATCATGGGACCCGCCGTCCCCGACTACGAGCGCTTCAAGGAGACAGGGGTTGAGAAGTTCTACTTGGAACCCACCGTCCCCTTCAAGAGCGAGATCGAGAACCCGGCAAACCATCCCTTCCCCACACCCTCAGGGAAGATCGAGATATATAGCCAGCAGCTCGCCGATATGAAGAATCCGTTGATGCCCCCCATCCCCAAGTACATCGAGACATGGGAAAGCCTCAACGACCCCATTGCCGAGAAATATCCGCTCCAGTTGATCAGCACCCACTTCAAGCGAAGGGCCCACAGTCAGTTCGATAATATACCCTTGCTGAGGGAAGTCGAGCCCCAGGCGGTGGAAATCAATACCCGGGATGCCGAAGCCAGGGGGATCAAGGACGGGGACTCAGTCAGGGTGTTCAACGATAGGGGTGAGGTGATCATCCAGGCCAAGGTGACCCAAAGGATCACGCCCGGTGTGGCCGATTTACCTGAAGGTGCCTGGTATGACCCAGACGACCAGGGTGTCGACCATGGGGGCTGTGCCAATGTCCTCACCAGGGACGCACGCTCGCCGGGCGGGGCCTTCACCAACAACTCATGCTTAGTACAAGTCGAAAAGGCGTAGGAGAGCCAAGACGGGTTTGATAAGGGGCCCAAAGTGACTGAGCGATACGGATATGCGGGCAAAATCCTGAGGGTAGACCTATCTTCAGGAAACATAACCCATATGCCAACTATGGATTATGCCGAGGGGTTCCTCGGTGGGAGAGGCATCGCCGCCAAGATTTACTGGGACGAGGTGCCTCGGGATATTAATGCGTTTGATCCCGAGAACCGAATGATATTTGTCACCGGCCCCCTGGCAGGGTTCAGCGGACTCTCCGGCTCCAGATGGCAGGTGTGCGGTAAGGCCCCTGCCATGACTCCCCAACAGTTTTCTTACTCCAATTTCGGGGGAAGGTGGGGCGTCCAGCTCAAATTTGCCGGTTTCGACGGGATGGTTATCCAAGGGAGATCAGATAAGCCCGTGTATCTCTTTATTCAAGATGACGTTGCCGAGATAAGGGACGCTTCCGCTCTGTGGGGAAAAAGCACCGTTGAAACACGGGAAATCCTCAAACGGGAGCTGGGAAGCACGGTAGCGGTGGTAGCGTGCGGCCCCGCCGGTGAGAATCTGGTCACCTATGCCATCATGCTCGCTGACAACGACGCCAGCGGTTCCAGCGGATTTGGGGCTGTCATGGGTTCCAAGAATCTGAAGGCCATTGCCGTAAGGGGCAGGGGAAAGGTAACCGCAGCCGACCCGGACAGGCTGAAGGAGCTGAGACAATACGTCCGCCGACTATCCGTGAGGGATATACCCCGAGCCACCGCCATAGGGCAGGCTGCAACGGAAACAGCGGAGAGGCAAGATAGCGCTGCATCACAGAGTATAGTGGACCTGCATTTCGAGGTAGTACCGGGCCAGAAGGCAAAGCTGGACCTCTGCTTGGGCTGCATAGGACACGGCGGCAGGATAGTCGTGGAATCACGAGACGGCAAGACAAGAGGCAAATCCTACTGCGGGTCTGCGCTTTTCTATATTGGCCGTGCCCAGAGATTTTATGGGGAACAGAACGAGGTGCCGTTCTATGCCAACAGGCTCTGTGATGACTACGGTGTTGATGCCCTCTCCGTTATGTCAATAATCATGTGGCTCTCAAGATGCAGGCACGCGGGTCTCTTGACCGACGAAAACACCGGTATCCCTCTTTCCAAGATAGGAAGCTTAGAGTATATAGAGACACTGGTGAAAAGGATGTCGCTCCGCGAGGGCTTCGGGGACGCCCTTGCCCAGGGGATCGAGAGGGCGGCGGAAATAGCAGGTGGAGGAACGAAGGAGCTAATCACTGACTTCATGTCGAAGGCGGGACATCACCTGACGTACTGCCCCAGGATGTTCCCGGCACACGGGCTGCTATATGCCATGGAGCCCAGGCAGGCCATAAACCAGCTGCACGAAATGGGCGTGACCCTGTTCCAGTTCCTGAACTGGGCGGGCAGGTTGGAGAGCGCTTATCTTTCCAGCGACGTATTTCGTAGAATCGCCGCGAGGTTCTGGGGCAGTGAGCTTGCAGTCGATTTCTCAACCTATGACGGGAAAGCGCTAGCGGCGGCGAGAATTCAGGACCGGGAGTATGCTAAAGAAAGCCTGGTCCTTTGCGACTTCGCCTGGCCAATCTTACATACCGCATTGGGGGACCACGTAGGAGACCCCGCCCTTGAAAATAGAATCCTTTCCGCTATTACCGGAAGGGAGGTTGACGAGGAGGGGCTCTACCGCATAGGTGAAAGGGTCTTCAATCTGCAGAGGGCGATACATGTCAGGGAGGGCCACAACGGAAGAGAAAGCGACCAGATTCCCGAGTCTCTATATTCAATACCACTCAAAGGCGACGAGATGAACCCCGAATGCCTCGCTCCAGGGAAAGACGGAGAGATAATCTCCAGAAAGGGTGCGGTGGTGGACAGGGAGAAGTTTGAAAAGATGAAGGACGAATACTATCAGCTCAGAGGGTGGGATGTCGCCACCGGCCTTCAGACAAGGACGAAGCTGGAGGAGCTCGGGCTTCAAGAAGTTGCCCAAGACCTGGAACAAAGAGGGCTTATAATATAGCCGGCCCCAAAGGGAAAGGGGGAGATTGATGGCGGAGCAACCGTTATCCGATGTCCGAATACTCGATCTGAGCTGGTACGTCTCAGGGCCTAATTGTACCAAGCTCTTCGCAGACTACGGCGCTGATGTGATCAAGGTCGAGAAGCCCGGTGAGGGCGACCCAGCGAGGAGAATGGGCCCGTTCTTCGAGGATGACCCCCATCCTGAGAAGAGCGGGCTCTTCTTATACCTCAACACCAATAAACGGAGCATCACCCTCAATCTGAAGAGCGAGACAGGAAAGAGTATACTCAAGGATTTAGTGAAGGACGTCGATATCCTGGTTGAGAACTTCAGCCCTCATGTCATGCCCAGCCTGGCATTGGATTACGAGGCTTTGGAGAAGATCAATCCCAAGTTGGTGATGACGTCAATCTCTAACTTCGGAGAGACAGGCCCCTATCGTGACTTCAAGGCCTCGGAGCTTATCATCTATGGGATGGGTGGTGCTATGTGCACTACCGGGGTAGGCGATTGCGAGCCCGTCAAGAAGGGCATGAACATAATCCAGTACCAGGGAGGTACCACAGCCGCGGCAGCCACCATGATAGCTCTCTATGCAGCCAGGGCACAGGGAATCGGTCAGCATGTGGATATCTCTCTAATGGAGACCCAGATGGCCGCTATCGATAGAAGGATGAGCGAGCTCCTGGCCTATGAGTACAATAAGGAATTGACGCCCAGAATGGATATCGCAGGGCTACTGCAATACCCCTACGGCATCTTTCCCTGCAGCGATGGCTATGTTGATGTAGCCGGCGGATTCATGTTCCTCAATCGGATCGAAAGGGTGCTGAAGATGCCCCTTATGGAGACATACGGCGGGATAAATCAATTCGACGTGCAACGCAGGGAGGAGTTCCTGGCCAACATATGGTATCCCTGGGTCATGGAGCGCACCAGGAGAGAAATCGTTGAAGCTTGCCAGGCGGAACGCGTCTTCAGCGCCCCGATCAATACCACCGAGGACTTGCTCAGGGAGCCTCAGTTCCAGGAGAGGGGATTCTGGGTAGAGGCCGATCATCCAGTGGTGGGGCGGCTGACCTACCCTGGCAGGCCAGCTCTGTCAGCGGAGCTGCCGTGGGGGATCAGGAGGCCAGCGCCGCTTCTGGGTGAGCACAACGAGGAGGTCTTTGCGTCCTTGGGATACACAAATGAGGAGCTGGTGAAACTGAGGGAAGGGGGGATTATCTGAGATGGCCAGATTACCTCTTGAAGGCATCAGGGTGCTGGGTATGACGCAGATGTGGGCTGGTCCCACTGCCGAGATGCACTTGGCCGACTGGGGTGCCGAGGTTATCAAGGTGGAATCCCTTCACTACCTCGCCGTCGGCACCAGAGGCCCAGCTCCCAGGCACCCCAAATACGCCGTGGATTTCGTTAAAGGAGGCTACGCGGCGTACCTCAAGGAAGGCTATGACGAGGTTAACGGGAGGCCCTGGAACCGGTGCTGCATGTCCAATGTACATGCGCGAAACAAGCTTTCCTGCACCGTGGATCCCATGAGGCCCAAGGGCAAAGAGATACTCAGAAGGCTGGTACAGGTAAGCGACGTCTTCATTGAGAACAATCAGGCCGCTGTCATGGAGAACCTTGGCCTGACCTACGATGTGATAAGCGAGTGGAACCCGAAGATCATCGTGGTCTCCATGTCAGGCTTCGGTCAAACGGGCCCCCTCAAATACTATCGAACACTCGGCGCCCACCAGGATGACTTCCTCGGGCACACCTACCTCAGGGGCTACGTAGATAGAGACGTGACGGCAAACTCAGCCATTTACCACGGTGACGAAGCCTCCGGGACCGTGACCACCTTCATAATCGTGATGGCCCTCCACCAGCGCAACAAGACCGGTAAGGGAATGTTCATCGACGTATCCCAGACCGAGGCTACCATGATCCAGTTCGGCGAGGCGATCATGGACTACACCATGAACAAGAGGGTTACCGAACGGACAGGCAACCGAGATCTCTATGGCGCCGTACAGGGTTGCTACCGCTGCCTGGGGGAGGACAGATGGGTCAACATCACCATCCGCAATGATGAAGAGTGGGATGGCTTTTGCCGCGCCCTGGGCAATCCCGATTGGACAAGAGACGAGAAATTCTCCGATACTCTGAAGCGGTGGCGTAACCACGATGAGCTCGATAAACACATCGAGGATTGGACCAGCCAGCATGACCATTTCGCGGTAATGTACACGTTGCAGAAGGAAGGTGTCGCTGCTGGCCCGGTTGAACATCCAGACGATGCCTACAACGACCCTCAAATGAAAGATCGAGGTTTTTTTGAGGAGGTCACCCATCCCGAATGTGGCACCCACCGCTATCCCGGGCTGCCCTACAGGATGTCCAAGACCCCCAACCACATCCGGCTTCCGGCCGTGTGTTTGGGTGAGCACAACGAGTATGTGTATAAGGAGATTCTGGGCGTCTCCGACGAAGAGTATGCCGAACTGGAGAGAGAGGGGCACATCGGCATGGATCTCGTGCCCGGCCTGGAGATCGGAAAGTACAAGGCCGAATAGAAGCGTTCTCTTAACAGAAAGGCAGCCTTTGAAGTGAAAGCCCTTAGCATCCGGCAACCTTGGGCATGGTTGATCGTTAACGGCTATAAAGACATCGAGAATAGGGAGTGGTCAACCAAATTTCGAGGCCGAATCTATGTACATACGGGGCGAAAGGTGGATAGAACCGCACCACCTTTTAATCGCAGAAAACCATTGCCAGTAGAGGGAGTGTGTGAACTCCCTCGGGCGGGTTCATACCCGTTAGGTTGCATTTTAGGAGAGGTAGACATAATTGAGTGCGTGAATGAGAGTGATAGTCCTTGGTTCCACGGGCCATTTGGTTTTGTCTTGGAGAATGCTGTTGCTTACGATAAACCAATACCATATAAAGGCCGCTTAGGATTCTTCGATGTCTCACTTAGATAAAATGTACTCTATGAGATGATAACTGCCAAACAAAGAACTACCATTAAGGAAAAGAGGTAAAAAAGATGGGAGTGCTGGAGGGCAAGGTCGCGGCAGTGACAGGGGCAGGAACAGGTCTGGGAAGAAGCCATGCGCTGGCGCTGGCTGAAGAAGGGGCGAAGGTGGTTGTTAATGACCTGGGAGTGGAATTGGACGGCACGGGGAAATCCCCCGATCCTGCCGACAACGTAGTCAAAGAGATTAAGGATGCAGGCGGAGTTGCGGTGGCCAGTTACGACAGCGTAGCTGATTTCCAGGAAGCTAAGAGGATCATAGATTGTGCCATCGACAGCTTCGGCAAACTTGACATTATGGTCAATAACGCAGGTTTTGTCAGAGACAAGATTGCCTTCAATATGTCCGAGGAGGATTGGGATGCCGTCGTCGCCGTCCATCTCAAGGGAACCTTTAACTGCGGCAGATGGGCTTGTAGCTACTTCAGGGAGCAGAGCAAGGAAGGAAAACTGGAGAATGGGCGGATAATTAGTACGACCTCCCATTCCGGTCTGCTAGGAAATGTGGGGCAGGCTAATTATGGGGCAGCCAAGGCAGGCATTGCCGCCCTGACCATTATATGGGCCATGGAAATGGAAAGGTATAAGGTGACCTGCAATGCCATCGCACCCATGGCCAGGACGAGAATGACGGAGGTCAGCCTGCCTCCGCCGACCGTCGAGGGCCAGTTCGATGAGTTCGCCACGGAGAATGTCTCCCCGCTTGTTGTCTGCCTGGCCAGTGATCAAGCCCAGAACATAACGGGCCGGGTTATATCCATCAGGGGAGGTAAACTGGAGTTGTTCCAACCCTGGCACATTGACAAGTCCATTGATATAGGTAGAAGGTGGACTGCAAAGGAGATAGGCGAGAGAATACACGAGCTTGGAGACTTCTCCGCTCCGTAGTTGAAGATATAATCGTAGAGTAGCCCATCATGGGCGGTTGCCCACCAACGAATGATTAAAATTCATATGCCAGATGCCGTTCGTGGTGAGCGTTTCGGCTCCGCTCGTGGTGAGCGTTTGGGCTCCGTTCGTGGTGAGCTTGTCGAACCATGAACGGCCCTTCGACAGGCCTGTCCCGA
>CAYVES010000064.1:0-12146 GCA_964449845.1 uncultured Dehalococcoidia bacterium
CCCCGCATGTATGGAGCACACGCCGAAAGGCTGGAGTTCACGATGAATGCAGCAAAAGGGGCAGGTGTCGATGGGGTTATTCTGCAGGCTATAAAGTTCTGTGATCTTCACGGGGTCGAGAACGTGCTGTTGCAGAACGCTTTGGAGAAGGAAGGCATCCCCACTTTGAAGCTGGAAAGGGAATACGGCCCGTTGGCCGATACCGGTCGCTTTCGCACTCGAGTGCAGGCATTCTTGGAAAGAATAGGGGGATAAAAGATGGTAAAGACACCGACAGTTTGGGAGGAGACGGCGGCTATGCTGGGGGGCGTGGCTGCGTTGCCTGAGGATGTCACAGCCCTTGAGGAGCTGGCGAGGAGCTTGCCGCCAGATGCCGCGTCGCTGCTAAAGGGCTTTACCAACCCTCATTACATAAAGATGTCGATCATGGGTCTGAAGATATTCAATACGGCTCTGACCAGCGTTCTTGAGAGGCGATCACAGGGAAAGAAGGTTGCGTTTTACTGCTTTAGCTTCCCCAGGGAACTACTTGATGCGATGGATATGGCCCCGGTGTGTACTGAAGCGGCTGGCATCATTCCGGTGCTGGCGCTGGGTGCTGAGCAGTACATTGACGCACCAATAAATGCAGGGCTCCCTGATACTATATGCGGAGGCCATAAGGCTAGCGTGGGCATAATCATAGAGAATGCGGAGATCAGGCCAGATGTAATCATTAATGCCGGGCCAGGGTCCTGTGACCCCAATGCAAAGCTCCATGAATGGATGGCTGAAACGTGGGATGTTCCCCTTCTGAACCTCGATGCACCCTATTACCACGATGAGCGGGCGTTCCAGTATTATCGGAGAGAGTTCAGAAGGATGGTAGAGAGGTTGGAGGAGATAATAGGGCAGAAGGTAGACTATGATAATCTGCGGGAGATTCTTGAGAACTCCAACCAGCAGGTTGAGCTTTACTGGGAAATCCAGGAGCTCAAAAAGGCGAAGCCCTACCCCCTTTCGAATATCTATTGCGTGCTGGTTGAATTGATGAAATATATCTGGTCGGGACGCCCGGAGGCTGTAGAGTATTTTAAAATAGCCCGTGATACTGCAACGGAGCTGGTAAGGAAGGGCGAAGGGGCTTTCCCCAACCAGCGAGCTAGAACCCTCTGGACATACAGTGGCGTGTACTATGATATGGAGCTATTCAGGTGGCTGGAGGAAATAGGGGTTGCCTTCGTTCAGGACTGTTTCGGTTGGTACCCAGATAAGGTCATAGATACATCAAGCGTCGATACGATGATCGACGGTTTGGCCGACAGAACCCTTAATCAGCCGATGACCAGGCAGCACAAGGGAGCCTGGGACGGCCCTGCTGGCTGGGCGGAAGATATGATCTTCCTGGCCAGGGAGTTGGATATAGACGCCTGTATATACTCCGGCAATCTGGCGTGTAAGCAGACCTGGGGATGTCTGCGGCTGATGACGGAGAGGATGAGAAACGAGTTGGGTATCCCCACACTCCGATTGGAGACAGATATCCTGGATAAGAGGATCACTCCGGTTTCAGTTATCAAAGAGCAGATCGAGGAGTTTATCTCGACTTTGGCGTGAGGAGATATCATGATCGTTGCCGGTTGCGATGTGGGCTCCCTCAGTGCTGAAGCTGTTATTATGAGCGACGGGTCAATAATATCCTCTGAGATTATCAGAGTCAGACCCAGACCGGAGCAATCAGCAACCGATGTCATGGATAAGGCACTTGCAATAGCTGGCCTGACCTACAAAGACATAGAGTGTTGCGTCAGCACCGGCTACGGCAGGGAGAGGATCCCCTTTGCCAACGGTAATGTATCGGAGCTATCCTGCCACGGCAAAGGGGCTCAATGGCTTGTCCCTTCGGTGAGGACTGTGATTGACGTCGGTGGCCAGGACTGCAAGGTGATCAGGGTTGATGAAAACGGGAAACTTGTCAATTTCGTTATGAACGACAAGTGTGCTGCAGGAACAGGGAGGTTTCTCGAATTCATGGCCAAGGTGCTAGGGGTAGGCATCGAAGATCTTGGTCCCCTGGCCCTCGCCACTGAGAGACCTGCTCCCATAACCAACATGTGCAGTATCTATGCGGAGTCTGAAGTTCTGCATTATGTTTACGAAGGGAAAAACCCCGCTGAGATAGCGGCTGGTATCAATCATGCCATGGCAGAAAGGGTAAACTCCCTCGTCAAGAGGGTCGGCGTTGAAAAGGATGTCTGTATTACGGGTGGGGTTGCAAAGAACATCGGAGTGGTCAAGAACCTGGAAGAGATGCTACAGGTGAACGCGGAAGAGCTTCCTGTAGATCCCCAGATTGTGGGAGCCATAGGGGCAGGTCTTTTCGCAAAAGAAGAATTATCCAACCGAAATAAATAGCAATTCCGGGGAAGTGATGATCGTCGTCGGATGTGATCTTGGCACTCTAGTTGCCAAAGTTGTTGTAATGAGAGACGCGTCGATAGTATCTTCGGGGGCTGGTGAAATTAAAGCAGTACCCGAGCAGGTTGTGAGTGATGTCTTGGAGAAAGCGCTTTCAAGAGCCGGCTTATCGTCAGCAGATATAGATTACTCCGTCAGTACGGGTTGGGGAAGAAAGCGGGTCCCCTTTGCCAGGATGGAGATGGGTGAGATGCCATGTCTCGCCAAAGGTGCTCAATGGCTCATCCCTTCAGTGAGAACTGTGATTGACGTTGGTGGGCAGAGTGTTAGAGCACTCAGTGTTAACGAAGCGGGGAAGGTTGTGGACTACAATACGAACGATAAGTGTGCGGCGGGAACGGGGAGGTTCTTTGAGCTTATAGCTGAGGCCCTGGAATTGAGATTGGAGGAGCTTGCACCGCTTGCTTCCCAATCAGAGAATCCGGCCAAGATCTCTTCCCAGTGCTGTGTGTTCGCCGAATCTGAAGTCATCACTTTGGTCAATGAAGGGCGAGAGCTAGTTGATATAGTCGCCGGTGCTCACGACTCCGTAGTTCGCAGGTTGGCCGCTATAGCGGGAACGATCGGTATTAGAGAAGACGTTGTCATGACAGGTGGATGTGCTAAGAATGAGAGGTTGGTGAAGGGCCTGGAGAACCATTTCAAGGTCGAAATGAAAACGTTGGGCGTGAACCCTCAACTGGTAGGAGCTATAGGAGCGGCGCTCTTCGCCCAGGAAAAATCGGGTGAAGCCTGACCCGCACAAGCCGCTGCCACAAAGACTACTCTCGGAAATCCCAACAAGCAAATCCCAATCTACCTTTGACTACAAAATGGGAGCAACAGCTTGGAACCTCTCGATGTGTATATAGAGAAACTGGGCAAATACCTGGACGATGTAGGGAAGAATAGGCAACCTAGGGAGATAAGCTGTCCTGCGGGGGTTACTGAGCTCATGGAGGGGTTGCCTGTTCGGGTTGGCCCCCAAGGAGGGGCCAATATTATCCTGAAGGAAGATACGGCAGTTGAGTTGGGAAACCCAAGCGTTGCTTCGTGTGCTTTCGTCCTGTGGACTCCAAACCTGCCCCTGGTCAGAGATGGAACAATTACCCTGATAGGTCCCGATATTCAAGAAGCTGTGGGGGAAAGCCTTCCTTTTGCGCAGGTACTAATAGTCGGGGGTACCGAGCTCAAGGATCAGCATCATCTGGTGCTTGAGCAACACTATGTCACCTCGAACCAAATAGAGGGTTATATGATTAGACTGGCACCTCAGCGCCAGCGGATGTGGACGAGAGTCAGCAAGGATGCGGTGGAGAAAGGGTTCTCCTTCGAAACTCTGGGAAGGGCGATAATGGCGATCTACAAATCAGAATTACCTGTAATAGAAGCAGCGGAGGTAATCTTCCTTACCTCAAGTAAGGAGGACGTAAAAGGATTAGAAGGCATTGCCACTGAGGTTCAGAAGATAAAGAATGATGCGTTGAGTAGCAGCTTTGTAAGGAAAGACGACGGGTCCTATGAGTGCACCAGCGGCTATGTGGACTGCAGAGAGTGCCCGGACCAAGTTGTCTGTGATGAAATCAGGGATTTGGTCCGCCTCAAGAGAAAGAAGCGAGCACCAGCGCCTCCCCTCAGCTAGTGGATAGATTATGCTTTTCCACAGGTGCTCCCTTTTCAACGATGGCCGATGGTCTCCACAGGAAACCCCAAGTCCTAAGAACAGGAGGAGACAGATGCTAAGGGATAGGAAGGAAGTCAGACAGCTCTTTGAATACCCCCTTCTCAAAGCCATGGCTCGCAGGAGAACCCGCAGGTTCCCCCTGGGCTGCAAGATGGAAGAGGGGACGCTTGCACACGCCTCTAAGAATCCACCGGTGCCACTGAACGATGTGGAGACTGCCATCCTCTGCTGGGCCGGTGCAGGGATAACTGGAGCTATCGCAGGTGATATGCCCACTAACGACGTGCAGGGGAGTATGTTTACGAGTTGGACAGGTAGGACCACTCCTTACGCATGCAACGTACATAATATGAAACTCTTCTTCACCAATGATAAAGGGCTTTTCGTCTATGACCCTAAAGGGGCGTCGAAGGCCGTGGAGATTGAAACGGAGGAAGATTGGGAGAAGATAGGGACATATTTCACACGGGATACCATCAAGATTTCGGATGGCAGATTCGCGATGATACCCGAGGCGTTGGTGAGGGTGGTGCACTGGAATACCAACAAGCCCGGCACTACAGTATTTATGCCCATAATAGAGCTGTCGGAAGAGTACCTTGATGCCGTGATAGCCGTGTTTATGGGGGAAGGCTACAAGGTATTCGATGACATCAAGGGACAATGCCCGGCAGGCATAAAGAAGTGGATAGATAACGGAACATTAAAGGGCGTTGATGCTCCTCTTTCCACTTTGGAATATACCATATTCGTCGGCAATCTCGCTGCTCCGTTTCACGCGTTACAGAACATGCAGTTGGCGGCGGAGGCTATGGGCCTTGGCTCGATTATTATGACGGGATACATAGGGCTAATAGTGCTTCAAACCTTGGGTTTTCGTTATAACGAGGCAAAGGAGGGAAGCAGGGCTCTTTTGAACCTGAATCCCGTGGGCCTGGACGGCGTCTTTGAAAGCTACCAACCACCGTACTACAAGACCATGGATGATGCCGTAGACGCCTTCATTGAGAAGAAGTACGGCAGTGGTGGGGTTTTTGCCTCTGACTACAGCGGGATAGTGCCTTTTAGGGAGTGGCAGAGGGTACAGCCGGGGTATCCGGTGCCGAGCAAACAGGTCATCCAAATAACCAAAGACTACTGCAACTACATATTCGATACGTTTGGAAGATTTCCCGCCACCTTTGATACGATCGTGATGCCCGAATGGCTCCAGGTTCACCATCTGGAGCAAGAGTTCTACGACAAATACGGGCTGGACAGGCTGCTGAACGAGACCCACAGGAAACATATGGACCTGTGGCACAGGTAGCCAACGCAATCAGCCAGCCACATAATCTCCTTTGTGAAGCGAGACTCAACATCTGCGTAGCTGCGCTTTTCGCCATAGTCTTTGGGCGATAACCTTACGCTGGTCAAGAAGCCAGATTCTCTGTCGAAGGCTTTACAACGCGGGATATGAGTAGGATAATGTGTCAGCCAGGACATCCTGCCCACCCGCCCTCCAGGACGGAGGGAGCCACGTAGCGCCTACAGATGGCAGGTGCCGATAACGAGGAAAAGCGTATGCCTAATGTGGAGGAAGTAGCTGAGAAGATCTATCGGCTGGAGACGCCAATACCCGGGACGAGCACTATCTTCGCAGTATACCTTATCCAGGAGTCGGAGGGGGTTTTAATAGAGCCCGGCCCGGCAACCGCCCTCCCCCAGATTCGCGAGGGGATGAGCTATCTGGGGATGAAGGACCTGGCCTACATCATTCCCACCCACATCCACATGGACCACGCAGGGGGTACGGGGGCCCTGGCCCAGCTTTTCCCCCAGGCGACGGTGTTGGTCCACCCCGCCGGCGCAAAGCACGCCGTTGACCCATCTCGCCTTATCGAGAGCACCAAGATGGCCTTCGGCCCCGACTTCGAGGTTCTCTTCGGCAAGATTGTCCCCGTCCCGGAATCTCAAATAAAGGTCCCGGAGGACGGGGAGACAATCTTGGTCAATGGTAGAGAGCTGCAAATTATATACGCCCCGGGACACGCACCCCACCACATGGTCATCTTCGACCGTAGTGTGGAGGGTTTGTTCTGTGGCGAGGCCCTGGGGCTGCCTGGCCAGGGTGACGGACTATTTCCGCTACCTGCTGTTGCCCCACCAGGATTTGATCAAGAGCTTTACTTGGACACGATGGAGATGCTGAGGCAACTAAGGCCCAGGGTGCTTTTCTATTCGCATGGCGGAGTTGGGCGGGAGCCAGACACACTGATTTCGATGGCTGAGGAAAGCACCCGCGCGTTTGGCGACATAATCCTCAAGGCGCTGAAGGAAGGCGAGACCCCAGAGGCCATCGGCCGCAGAATAGGGGAGTATGTCAGCAGTAGTTTCGGGCTAAAGTTGGACGATCTGGACCTGGCGATGATAGTAGGCGGCTACGTCCTCTACTTCAACAAAAAGGGGTTGGCATGAGGGGGTGGTTGCTTCGATAGAATCCGTTGGAGGTGTGATGAAATGACGTCGAGCAGGGTTTCCGAGCGATTTGACATAACCGGCAAGGTGGCCATAGTAACGGGAGCAGCCAGCGGAATAGGTCGCGCTATAGCGTTGGACCTAGCAGAGGCCGGGGCAAATGTGGTAGTTGCGGACGTAGCATCGGAAGGTGCTGAGAAAGTGGCTCGTGAAATTGGATCCGCAGGCGGCAAGGCCATCGCCGTAGAGACCGATGTAACCGATAGCAAAGAAGTTGAGCAAATGGTGCAACAAACCATTGAAGGATTTGGTAAGATCGACATCTTGATAAACAATGCCGGAATTATTGGGAGGTCCTCGGTCATGGATATGAAGGAGGACGAGTTGGACAGGACGTTTGAGGTAAACCTCAAAGGGGTTGTCCTCTGTTCGCAGGCTGTGGCCAGACATATGATTGAGCAGAGAAGCGGGAAGATTGTGAACATGGGATCGTCTCTTTCTTCGAGGGCTTCGGTATGCAATTTCAGCGGAGGGGGTGCAGACTACTGCGCATCGAAGGCGGCTGTGCAGGCCTTCACCAGAGCATTAGCCATGGAGTTGGGCCCCTACGGGATAAACGTTAACGCTATCGCTCCCGGGGGAACAAACACGCCGATGCACGAGGGCTTGTGGGAAATGGCGGCAATATACTACCAAAACAGCGTGCCCCTGGGCAGATTGGCGGAGCCTGGGGATATAGCGGATGTAGTTGTGTTCTTGGTTACAGATGCTGCCCGGTATGTGACAGGTCAAACCATTCACGTGAATGGCGGACAGATAATGGTGGACTAACACAGGAGGTGCTAGCGATGGCCAAGCTGGAAAAGCTCTTCGAACCAGTCAAGATAGGCAAGGTGGAGCTCAAGAACAGGATGGTAATGCCTGCCTTGAACACAAAGTTCGGGACCGAATTCGGCGCAGTGAGCGAACGATCGATAGATTTCTATGTGGAAAGAGCCAAGGGCGGAGTGAGCCTCATTGTAATCGAGAATACCTGCATCGATTGGCCGGTGGGCAAGGCTGGCACCAGTCCCATACGTGCTGATGAATGGAAGTTCGTCCACGGTCTGCACGATCTGGCGGAAGCGGTTCAGCTTCATGGTGTCAAGATCGCCACCCAGCTACAGCATACTGGGAGGCAGGGCTCATCATTGACAAGCGCCGAGGGGCAACAGCTTGTGGCACCCTCAGCAATCCCCTGCCTGCCCACAGGCGGAGAAATGCCTCGTGAATTGACAATCGAGGAAATTGAGGTACTGATAGGGAAGTTTGTCATGGGGGCGACAATTACTAAGGCGGCTGGATTCGACGCGGTGGAGATTCAGGCTGCTCATGGGTACCTGATCACTCAGTTCATGTCCCCCTACAGCAACAAGCGCACCGATGAGTACGGCGGCGACTTCGAGGGTAGGATGAAATTCGCCCTACGGATTATAGAGGGGGTAAGGCTGGCGGTCGGCCCTGATTTCCCCATAATCGTCAGGCTCAATGGAGACGAGCATATAGAGGGAGGGCTGACACTGGAGGACAGTAAGCTGATCGCCCAGAGGTTGGAATCCGCTGGAGTCAATGCCCTGAACATATCGGCGGGCATCTACGAATCGCCACCCTGGTATAGCAGGATATTTCCCGCAATGGGCATGCCCGCGGGATGCAATGTGCCCCTGGCAGCGGAGATCAAGAAGGTTGTCAACATACCCGTTATCGTCGCCGGTAAGCTTGGCAATCCGCTGCTCGCCGAACAGGTCCTCAAAGAAGGAAAGGCAGACCTCATCGCCATGGGTAGGCCTCTCCTTGCGGATCCCGAGCTACCAAGGAAGGCTGCTGAGGGGAGACTGGATGATATCCGTCCCTGTCTTTCCTGCAATGAGGGCTGTGGTGGCAGTATGTCTCATATGTGGCGCTTAAGCTGTGCAGTGAATCCAGCCGTGGGCAAAGAGAGGGAATATGAAATTGAGCCGGCGAAGAAGGCTAAGAGAGTGGTCGTTGTCGGCGGCGGCCCCGGAGGCATGGAGGCCGCAAGGGTTGCAGCGCTGAGGGGCCACGACGTAACCCTGTATGAGAAAGAGAAAAGCCTGGGAGGTCAACTAATACCAGCTTCGGTGCCTCGATTCAAGCAGCCGATCAAAGACCTGGCAGAGTACCTCAAGAACCAGGTCGTGAAGCTGGGAGTGAAGATCAAGCTTGGAAGAGAGGCTACGCCAGCGTTGATCAAGGAACTGAAACCAGAGGTGGTGATTCTGGCAATGGGAGCCTCTCCGGTCATCCCAGAGATTCCGGGGGCTAAGGGGGGCAACGTCGCTACCGCTAGCGAGATATTGCTTGGGAAAAAGGAAGCCGGTGAGAAGGTTGTCGTGGTTGGCGGTGGCGAGGTTGGTGCAGAGCTTGCCTGGTTCCTGGTGGAGCAGGGGAAGAAGGTGACCATTGTGGAGATGCTATATGGCGTGGCAGTGGATATGAATATGTTCAGTCGCTTCTATCTGGTGGACAAACTGGCTGAGCTCGGCATTGAGATACTGACCAACACTACAGCCAAAGAGATTACAGATAAGGGCGTGGTTGCCGTCGATATCAATGGGAACAAGCAGGTTATAGAGGCAGATACTGTGGTACTTGCCGTCGGCTTCACATCTAACAATGAGCTTGGGGAAAAGCTGAGAGGCGAAATCCCGGAGGTATATATCATTGGGGACTGTGCGAAGCCAGGCAAGATACAGGAGGCAATCCACGGCGCCTCGCGCATCGCGCGCCAGATTTGAGGAATGAAATGGAGTGATGGCAGAGGTATTTAGAATGGGGAAGAGATTTACCAGAGAGGAGATTCTGGGAAGGCTCAGGAAGACCAGTGAAGAGGGAAAGCCGATCATCGCCGCCGGCAGCAGCGTGGGTATTATAGCCAAGTGCGCCGAGCTCGGAGGGGCCGATCTGATAATGGTCTATAGTTCAGGGAAAGCAAGGATAAGAGGGTTTCAGACCAGTATGGTTGAAAACTCCAATGCGGTAACCCTGGAGATGTTTGAAGAAATAGACAATGTAGTGAAAGAGACCCCCATCATCGCCGGTATCGATGTAACCGAGCCTCCCGCTGGCAGGGATCTGGCCGAGCTGGTGCGGAGGTTTGTCGATACCGGATTCTCGGGCATAATCAACTTTCCCACGTATGGCTTTTTTGAGGACGAAGCCTGGCGCAAGAGCAGGGAGGCCGAGGGGATAGGATTCTCCAGGGAGATCGAGCTGATACGGGTAGCTCGAAGTATGGACATATTCACCATGGCCTATGTATTCTTTCCCCGAGACGCACGGGCAATGGCCGAGGCGGGGGTTGACTGCATGGTTCCGCACGCAGGGGGAACCGCTGGCGGTCTGGTGGGATTTGATGCGATTGCAGCACCTCTGGAGGATGCGGCTGCCACCGTGCAGAGGATGATTGAGGCAACCAGGCAAGTAAATCCAGATATCATCTGTCTGGCTCACGGCGGGCCAATTGCAGCCCCTGAGGATACCAAGTACCTATATGAACATACGGAAGCCGCAGGTTTTGTCGGTGCCTCAAGCATAGAAAGGATACCTGTCGAAAAAGCGGTTACCGAGGTAGTGAAGGCATTTAAGAACTTTCAGCTAAAGAAGGGCTGAACCTCTTCATGGCCTCTTGTTACCCCCTGGGTGGGGTCAAGAAGGAGTCTGAGGGGCAGGATAAAGGGCAAAGAGGGAAGAGATGGCCGAGTACAGCGATGCTTACACTTTTTTGGCCGAGAAGCACGGCTTTGGTGATTCTCAGCGATATCTCCGTGTGCTTCGGTTTCTTATGACGCCAGCGCAGGCTGAGATGGTGGCCCAATTGCCAGGGTCGCCTGAGGAGGTGGCCCAGAAGAGTGGCATGGAGCTGGCCACCGTGAAGGAAAACCTGGAGCTACTTCATCGAAAGGGCGTGGTTGTTCCCCGGGACTACAAGACCCCTGACTACTACATGTTCTGCAAGTACGCAGAACGGCTATGGGAGGTGACCGAGTCTCTGATGGGGCTGGAGCTATACACCGAGGCAGAGACGAAGGAGCTTTTCCGGTTGTGGGACGAGTGGAAGCGGACGGATTACGCTGACATGACGGCCCAACGGTGGCATAACCTCAAAGCGATGGGAATCCAGGGCCTCAGGATTGTCCCAGCATATAGGGCCATATTGGACAGTCCTGAGGTGTTGCCCTGCGAAGATGCGAGGGAGATTGTCAGGGTCCAGCCTCTGATCACGGTTGTCTCCTGCTCGTGTCGCAAGCACATGAGGATAATAGGCAATCCTTGCAGTAAGACAGAGGCAGATCCTAACTGCCTGCAGTTCGCTAAGTCAGCGGAGTACTCCTTAAGCAGAGGACATGGACGGCGTATATCGGTGGATGAGGCTATAGCCATCTTGGACAGGAATGAAGAGGATGGATTGGTGCATGTATGGGTGAACAGTGCCAAGGTCGAGGCGGCTATGCCCTATGCGCTGTGTAGCTGCTGTAGATGCTGCTGCACGGTTTGGCACTATGCCGACATACGCCAGGTGCCGAACGACGAAATCTTCGCCAAGAGCCGCTATGAGGCCCGAGTGGACCCCGAGCTGTGCAATGGGTGCCAGGATTGTGTAGATCGCTGCCAGTTTGACGCCATTGAGATGCAGAAGGTGGAGGGCTCCAAGCGGTTGAAGGCTGTGGTCGATCCTGAGAAGTGCTGGGGTTGTGGCGTATGCACCCTGGTCTGTGAACCTGGAGCGCTGAGGATGCACCTGGTGAGGCCGCCAGAGCACATCCCAGCGTGAGAGCGTCCTGGGAACCAAAATTAGGAGAGCGAGGGATGGCAATAGCACAAGTTGGCGACATCAACATCTACTATGAGATTCATGGAGAAGGCGAGCCGTTACTCCTGATCACGGGCTACGGCGCTAACTGCCAGTGGTGGTCCCCCCAGATTCCCGTCTTTTCGCGGGAGTACCAGGTGATCGCCTTCGACAACAGGGGAGGTGGCCGGAGCGACAAGCCGGATATCCCCTACACCATCGAGATGATGGCGGAGGATACCGCGGGGGTGCTTGATGCTGTCGGAATCGACGCCGCCCACGTCTTTGGCGTCTCCATGGGGGGCATGATCGCCCAGGAGTTTGCCCTTCACTATCCCGAGAAGGTGATAAGCCTCATTCTGGCTTGTACCACCCCTGGAGGGCGAAACTCCGTCCTGCCCGATGAGGAGGCGATGACGTTTCTCTTCGACCTGGAGAGCAGGAAGAGGCTGACGCTGGAAGAGCAGGCCAGGCAAATGCTCCCCTTCCTCTTCACCCAGGAGTTCATCGACAGAAGCTCGAAGTTCATGGATCAAGTCATTGCGGGGATGATAGAATATGTCACCCCGCTTCATGGCTATCGGAGGCAGGGAGAGGCGATTAAGGAGTTCAACGCCTATGACCGCCTCCCCGAGATCAAGGCCCCCACCCTGGTCATATCTGGGACTACCGACAGGCTGATTCCCGTCGAAAACTCAAGGATTATTGCCTCGAGAA
>CAYVES010000065.1:0-11934 GCA_964449845.1 uncultured Dehalococcoidia bacterium
AGGGAGTATGAGCGCACCAGCCTGGGGCGCCAAACCCCTAATTGCAGCAGCGGACCCTGCAACCTCTGCGGGCTGCAGCAAAGGCAGGACAAATGCCGGAAGAAGTACAAGGAGCTAATCGCTGCCTCTAAGCCGGAACGGCTGCGAGCAGTTGAGGAATAACCTGCATCACGCGACATATAGAAATCTTGCCAGCCTCAGAGCCAACGTGGGAATGGGCTCGGTCCTGGGCATGAGGACCTTGGTGATGACAAGACTTGTGAGTACGCCGATGGCAGCGCCACCAGCGGTGTCGACGAAGAAGTGCATCCCTGCGTAGAACCGGGATAGAGCCCATACGGAGGCCAGGACGTAAAGGATGATCCCCGCCTTGCGGTGCCCTAACCAGACTCCTGTGGCAGCGGCGAAGGAGATGACGGCGACATTGCTTGGGAATGAGGGATCGCCAGAGCGGTAGTGAAGTGTCTGCATAGCCTGATTGGCGCTGTCTAGCAATTCATACGGCCGCGGCCAGAAGTCGTGGAGGTTGACTAAGTACAAAATAAGGCTGGATACACCGATGGCTATGGAAGCATTTATTACAGTTCTCTGGAGATGCTCTCGACGCGTGGGGTCGGGGTGCCCCACCCAGAGGCCGAGCATGATGAGGCACATGGTCACTGGAATGAAGAAGTCGTTGCCCATTAGCCCCATGAAATCATCAAAGGCTGGTACACTGCCCACAAATTGGGTTACCCACTCTGACATTTGACCGCCAAGGGGCATCGTTACCGAGCCTCCTGCTTTCTCTTCAGAATGCTCCTGATGGCACCAAGTAGTGTGGTCTCCTTCAGCAATTCCATTCCCGGATTGGTACGTTTTCCTAGATTGGTCTGTTCACGAGAGCGAGAGGCTGTTGCTTGAAGGGAGAGCCGGTATTTAAGGAGGGAAGAGACAGCCACGGTAATTATGTATGCTGCTATGGCACCGGCGAGGAATAGTTCTAGCTGCTGCATCCCTTGTATTTTGGATGGAGTGTTTCGGTCGCCGGTGGCGAAGAACCACCAGAAGGCTCCGATGATAACCAAAGCACCAAAAATGTAGCCCGCCAGCGGCTTTTTGAAGAAGGATAACCCCTTGAGCCCTGCACAAGCGGCTGCAATCTGTATAGTGCCTAGAGATCCAGCAGCTACCAACAAGAAGTATTCTAGAGCGGTAGTGCCCATGCTGCTCCCCTGTTCTTGATCAATTCCAACTCGATCGCTGTATTACCTAGAGAAGTGGGCATGTGCTACGCCGATTGGATAGGTTCGTCAAAAGGTGTACCTGCCGCTTCGTAGTTTGTCATATTTTGCATGTATTATGCAAGATGTATCCATTGCATCAACTTGATAAAAGAATTGGGCGCGAACTTGAGGATTCGCCATATAAAGTACATAAGGAAAGAGGTGAAAATCCCGATGAGCGCACCAGCAACCACATCCGAAGGGTAATGAACTCCACAATAAACCCGCGAGAAAGCCCAGAGGAAGGCCAGGAATCCAAGGGCTAGCCCTGCCCTGCGGTTGCCAATCCAAATGGCGGTGGCGAAGGCGAAGCCGACCGCGGCGGCCTCGCTGGGAAATGATTGGTCGGTGCGCATATACGAGATCAGAGTTTCAGCGCCCTCTTGCAATGGACGCGCGCGGTCGAAGATATCATTGATTCTAAAAAGATGGAACCATAGACAGCTAATACCTACTCCCCAGGCAGCGGTCCATACCGCTCTTTGGTTGCGCTCCCTTTGGCTCAAACTTCGGGCACCAAACCAGATGATGATCATGCTCAGAGACAGGCATGTAAGCACAAACCAGTCGTCCACCACTAGGCGCATAAACCTGTCAAAGACTGGCACCTTACCGACTAGCCCGTTGAGCCAGTCAAATACGGCTTCGTCCGCGGATATAAGTGCTGAAATGGCTAACCCCTTTCCCAAGGCTACGTGTGATCGCCTGAAAGAAGGTCATTTCCTTAAGAGCGTCGAGCCCACGAGGGTCTCCTTTGTCAGTGGAGCCAGAGATCCCGGCGTTCACCACTGAAGACACCAAGAGTGTAGCGACGAGAGCGCCGATGGCACCGCCCATGAAGGTGGCAAAGGATTCTGTCTCTCCGAAGAAGACCTTGACTTCGCCAACGGTTCTGACGAGGGGCTCGGCATTGCGGTCGCCGGTGGCGTAGAACCAGACAAAGGCTCCTACTATTGCGATGGCCCCGAAAACATAGCAGTACAAAGGCTTTTTAAAGAATGTTAACCCTCTTAGCTCAGCACGCGCCGCTGCTATCTGCAGCACACCCAAAGCGGAGAAGAGCACAAGCGGCAAATATTGCAGAAACTGATCCCCAAAAGCACTAGCCATTATTCACTCGTCTCGCTCGAATGTCCACGTCTAAGCCCTCGGCCTCCACGTCCATTTTACGTTGGCGAAGAAATTCCAAAGCATTGCGCATAATATGGCAATGATGGCGGATAGGACGTAGAACAGACCAGCGACCTCGGTAAAGAATATAAGCACTGCCTCATGGATGCCCAGGCCAACCAGGCTGACCAGATTGAATTTGAGTGCACGGATTAGAACAGACCCCCGAGCGGAAGCCCTTTTATCCCTGAAGGTCCATATGTCGTTCCAGATGAAGTTATTGAGGATCGATATCTCGTAGCCAAGCACCGCGGACAGGGCATAGAACAGGCCGGCCATCTCAGTGAGAAGTGCTAGCAGCCCCAGATAGACAAGCGTGCCGCTTGCCCCGACGACGCAGAACTTGAGGAATCTCTTGATATCGCCTTCGAACCATGCCAGACGAGAAAGGTGCTTGAGGAAGTTCAGTTGCTCCATGAAGGTTAGATTACTCTTCCCTCTTTCCCTCTCTTTGAAGGTGTAAGGGACTTCCGCTATCTGACTGGCATTTCCTCTGACCAGCACCTCTAACAAAATTTTGTATCCGGTGGGGGTGAGCACCGCGCCGTCTATGACCTTCCTCTTGAACAGGAAAAAGCCTGCAAGGGGGTCCTTAATCTCTCTGGTTGAGGGCAGCAGAATGGTTGCGAGCAGCTTTGCGCCTTTGGAAATCACCTCTCTCTTCGTGCTCCAGCCTTCGATGCTGCCGCCTTCAATGTAGCGACTTGCGATCGCTACATCCGCTCCTCCTCTTATAGCTTCCAACAGGGCGGGTATTGCCTCCGGCGGGTGCTGGAGGTCGGCATCTATCACCCCTAAGACTTGCCCCCTCGCCTGGTCAAATCCTGCAACCACTGCCGAAGCCAGACCACGCTCGCTCGTGCGCACGATCACTTTGAGCGGGTATTCTGAGGAGAGACTCTGCGCTACCCCTGAGGTGCCATCGGGGCTGTTGTCGTCGACCACGATGAGCTCATAGCTGTATTTCGATAGAGCTTGATGTACTCTCTCCACCAGAGGGGTTATGTTTTCCTTCTCGTTGTAGGTGGGCGCTATTAGTGAGAGTTCAACGGCCTGTCCTGAGTTCACCGAAGGTTTTGACGCGCTCTGCTGTGCCATTCTCAAATTCCTGAAGCAGACGCCTGGCAGTGAGGAAATAGCTGGCTTGAGACGCGAACGCAGCTAGTCAATACTGCCCTCGATGGGTCTTTCAGGCTTTGACCATCTTGGCGTAGGCTGGGGTGCACCAGTGGAGATACTTCTTGTTCTTGCCGCACTCCACGTCGAAATAGAGCTCTTGCAGCTCTTTGGTTAGCTTTCCTATGGTGCCTTCCCCCACCTTGCGGTGGTCGATCTCAACCACTGGTGTTATGTGAGCCGCTGTGCCTGTTAAGAAACATTCCTCCGCCAAATATAGCTCACTGCGGTCAACATGCCTTTCTACTGTTTCTGTGCTCAGCTCATTCCTGGCCAGTTCTATGACGGTGTCCCTGGTGATTCCCATAAGGATCTTATCATGGCAGGAGGGTGTAACCAACTGTCCATCAATGACCAGGAAAATGTTCTCGCCACTGCCCTCGGACACATGACCATCAGAGGTAAGCATGATGGCCTCGTCGTAACCATTTTCCATAGCCTCTGTTTTTGCAAGCGCGTTATTTACATAAATTCCAGTGATCTTTCCCCGTGGGGGTATCATATCGTCGTCGATCCTTCGCCAGGAGGAAACACAACATTTGATGCCGCTAGCAGCGTCTAAATAGGGCCCGAATGTTGTAACCATTATCAGAAAGCCGTCTTCGAGGTCATGCAGTCTGACTCCCAGGGCCTCCGAGCTCTTGTAGGCTAGCGGGCGTATATAGACATCCTCATGATATCCTGACTTCTGGACAAGCTCGATGGTCAATTGGCAGAGTTCATCTATGGAGTAAGGAAGACGGATGTTGAGCAACTTGCAACTGTTGAGCAGCCTTTGGTAGTGTTCTGGGCAGCGGAAGATGTATACCTGCTCATCCTCAGGGTTCCAGTTCCCCCGAATTCCTTCAAAGCAGGCGGTCCCGTAATGAAGGGCGTGGGTCATGATGCCTATCTTTGCTTTTGAGAGGGGAACGAACTGATTCTGGAAAAAGGCGTAAGGCGGCATCGGTCTACTCCTCCAAACTCATTAGTACCTCGCAAAAACCTTCGCTTGAGATCCCTCCACTCATAACTGGTACAAAGTATAACCAGCTTCGGCGATAAACACAAGCCTTGGACGCTCCCTTGAATCGGAACTTCTTTGGTGCTAGCATAAACTAAGGCTTTGATAATAAGATGGGATTTGTAAGGGTTGGCTGAGTTATACGATGCAATGGTAGCAGGAGCAGGGCCTGCAGGCAGTTACTTTGCCTACAGGCTTGCTAAACTGGGATATCGGGTGATCGTCTTTGAGCGACGCCCAAAGATAGGCGATGCGGTTTGTTGCACCGGCATTGTGGGTAAGGAGTGCTTTGATCGGTTCCCCATTGCCAATAATGCTATTTTGACTCAAGCAAGTTCTGCTAAGTTCTTTTCTCCCTCGGGGAAGATGATCAGCCTGCGCAAGGAAACAGTCCAAGCCTATGTGGTCGATCGTGCTGCTTTTGATGATGCTCTGGCTCGGCGAGCGCAAGATGAGGGGGCAGATTACCTTCTGTCAGCTCGAGTGGATGATATTGCTTCGGCGGATCGCTGTGTTAGGGCAGAGGTTGAGTATGGTGGGAGGATGACCAATTTCGACGCCAAAGTCGTAGTTATTAGCAGTGGATTTGGAGTCTCACTGCCCAAAAGGCTAGGGTTAGGGGAGATCAGTGACTTCGCTCTAGGGGCCCAGGCAGAGGTGGATGCTAATGGTGTGGACGAAGTCGAGGTCTATTTCGGTCAGCGTATAGCTCCAGGCTTTTTTGGCTGGCTTGTTCCTACTTCATCGGGCAAGGCGCTGGCGGGCCTGCTTACACGGCGCAGCCCAGGATCGTATTTGAAGAGTCTTCTTGCAAGGCTCTTTGTTGAGGGCAAGATAGCTTCGCCTGAGGCTGAGTTCTCTTACGGGGGCATTCCACTGACACCGCTGCCCAGGACCTATGGAGAGCGGCTCGTGGTTGTTGGTGATGCGGCGGGCCATGTTAAGCCGACTACGGGCGGTGGGATCTACTACGGGCTGCTGTGTGCGGATATGGCTGCTGATGCTGTCGATGAGGCGATACGCGCGGGTGATCTCTCAGCAAAAAGATTGGCTCGCTATGAGCGGGACTGGAAAAGAAAGCTGGGCAGGGAGCTGCAGATAGGGTACTTCGCCCGCAGATTATATGAGAAGCTGAGCGACAGCCAAATCGAGCACATATTCGATCTTATTCATTCGAACAATATTCATGAGGAGTTGCTCCAGTCTCCGGATTTCTCTTTCGATTGGCACGGAGAGTCCATCCTGAGAGTTCTAAGGCATAAGACTCTAGGCAAGACTGTTCAGGCGATGACAAAATTTATTCTACGTTTTTAGAGCGCTGAACAATCTTATGGGATGGTTTGACAGAAGGTCAGGACGCCGTTAGAATGTTGGCAGTGGGGCGTAAAGCCCCATTCCATTCTCCTAATAGTGAAGGGTAGCGTTGCCACTCCTGTGGCAGCGAATTCTTCGCCGTGACAGGAGTCACGACGCTACTTGAGGGCACTATGTTATCCGATTGCTGAGTGCTGTTAGCTGTATGCCGTATGTGCAAGCATTTGTGGCGTCGTACATAAGAAGCGAGGGAACCTGTGTACCAAAAGACGGTCCTGGATAACAAGTTGCGAATAGTCTCTAGCGCTATGCCTCATACCCGATCGGTCTGTATCTGCATCTTCCTCGGGACCGGGTCAAGGTATGAGGTGGCAGAGCAAGCGGGATTATCGCATTTTGTGGAGCATCTTTGCTTCAAAGGAACAGAACGACGGCCTACGGCAAAGGAGCTGTCAGAGACAATCGATGGCGTTGGAGGTATCCTCAACGGGGGAACGGACAAAGAGTTGACGGTCTACTGGGCCAAAGTCGCTCGCCCGCACTTCCTGCTAGCTTTGGATTTGCTTGTGGACATGCTTCGCAACTCCAAATTCGATCCTGTGGATATGGAGAACGAACGTAAGGTCATTATCGAGGAACTCAACATGTCCATGGATTCCCCCCAGAGCCGTGTGGATATGCTGATCGACGAGGTGATATGGCCAGCCCAAGCCCTAGGACGTGATGTTGCCGGGACCAAGGAAACGGTTACCGCCATTGATCGTAACATGATCCTTGACTACCTGTCTACTCACTACCTCCCCGGTAACACTGTGGTCGGCGTAGCTGGGGACATCAGTCATAATGAGGTAGTTGACTCAGTAATGGCGGTTCTTGGTGACTGGCCTGATGGAGTGCCTGGTTCCTGGTTTCCTGCGGATAACGGTCAGGACGCGTCCCGCCTTGTAGTCGAGCCACGAAAAACGGAGCAAGTGCAGCTCTGCCTGGCAGTGCGTGGAATATCGCACATGCATCGCGATCGCTTTGTACTCGATCTCTTGAACTTGGTCCTGGGTGAGGGGATGAGCAGTCGTCTTTTCCTCGAAATCCGTGAGCGACGGGGACTTGCTTACGACATCCATTGCCATGTCAGCCATTTCCATGATTCGGGCTCGGTCAATATCTGTGCCGGGGTCGACCCGAAGAGGGTTGAGGATGCTATCGAAGCAATTCTGATGGAGTTGGTGAAGCTAAGAGAAGATCAGGTGTCAGAGACTGAGATTACTAAGGCTAAGGAACTGGGCAAGGGGCGCCTCATGCTACGCATGGAGGATACACGCAACGTAGCTGGGTGGATAGGGGGGCAGGAGCTGCTTATGGGACATATCCGCACTGTGGATGAGGTGATTTCCATATTAGATGCTGTTACTGCTAGCGACTTGCAGCGGGTAGCACGAGAGCTGTTTCTTGCCAATAAGCTTTGTCTTGCTTTGGTTGGGCCTTCTTTCAAAGAGAGACGTTTGGAAAGGCTGCTTAAGCTTTAGGGCTGTCGGGGAGAGTAACCCTCAGTCGACGAGCTTTGGCTGAATTCAACGCGGCGGGATTACGACCTCGACTCCAGCCATATTCTGGCTTATCTCGAATCGAGTGTCCTCTTCAGGGGTGCGGCGGTCAAAGTGAAGGTTCAGCGTCTTGTTGCCTATGCGAAGGTTTTGTACCGAGGCGTGCTGGAGCCAGTTGGGCAGCCTGGGGCTCACGTAAATGCGTTTAGCAGTGGCATCCACTTGAAGGCCGAGCATCGATTGGAACAGTAGAAGGACACTGCCTGCCGCCCAGGCCTGGGGGCTGCAGCTAGCCGGGTACACTGCAGGAATGGAGTATGCCTCTCTGTTGCGATGGAATCCCCCAAACAACTCAGGCAGGCGGTTGTAGCTGAAGAATGCGCTGGCGTCGAAGAGTTGGGATGTTATGTCCTCGACCTCCCAATGGTAACCATAGCGTTTCATGCCGGCAACGATGAGTGAGTTATCATGGGGCCATACACTCCCATTGCGGTAGCTCATTGGGTTGAACCTGAGGGCTCTGCTGCTCAAGGTGCGGATGCCCCAGCCGCAAGCCATCTCGGCGCTGGTGAGGCGGGTGACCACGTATTTTGCTTTCTCCTCATCGATAATGTCGCAATAAAGGCAATGCCCTACATTTGAGCTCACGGTTCCCACGGCTTTTTTCTGGGAATCGAGCGCATGGGCGAAGTAGCGCTGCTCTTTCAGCCAGAAGTCGCGGTTGAAGCAGTCTTTCAAGGCTTGTGCCCGCTGGGTCAAGCTGCGGGCAAGTTCCGTTTCCCCTTTCCTCTCGAGCAGCTCTGCCATCTCCTTCATCGCTCTATAGGCGTATCCCTGAACCTCAACTAGGGCTATCGGTGGAGCTACCGGTGTGCCATCGGGGTAGGATATTGCTCCCCGGCTATCCTTCCACCCTTGATCCCTGATTCCCCCCGTTGAGCGGCTGAGGTATTCCAGATAGCCGTCTCCGTCGATGTCACCGTAGCGATTCATCCATTCCAGGGCGAGCTTGGCTGCGGGGAGTATCTCGCGGAACAGGTCATCGTCATCAAGCCACTTCATACTCTCGGCGAAGAGGATGAGGAACAGGGGGGTTGCATCAATGCTGCCATAGTAGGCAGAGTGTGGTATCTCCCCCGTTCTCGCCAGCTCTCCCTTACGCATCTCGTGGACAATCTTTCCAGGCTCCTCGTCGCGCCAGGGATCGACTTTGGTCCCCTGATGTTTTGCCAGATGGCGCAGAGTATGGATTGCTATATTGGGATTGAGCATTAGTGTTTGCAAAGAGGTGATTAAGCTATCGGGGCCAGAGACACAGCAAAACCATGGTATCCCGGCAGCAGGCACCAGCCCCTCCGGGGTTTGCTCCAGGAGCAGGCGCAGGTCGAGGATGCTGCGTTCCAGAAGGCGGTTGAAACACTGGTTGTCGGTCTCTATCTTGGTACACTGGCCGAGCCAATCTTGATAGGACTCGTGTAATCCCGTAAGCCCGTTTTCGAAGCGGCTAACCTCGGCGATAGGCTCGCCCTCAGCGACGAATATATGGAAGGTGAGAGAGAGGGGCTTCATCGGTTCCAGATTTAGATTCCAGGTGGCCGTGGCACTTGGAGGGCGAACGAGAGTCATCTTGATAACATCTGTGGCTTCAGGAAGGAAGGTGCTGGGTCTCTGCACCAAGAGGCGGGTAGCCCGTTCCACTTCCACCTTAGAGGGTGTGGTGTCAAAGACGATCTCGGTGCTCCGCTTCAGCCCATCGAGACCCGAATAGCTAAAGTTCAGGCGGGAATCGGCAAACACAGGTTCGCAGATGGTCCCCCAATTATCTTGCTCAAGGCCTCTGACCTCGAAGATGTCGCGGAAATCACTGCCGAAGACTAATGTCAGCTCCAGGGGCACTGGGAATGGATTGTAGTTATGTAGGGTGATGCGCTCCTGTAGTCCATCTTTAAGGAAGCGGCTGCGGTGGATGCTAATCGTCCGCGCCCGAGCAGCGTTGCCATTGGGGAGCTCTATGGTGGGGCTAGCGAGTTGAATATCGCAGGCATAGTTCTGCTGGCTTGAGGAGGCCATAAGTCGCGGCTTCTGACTGTTGATGGTGAGGTCGAAGATCGAGAGGTAACGCGTATCGCGATAGTACAGGCCAAGCCGGCGCCGTCCCTCGGGCATGTCCCCCAACTCATCGCTGACCAGCACGAGCTCGTTCTCTTTGAGCACAAGTTGGTCCAATCTGCCCTCCCTGGTGGCAGAACCCATTCCACACTTGGTCTATTATGACAAAGAGACGTAGCTGCGGCTACTGCCGCAGCTACGATTCCTTGACATGGGCACCAATAGCACCTTGCGGTTGTGCCAGTTTAGAATTCTTGATCCCTTCTAGTACATCCCTTCCATTCCACCACCTGGCATTGGCGGCATTTTCTCTTTCTCCGGTATATCAGTGATCAGCGATTCTGTTGTCAGGACCATGGCGGCGATGCTGGCAGCGTTCTCCAACCCTGCGCGAGTTACCTTGGCTGGGTCGATGATCCCGCGCTGCACCATATTACTGTAGTCATCCTTCTCGGCGTCGTATCCGATCCCCTTTTTGCTCTTCTTGACGAAGTCGACGGCCACCGATCCCTCCTTGCCAGCGTTTGCTGCGATCTGGCGCAGGGGCTCCTCAAGAGCGTGTTTCACGATGTTTATCCCTGTTGCCTCATCGCCGGTGGCCTTGATCTTGTCAAGGGCGGGGATGATGCTTACCAGGGCAACTCCGCCGCCGGGCACTATCCCCTCTTCCACAGCGGCACGAGTAGCGGAAAGGGCGTCCTCTACGCGGTGCTTCTTCTCCTTGAGTTCGACCTCGGTAGCGGCACCGACCTTGATCACTGCTACTCCACCTGCCAGCCGAGCCAACCTCTCTTGTAGCTTCTCGCGGTCGAAATCTGAGGTTGTCTCATCGACCTGGGCCTTGATCTGCTTGATTCGCCCCTGGATGTCCTCGTCCGAACCCTTGCCCTCGATAATCACGGTATCATCCTTATTCGAGGTCACCTTGCGGGCGCGACCCAGGTCATCAATGGTAGCTGAATCGAGTTTTCTTCCCACTTCCTCGCTGATCACCCTGCCTCCGGTGAGGATGGCGATGTCTTCAAGCATAGCCTTGCGCCTATCGCCGAAACCTGGTGCCTTGACTGCGAGGCAGTTTATCGTCCCTCTGAGTTTATTGACTACCAAGGTGGCCAGAGCTTCTCCATCTACATCCTCAGCGATAATCATGAGGGTCTTCGTCACCTGAAGCACCTTCTCCAACACGGGCAGTATATCGGAAACAGCGGAGATCTTCTTATCGGTGATCAGGATGTAGGGGTCCTCAAGGGCAGTTTCCATACGTTCGGCGTTAGTGATAAAGTAGGCGCTTACATACCCACGGTCGAATTGCATCCCCTCTACGTACTCTTCCTCAAACTTTATGCCTTTGGACTCCTCCACCGTGATTACACCATCCTTGCCCACCTTCTCCATGACATCGGCGATGAGGTCTCCGATCTCCTTATCGGCTGCGGAGATAGCCGCTATCTGAGATATCTGCTCCTTCCCTGCAACTGGGGTTGATAGTTTCTTGATCTCCTCAACCGCTACGGCCACAGCTTTCTCAATGCCTCTTTTCAAGGCCATGGGGTTTGCCCCTGCTGCCACATTCTTCATACCTTCATGCAGCATAGCCTGGGCAAGTACCACCGCTGTTGTGGTGCCATCTCCAGCGATATCGTTGGTCTTGGTGGCTACCTCCTTTATTAACTGCGCGCCGATGTTCTCGAAAGGTTCCTCCAGATCGATCTCCTTAGCAATGGTAACCCCATCGTTGGTGATTGTGGGGGGGCCCCATTTCTTGTCAAGGACTACATTGCGCCCCTTGGGTCCCAGGGTTATCTTTACTGCCTGTGCCAGGGCATCGATTCCCTTTTTCAATGAGCGCCTGGCATCTTCGTCATATGATATCTGTTTGGCCATTTATTCTCCCCTCTCTCTGATTTATGTAGCAAAATGTCCTTATTTGCTTGTCTTTGCCAGTATATCAGTTTCGCGTAAGATCAGATACTCCACGTTTTTCTCTTTCCACTCGGTGCCCGCATACTTGGCGTAGATTACCTTGTCGCCCTTTTTCACCTCCATCTCGATCCGCTTGCCGTCCTCTCCTAGCTTGCCAGGCCCCACTGCCACAATCTCGCCCTCCTGTGGCTTCTCCTTGGCAGTATCAGGCAAGACAATGCCACCCTTGGTGACTTCCTCCTTGACGATCGGCTTTACAATGACCCGATCAGCCAGGGGTTTCAGGTTTAGTGCCATCTCCGTCTCCTTCTCCTAGTATTTGTCTTCCTCTGCTGAACCTGTAATTAGCACTCTCAGATGGAGAGTGCTAATCTACTCTAAGATAACGTAGGAATGCCAGAAGCGCAAGTCTACTGAGAGCCATCTACGGCTA
>CAYVES010000066.1:0-11533 GCA_964449845.1 uncultured Dehalococcoidia bacterium
TTCCTATCTGCCTCTGGCGTGGCGGGTGCTGCGCAAGATGGAGGGGATAATCCGTGAGGAGATGGACGCCGCCGGCGGGCAGGAGTTGAATATGCCAGTCCTCCAGCCCTTGGAGATATGGGAGGAGAGCGGGCGCGACCTCGCTTTCGGCAAAGGGCTGTTTACCCTGCAGGACCGGCGGGAGCGTAAGCTCGTGCTCGCTCCTACCCACGAGGAGGTGATTACCGATCTCGCCCGACGCAACGTAAGAAGCTACCGCGATCTCCCTCTCATGCTTTACCAGATTCAGACCAAGTTCCGCGATGAGCCCCGTCCCCGTGGCGGGCTGGTGAGGGTCCGTGAGTTTTGCATGAAGGACCTCTACAGCTTCGATGCTGACGAGGAGGCCCTTGACCTCAGCTACCAGAAAATGGTTCAGGCCTACAGGAATATCTATACGCGCTGCGGTCTTGAAACCGTGGTAGTCGAGGCCGATAGCGGCGCCATCGGCGGCAAGGACTCTCACGAGTTCATGGTAATCGCCGAAACCGGAGAGGACGAGATTATCTACTGTAGTGGCTGCGACTATGCAGCCAATGCGGAGAAGGCAGCGAGCGCCAAGCTGAGGGCAGAGGAGGAACCTCTTTTGCCCCTTGAGGAAGTGGCCACGCCGGGAACAGAAACAATAGAGGAGGTCGCTACGTATTTGGACATTCCACTGGCAAAGACCTTGAAGTCTCTAGTTTACTGGGTTGATTGGCCAGCAACGGATAGGGCAATTATCGCCTGTATACGCGGTGACCTATCAGTCAATGACGTCAAGCTGAAGAATGCGTTGAAGTGCAAAGACCTCCGACTAGCGACTGAGGAAGAGATGACTAAATGGAACCTCATCCCTGGCTACGTCTCGCCAGTAGGAGTTGCCTTCAAGCCCTTTGTCACAATAACCATAGTAATAGATGATTCAGTGAGAGCATCTCCTAATCTTGTGGCTGGAGCTAACAAACCTGGCTACCACGTCAAAAACGTCAACTATCCCAGGGACTTCCCTCGCGAACGCATCGAAGGCCCGCTCGATATCGCTCTGGCCGAAGCGGGACATCAGTGTACTAAGTGCGGCAGCAAGCTGCTGTCAATGCGAGGTATTGAAGTGGGTCACGTCTTCAAGCTGGGGACCGTCTTTAGCCAGAAGCAGGGGGCGTTTTACCTTGACCGGGATGGCAATCAGAAGCCGCTGGTGATGGGTTGCTACGGGATTGGCACCGGCCGGCTCATGGCGGCGGCTATCGAGCAGAACCACGACGAAAAGGGCATCATCTGGCCTGTCCCCATAGCGCCCTACCGTATTTATCTTTGCCCCGTGGGCATGGATGATCCAGAGGTAGTCTCCGCTGCGGAGAAGCTCTACACTGATCTTGAAGATAAGGGATTTGAGGTGCTCTTCGACGATCGCATTGAATCGGCGGGGGTCAAGTTTAACGATGCTGACCTGCTGGGAGTGCCTGTACGAGTCGTTGTGAGCCCGCGCGCTCTGAAGTCAAATAGCGCTGAACTCAAACTGCGCGGAGAAAAGGAAGCCGAGCTTGTATCCATGGAAGAAGTCTCGAGCAAGCTTGGGTCTCTGCTGAGATGACGCGATTTTCGACGGCTTGGCTCGACTGCGACGATTGACAAACAAGAGAGCTGGTGGTATTATTCATATACGGAGCCAAGAGGCGCCGAGTCTGACCGGAGGAGGTGCTCTATGAGGCTTCACGGGTTATACGGAGTGTGGCAGGTTGACAAGTGAGGCCCTGCCGAGAGGCGGGGCAGGCCGATCTCGGGCTCGGCCCAAAAGAGCATGAAGGAGGCCAGTCTAATAAATAAGAGGCCCCGTTCGGTGGTGAACATCGAAAGGAGTTGAGCTCGAAGAAGAAAACCAAGTAAATTAGGAACAACCAGTGGAGGGCGCTTCAGAAAGCGCCCTCCACCTTATTCATGGGGCGTGATGGCCCTGAAAGGTTTGGGGTATCACGCTTGGGAATTCAATACTGCAAACGGCAGCGTCGATTTCTGTGTAATACTCAAAAACAGCGATTATCTTGAAGAAGCGGGGTTTTGGGTGTCATTGCGAGTGAAGCGAAGCAATCTACCACAAATACATTCAAGATTGCTTCGTCCCCCGATGAATCGGGGTCCTCGCAATGACATAGGGATGTGGCAACACCAACTTGGACGGGAATGGCTATTTTTGGGTAATAGGTGGTCCCTGCCGAACAGGGCGTCTTGACCTTACAATTACCTACATCTATGTTGAGGAGAAGCTGGGTCACGGGAAGCTTGCCAAGATCAAGTTCTGCGTTGCTTGCAGGCGAGGGGCGCGTTTCCCATTTCCACGGCACGACCTAGGACAGCAAGTATCCCCCATCCACCACTACCACGCTGCCGGTCATATAGTCTGCGGCCGCGCTGGCAAGGAATAGCACCACCTTGGCAGCGTCGTCAGGTTCCCCCATGCGGCCCAGGGGCAGCCGTGCCATGAAGGTATCCGAGACCTCCTTGAGGGACCTGCCCATGGCTTTGAGGGCGATGCCCTGCTCGGCAGCACCGGGTGTCATAATCCCACTTGGCGCGATGGCATTGACCAAGATGTTGTGCGGGGCCAACTCCAGGGCCAGGGCCTTGGTCAGCATGACCACGCCCCCCTTGGAGGTAACGTAGTGTGCCAGATCCACCCTGGGATGGAGGCCTTCCATCGAGGCCATGTTGACTATCTTCCCTCCTTGTCCGGCCTTGATCATCTCCTTAGCGGCGGCGCGGGAATAGAAGTACACGCCTTTGATGTTGATGTCGAGCGCCCTATCCCACATATCTTCGCTGATGTCCAGGATTAGTGAGTGAGGAAAAATGCCCGCGTTATTGACCAGGATGTCAAGGTGGCCGAAGGCCTTTACAGTGGCCTGGGTTATCTTCTCGGCATCGGCCGCGCTGCTGGCATCAGCGTGGATGGCCTGCGCCTTGCCACCCCTGACCTTGATCTGCTCCACAGTCTGCGTTGCGGCCTCCAGATTGATGTCAGTGATCATCACACTCGCGCCCGCCTCCGCCAGCCGAAAGGCAATGGCTTGGCCAATGCCCATGCCAGCGCCGGTCACGATGGCGCCCTTTCCTGCTAGGTCGAAAAGCTGTGCGATAGGCTCGGGTGTCATGTTTCAGTCTCCGTTCTCAATGTCGTTCATCGCTCAGTGGCTTAAACCAAGGTTTCCGGTTATGTTGCCAACTTTAGCGCAACATACGGGATTGTCAAGCCAGAGCTGAGGTGGTTCGGTTTCCCCTCGGACACTTCGGCTCAGGGCACAGGGCACCCCTGGGGGTGGGTGGGGAGAACATGGTTCCCAAAAACAGCCACTACTTTCAAAAATCGGGGTTTTGGGTGTCATTGCGAGCCAAAGCCCTACCCACTGAACGAAGTGAAGGGGAAGGGGCAGCGAAGCAATCTCACGACAAATACACTCAAGATTGCTTCGTCCCCCGATGAATCGGGGTCCCCGCAATGACATGGGAATGTGGCAACACGAACTTCGTCCCGAATTGCTATTCTTGGGTCGCTGGAATGCCTTGACAACTCGGTTGAAATAGGATAAAAGGTACAACACCAGCACTAAGGCGGCTCAAGCGAAAAAGGACGGAATCCCTAGTAATCTCTGTGGGCCTCTTTTTGCTCTGCTCCCGTTGAGGGGCAGACCTGCGTAGCAGCCACGGGTGCCGTCGGACGACAAACGGCATCTGTCCTGCTTCATCAGACATGGATTCAGAAAGGGTGCTAGCTCACTCACCTGCGTTTTCCCTGGCTTGCGGAGTCGCGAGCATTAGTCTACAGGATTGAGTAGCGAGGAAAGGAGGAACAGCAGACGTGCTTTATCTGTATGAGACCACCTACCCATTTACGGGCGTGATCGATGAGTACGTGGATGTCATGGCCACCGATTTGATTCCTGGCTTGAGCCGTTACATGGATGTGCTGGGCGTTTTCAGGATCGCTTTTCGGCACCGCGAGACCTTTTTCCTGTCTGAACTGCCGCATGGTGTAGAGACTCTCGAAGGTTTGTCCAATTTTGTGATGCATGAGCGCGATGGATTGTCGTGGCACCGCGCAGGTTTCAGATACCGGGACGAGTGGTTTGACAGCTTGCTTGAGGGTCTCCCGTTCGCGCCCACAGCGGCGATAATCAAGGAGCGTCAAGAGAAGGGGGATTTCACCGGGAACACGCTGTATTATCGCTTAATCTACAACGTCCTGCCCTGGAAGCTGGACGAGTTCCTGGAGGCCTTTGAAAAAGAACTGGTGCCCATGGAGGAGAAGCGGGGGATGAAGCTGGCGGGTTGCTACCGCTGGTTTGGCGCGTGTGGGGAGTCCGGCGAGATCATAAGCCTGTGGTCGCTGAAGAACTGGGCGCACTGGGGCCAGGTACGGGAGGCACATCTCAAGGCCCCGGAGTCTCGGCGGTGGATGGAGAAAGCGTCGAGCCTGTGTGCGGAGTGGAGCTATAAGTTCTTAATCCCTGTTCCTTACTCCTTGCTTCACTAGGGCCAGGACAGAGCGACGGCGGGAATATCAGTGATCTGGAGGGATAAGGTCATGCTTTACCTGTATGAGAACATAACGATTCTTTCACGGTTTCAGGAGGAGTTCTGGAAGGTAATGGGCACTGACTATGTGCCTGATGCGGAGCGCAACGGGCTGCGCCTGGTCGGGCTGTTCATGGTGGGCATCCATTATAACGAGAACCTGGCGCTCTGGGAGGTGGATGACTGGGCAGCGCTTGACCGGATACAGGAGTTTCACGACAAGGACCACCTGGCGAAGGTCTGGGAGCGCGAGGCCGTCGACTACCGAACTGACTGGGCGGGCAAAGTGCTGGAGCCCGCGCCATTCTCACCTACCCTGGCCCAGATCAAGGAGGGAGAGTACAAATCCACCATATACCTGCACACTCTGGCGCGGGTTGTGCCTGGCAAGGCTGAGGAGTATATAGACGCCATCGGCAGGGAGCTTATGCCGATGGCACGAGGCTGGGGCATGAAGATGGTGGGATGTTACCATGCGGTGGCAGGGACTGCCAGCAGCGGTGAGGTCATCAACATCTGGACAGCGGGCAATATCCATAGCGATTGGGTCAAGATTCGCGAGGCATCTTTAAATGACCCAGCGTATAAGGACTGGGAGGCTAAGGCAGGGAAATGGCGTCCCAAGGTCGTCTATAGATTCCTCTATGGCCTGGTCCCGTACTCACCTTTGCGCACTCCATTTCTGCCGGACGAAGTGGCGGCAGAGGAGGTGAGAACGGTAGCTATGCCTGAGGTGGAATGGGGTAAAGACTGAGCCACCGGCGCAGGATTTGGTAACTCGATGAAGGAGGGGAAAATGCCTGAAGAATTGCCACCGGAGCTGAAAGAGTCCATTGATGAGTTCTATCTCGAAACGAGCCCAGAGATAAAGGACTTGATCCACGGCTGGCTGTACAAGATTGTTGCTGCGGCGTATGAGGGGATCGCTGAGCTCCCGCCGGAGCATAGGGATAGGATTCTGATGAAGATATCGAAGGCCTGCAGCGACCAGGCGAAGATGGTGCTGGGGTGCCCGCCGGGGATGGACTGGGAAGAGTACAAGAAACACATGGCGGAGTTGCAGCCTCCCTTTGGGCCGAGGAAGATCACTCAGATAGGTGATATTGTTCACTGGACATATGTTCCTCCTAAAGATAAGGACGGTCGCCCGATATGCCAGTGCCCCCTCATCAGGTTCGGCTGGATGGAGCCAAGACCTGAAGTATGCGCCTGCTCAGCAAACAGTGTGGCTAGCTACATCGAGGAGTTCACCGGAAGGGAGGTAGCCACGGTTGAGACGTTGGGCAGCCCCATGGTCGGTGGCGAGGAAGAGTGCCGCTTCCTCATACACCTCAAGCCCGTCGCCTTTAGCACACCTAAACATGAGTAGCGTCGTGACTCCTGTCACGACGAAGAATGCGTTGCCTGAGGTAGCGTCGTGACTCTTGTCACGACGGATAATGCGTTGCCACAGGAGTGGCAACGCTACTGATAGTGTTTTGGATTTGGTGCTTGATTACCGAATATTGAAGGAGGTCGAGAAAATGGCGCACGAATACTCTGAAGAGATAAAGGGCTTGATCTACACACACTGGCTGCCGCGTATCATGGCCGGAGTCCTCCAAGGGGTGAGAGAGCTCCCCCCAGAGCACAGGGACCATGTCATGATGAGAATGAGCCAGGCCTGCGGGTCAATGGCCGTGTGGGCCGTCGGAGTCAAGCCGGACATGACCTACGACGAACTGGTGAAACACTTAACGGGGCTAGAGCCTCCCATGGGCCCGAGGACCATCGAGCGAGTAGGCGACGTGGTGCACTCAGCCTATCATTGCAGTGTCGGGGAGGATGGCAAGCCGATTTGCCAGTGTCCGGTGGTCATGCTGGGGATGGCGGAGCCGTTCCCTGAACTATGCTCCTGCGGCGCCAACATGACGGCACAGTACCTCGAGGCTATTGGGATGGCAACCGCCAAGTCGGAGTTGATGGGCAGTCCCCTGACGACGGGCGAGCCATTCTGCCGATACGTAGTATACCTTAAGTCGCCGCAATTCACGACACCCGAACGCGAGGGCTAGGGCTGCGGCCTTTGGATGTCATTGCGAGGAGCCCTGAGCCAGTCGAAAGGGCGACGAAGCAATCCCGCGTGCTGTCCTTCCCGTCGAGGGAGAGGGGTTTCATGCTATTCAGGCAACTTAAGCATCTGAGGAGGGAAAATGCCTCAAGAACTGACTGAGGAGGAAATAGCCCAGCGCGAGTTTTTCGTAGGCTTGCTCAAGGGCGAAGTCCTCAAACGGGTCTTCCAGCCCGATTTTGACGAAACGGCGCGAGAGAAGTGCCTTGAGTGCACTGGGACAATGTGCAACTCCCTGTTTCTGCCCTATGCAAACCTCAACACGGATACCGACATAGATACCTTCATGCAGGATTTAATGAACGCCTTTCCTGGGGCGAGGAAGCTGGAGAGGAAGGACGACGTTATCCATTACGACTTCTACCCCGAGGTCAAGGGAGAGTGCATGTGTCCCATGATAGCTCTGGGGCACCTGGAGCCCACTCCGCTCTGGTGCACATGTGGAAACTACTTCAACAAGGCCATGTTTGAGGCCGTTGTAAAACACCCCGTGCAGGTGGAGCTGCTGGATAGTCCGCTGACTACCGGCTCAGACCTGTGCAGGAGGCTGATCCACCTTAGACCTCCGGCAATCACTACGGGTGGTGCCTAGACCATACAGACAAAAGGAGGATGGAACGATGGCTATGATCAGAGGTGCAGAGGCGCTGGTGCGTTGTCTTATCGAAGAAGGCGTGCGCTATGTGTTCGGTATTCCCGGCGATCAGTGTAATCCAATCACTGACGCTATCTATCGTTTGGGGAGTGAGACTGGAATGAAGTTCGTCACCGCCCGCCACGAACAGGCAGCAGCACACATGGCGGATGCCTGGGCGCGTGTCACCGGCGAGCCTGGAGTATGCCTGGGCACGGTCGGACCTGGAGTAGCCGACCTGGTGCCAGGCGTCTACGCTGCTTGGGCCGACTCAGTTCCTCTGGTCGTGCTGGGAGCGCAGAACCAGACCTGGCGCTGCTACCCTGAGCATGGCTCCATGCAGGGTCTGGACCAGATTCCCCTTATGGCTCCCATCACCAAATGGCGGGCTCTGGTGAACGACGTGAGGCGGATGCCCCATCTGGTGCAACTGGCGTTCCGGGCAGCCACATCCGGGCGTCCCGCTCCAGTGTACCTGGACCTGCCCTCCAACGTGGTCTGCGATAAGCTGGATAGCGATGAGTACCCTGTCCTGCCGCCGCAGCGCTATCGGGCCACCACGCCTCCGGTGGCCGATGCGCACCTCATTGAGCAGGCGGCGGAGATGCTGGCGAATGCCCAGTGGCCGCTTATTCATACTGGTGGAGGTGTGCTGCGGTCTGGGGCCTGGGCGGAGGTGGTGGAGCTTGCGGAGTATCTCTGGGCTGCGGTGACCACCAGCCTCGGCGCACGGGGAGCTATCCCTGAGGACCATCCCCTGTGCCTGATCCCTTCCGCCTTCGGCGCATTGAAGGCCCAGGCTGCGGCTGACGTGGTACTCCTGGTGGGTGGCCGTCTGGGGGACATAGACTTCTGGGGAAAGCCCCCGGCATGGGGAGAAACGGACAAACAGCGTTTCGTACAGGTTGACATCGAGCCACAGAACATCGGCCTGAACCGGCCTATAGACCTGGCCTTGGTAGGGGACGCCAAGAGCACCCTGCGCGCCTTGCTTGAGGCGGTGAAGGCGCGGACGGGGCGCAAGGCGGAGAGTCCCCAGTTCAATGATGCCCGGCAGGACCAGGCGGTCTGGGTGGCTGGCTGGGAGGAGGGCGCCCATTCTGACAATGCGCCCATTCACCCGCTGCGCCTCATGCGCGAGGTGAGCGAGTTCTTCCCCCGCGGGGCCATCTGTGCTCAGGACGGGGGCACCACGTCGGTTTGGGCCTTTTACCAGAACCGCATCTATGAGCCTCGTTCTTACCTCTGGGCTGCCGATTCAGGACATCTGGGGTCAGGGGTGCCCTATGCCGTAGGGGCCAAGCTGGCTCGCCCCGACGTCCCTGTCTACTGCATCACCGGCGACGGCTCCTTCGGTTTCAACGCTATGGAGCTGGAAACAGCGCGGCGGGAGAACGCGCCGATTGTGGTGATCATTGCCGACGATTGCTGTTGGGGAATGATCAAGGGCGGGCAGAAGCTGGTCTACGAGGGACGCTACTGTGGCGTGGACTTCACCGACGTTCACTATGACAAACTGGCCGAGGCCCTGGGCTGCTACGGTGAGCGTGTCACGGAGCCCGCCCAGATTCGGCCTGCCTTGCAGCGCGCGGTGGACTCCGGGGTGCCAGCGGTGCTGGATGTGATCGTAGATCAGGAGGTGCACCTGGTGCCGCCGGACTTGGCGGTGCTGGACAGCGTATGGATGGAAGGTTGCGATACGGGAGCTGGGTAATGCAAGCAGCCGCACTGGGCCCGTTGAATCGGACTGGCTGTTGAATCGTTTAGGACGGACTCGAAATGAAGGCGCTGCAATTCTCTGTCTCAGTTCCACAATTCGCGGCATTGAAGGTCCTGGGGAGCATACGCCGACGACTCTACTATGGGGGGCCTCTCGCCACTATACGCCTTGTCGATATCCCAGAGCCAGCACTGCCCTCCTCTGACTGGGTAAAGATCAGGACATTCATGTGTGGGTTCTGTGGCAGCGACGTCAACCTCATACTCTTGAGGGATTCCCCAACGGCAACCCCTTTTACCTCGTTCCCATGCACCCTGGGCCACGAGCTCTGTGGTGAGGTCATAGAAGTTGGAAGCAGTGTTGATGGAATAGGTATAGGAGATGTGGTTACTATTGCACCGAATCTGAGCTGCTCGGCAAGGGGAATTGAACCTGAATGTAGCAGCTGCCGTATGGGCAGACCGGGCAACTGCGAAAACTTCGCTGAGGGCGCTCTTTCTCCAGGCATGTTCGCTGGTATATGCCGCGACATAGGTGGAGGCTTTGCATCCTATGTTGTGGCACACAAAGATCAGGTTTACCGGTTACCTGAGGAACTGTCTCCCAGAGAAGGCGCCATGATAGAACCGTTTGCCTGCGCTCTTCAGGCGGTGCTCGACAATATGCCTGACAAGGAGGATCGGGTCCTTATCATCGGGGGTGGCGTAATAGGCAGCCTTATCGTTCAATCAATACGTGCCTTTGACATAAACTGTTCTATCACCGTGGCCGAGCCCTCGCAGTTCCATGCGGAACTGACTTCTGGAGCGGGGGCGGACCATCTGATTACAGATGGCGACATCTTGCATCGTACAGAAGGCATCACCGGAGCCCGCGCGTACAAGCCTATGTTAGGTAGGGACATCCTTATGGGGGGGTTCTCAAAGATTTTTGACGTCGTAGGTAGCGCCGATACCCTTAACATCAGTATGAGGGCGCTGAGGACAGGCGGCGTGTTAAGTGTGATGGGGATTGGCAGGGACGTGAAGCTCGATCTTACACCCCTTTGGCTGAAGCTCCAGACCATAAAGGGTGTCTATATCTATGGCTATACTGATGTGAATAATGAGAGGAAACACGTCTTTGAGATGGCTATCGATTTTGCGAAGCAGAAAAAGGTTGCTCTGGAGTCTATGGTAACTCATACATTTCGTATCGAAGACTACAAGGAGATGATCGAAGTCAACTTGAATAAGCCGAAGCACAAAGCCGTGAAGACAGTGGTTTCCTTTACCTAGTTGCAGCAAACGGGTATGGCGAGCAAAACCACTAGCCTTGGTGCTGGCGAAAACTCTTTCTTAGCGCTTGTTCCTCTTCACGGAGCATTTGTTTGAGGTCTTCCATTTCATAGGTCTTGGTGCCGACACCCTCCTCTTTCATATGAACAGCTTCCAGCCCGGCATTGATAATCATTTTGGCGCAAATCATACAGGGACCATACATCCTGCTCGTTTCTCCACTTTTCTGACTGTATTGTCCTTTGACTCTCTCGCTGTAGATATACATCACCCCGCCTACTATGGAAACACCGGTCCTCGCCGCGTTTATTATGGCATTCTGTTCTGCGTGTATACTCCTGCATAGTTCATATCTTTCGCCAGGTGGGATTCCCAGTTCTGTCCTGAGGCACCTGCCGGTATCGATGCAGTGCTCTGTGCCTCTCGGAGATCCCACGTAACCCGAACTGACCTCAACGTCGTCCTTGACAATAACTGCGCCTATTTTCCTTCTCAGACAGGTACTTCTTTCGGCGGCGACCTTTGCCCTGTTCAGGTAGTGTTCGAACTTGTCCGGTCTTTTCCAGTTTGTGCTGGCAGAGTTCATGAATCTCCTTCCCGAGGTTGCGCCAAAACCGAGGGCTCGTGGTAGCTTGGATTATACTCGAATTGCATGGCACTCCACAAGAACCGGTTGGCGCCAGCGGTTGCCGCAGGAGGTTATCAAGGTTAATATAGTACATCATGAATGAGACGGGCAATCCCCTCATGGTAATTGTCGGTATGCCCGGTTCGGGCAAGACCTCTGTGGCGCGACACCTCGACGAGAAGGGCTGGCATGTCATACGCTTCGGAGAAATGACGATCCGTGAGGTAGAGTCGCGGAATCTCCCCGTCAACGAAGCTAACGAAAGGGCTGTCCGCGAGGAAATGAGGGCAATACATGGCATGGATGCCTATGCCAGGCTGTGGCTGCCGACGATCGTGGAGTCACTCTCGGTCGGCCCCACAGTGATCGATGGGCTATATTCCTGGGCCGAGTACAAATTCCTCAGACAGCATTTTGGGGATCAGATGAAGGTGGTGGCTATATACACAACCCGCTCTCTGCGTTATGACCGGTTGTCGCAAAGACGGGACCGCCCGCTTTCGGCTGAAGAAGCCGAACAGCGCGATTACGCCGAGATCGAGAACGTTGAGAAAGCGGGCCCAATCGCAATCGCAGA
>CAYVES010000067.1:0-11212 GCA_964449845.1 uncultured Dehalococcoidia bacterium
CGCCCATCTCGGGGCTCGAAGGGTACCTGGCAGTCTTTGCCACAAGAGGCACAGGTAGCGGGATGCATTTGTCTCTGTTGTCGGTAGCCGCCGCCATTATTGCTGCCAAAGCGATTTTGTTTTCTGGCTGCTCGGCAGTCAGGACAGCGTCCGGGCTCGTTCTCGAAACCTTTGCTGGCGAAGAACTCTTGCTCGCCAGCATCAAAGGTGAAATCCAAGCCACAATCCGAGCAATGCAGGGTTTTGTCCACGTACTCCATGGATGACCTCCTTTGCTTATTACCTGGCGGGAGCTTGGTCATCCATGGCCTGAGGAATGGCTAAGGCTCGAACAGGACGGGGAATAGCAAACTTCTAACAGGTCTAGTATATAGAATACCACAGTTACGTCATTTGTCAAGCTGACGAGCTTTCTACATGGAAATCGTTCTGGAGAACTTTCTATAGCTGATAATAGGTTCCTTTTTCACGGCCGCGTTACCATGGCTTGTATCTAAATACAAGAAAGGTGCGGCGCGTCATATGCGGGCCATAGCGTAGGTGGAGGAGGAAAAACGCCCTCTCTGGCGCCCCTTTTTTCTCCTAATTTAGTACGGCGACAAGCCTTTTGCAATAGCTCGGGGGCTTGCCTCTGGCTTTTTGCCCGAGTCAAATCACGCCCTGCCTCTGCAGTCTGTCTATTGTCTCCGCGTCATAGCCCAGCAATCTGGAATATACTTCAGCGTTATGCTGGCCAAGGAAGGGGGCTGGTTGGGCGGCATCGCCCGGTGTTTGGCTCATCTTGAATACCGAGCCGGGCATTTTGAGTTTGCCGCTTATTACCTGCTCGACCTCCACCTGCATGTTCCGGCTGGCAAGCTGGGGGTCGCTGGCTACCTGACCGAATGTGGGAACAGGGGCACAGGGCAAATCGGCGGCGCCGAGCTGAGTGAGCATCTCATCCACCGTCCTCTCTGTCGTCCACTCCTTCACCACGGAATCCATTTCATCGATATGCTTAATGCGGTCGACCTGACTGCCGTATTCCGGGACATTCTTCAGATCTTCCCTGCCGATGACCTCTAGCAACCGCTGCCACTGGCCTACAGTGACGATGGCAATAACTATATGTCCATCCTTCGCTGGATATATGTTAAAGGGCGTGACCTCGATCATGCGATTGCCCAGCCTCTCCGGTTCCCGTCCCATCGTCAGGTAGAGCGGCAGGTGTTGTATAGCGGTTATGGCCCAGATACAGTCCTGCATCGAGATATCTATGCGCTGGCCCTGTTTTGTGTTGGCCCTATATTGCAGGGCAGCGAGGATAGCGACAACGGCATATATCCCACCCAAGAAGTCAGCTATGGCGGGGGCGACTTTGGTGGGGGGAGAATCAGGCTGGCCGTTGACACTGATCAAGCCACCCATGGCCTGAATTATGGTATCGAAAGCTACCTGGGTGCGCGAGGGGCCAGTATGTCCAAATCCCGATAAGGAAGCATAGATGAGGTCAGGGTTGTACCGCTTGAGCTCCTCATAGCCTTAGCCCGAGGGCCTCCATCACCCCCGGCGTGAAGTTCTCCACCAGAACATCGGACTCGCCGACCAACTCCTTGCATATGCTTCGCCCCCCTTCCGATTGGAGGTCCAACGTGATTCCCACCTTCCCGCGATTTAGGATCACGAAGGGATAGCTCTCCAAGCCCTCTGTCTGAGGGTTAAGATTTCTTACCCCATCCTCCCTCTGGTAGCTCCACCTTAATGACCTCCGCGCCCCGTTCCGCCAGAAGCATAGTGCACATCGGGCCGCCGTACACCCGGCTCAAATCCAGTACCCTGACACCCGCTAAGGCCTTCGCCATTCTTGCCCCCTTTTGATTGACCTTCCCAAATCCCGACAAAGGCCCGCGTCATTGCGAGCGCGACGAAGCCTCGCAATGACAGACGAACTCATGTCTGGGCCCTCCCTCTGGCGACACCAAGGTACTCGCTATATTCTACGAGACGGGCTAGCGCTTTCGCTGCCCTCTCTGGGCCAGGGTAAGAGGTAGGATAGTTTCGCTCCAGTTTCTCAGAGACGCCGCCCTTTGCGACAGAGGCACTCATCATGCTGGCGACAATTACAGGCTTCTGATACTTTCCACTGACTTCGAGTAGGCGATTGAAATCCGCCAGATCCTCACGTTCTGCAGCCTGCACCAATTGGTCGTGCTCGTCCCTCAGGGAAGCAGGTATCGGCATCATCGGGCTGAAGCCACCGACCATGCCGATGCCACCTACTACCATCACCGCGTCTACGTTCTCGTCCTCCAGAAGTGGCCAAACGCAAGGAGTAATGATGGGATCGCCGCCTGGATCCACGGGGTTTCCGTGTGACCACCTCTCTGATAGGATAGAATTCAATTCGTCCATAGTCTTCGGTGAGAACCGGGCCATTTCCAGACCACGCCTTTTTAGGACGTCCGTAGTGATAACCCCCAGGCCTCCACCCATCGACACCACCGCTACCCGTCTCCCCCGAGGCAGGGGCTGGTCAGCTAGAGTCAAAGCCGTATCAACCAAGTCGCTAAGCTCCTCCACTCTTATCACCCCGGTTTGCCTGAAACCCGCATCGGAGATAATGTCCGAGCCCGACAAGGCAGCGCTGTGCGACCGCGCTGCCCTGGCACCCTCTTGGGAGTAGCCTGCCTTGAGAACGACGATTGGCTTCCTCTGAGTAATTTCTCCGGCCAGCTTCAAAAAGCGTCTGCCCTCCCTCAACCCCTCGATATAGCCCAGGATAACCTTCGTTTTCTCATCCTGACCCAGATACTCCAGATAGTCCTCAAAGTGAATATCAGCTTCGTTCCCACTATTAATATACTTGCTGAATCCCAGCCCCATCTGCCACCCCATCGCGAGGACTTCAACGCCCGAGTTCCCGCTTTGGGTGATCACTGCTACAGGCCCTTTTCTCACCGGAATCTTGAAGGGTATGGTGAAGAAGTTGGAATGAGCATCGAGGTGCCCCATACAGTTGGGCCCGATAAAGCGTATCCCGCCTCGCCGGGCTATCCCGACCACTTCTCGCTCTATTCTCGCCCCCTCTTCACCAGCCTCGGAAAATCCGCCAGAGACGATAAGGGCGAACTTAATTCCTTTGTAGACACAATCCTCCATTGCGGCGGGGGCATCTCGAAACCCGGACACTATCACGGCAAAATCCACAGGACCGGGCACTTCCCTTAGGCTCCGATAAGCCTTCACCCCGATAACCTCTCCCCCTTTCCTGTTTACGGCATAGATTTCTCTCCCACCATTGGTTAACAGGAGGCTGAGTACACCAAAACCCCACTTGCCCGGGCTGTCGGACGCACCGATCACAGCCACTGATTTAGCATCAAACAGACCATCCAGATTCTGGTCAGGATTCATGTTCATAGAGAAGCGACCCGCCTAGTCGCCCCTACATGTTCCCTCTGGCGATACCAAGGTACTCGCTGTATTCCACCAACCGAGCCAGGGCTTTAGCTGCCCTGTCCGGCGTGGGGTAGGGGGTTAGATAGTTCCGTTCCAGTTTCTTGTAGAGTCCCCCGCTTTTTACGTCGCCGGTGACCCAAACAGAGAGAACGACCGGCTTCTGATACTGCTTCATGAGCTGCATGGTCACCTCCAGATTCCTCAGCGACTCCTCTTCGACGCCTTGAAGCACATGATCAAGGTCGGCCAGGTTATCCCTGTCCCAGGGAGGCGTACTCATAAAGGCAGAAAAGCCGACAGGCGCCCAAACGGGGCCCGCAATCAGCACCCCGTCTACATTTTCATCCTCCAGAAGCGGCAGAAGGCCGGGATAGCTGAGGCCACCCCCACCATCCACCGGGTTTCCACGCGACCATCTTCCCGACAGAACGGAGTTTAATCTCTCCAGAGTTGCCGTTGACAACGGCGGTACTTCCAGACCGTACCCTCTCAGGGCATCTGCGGCGATAACCCCCAGGCCCCCACCCACCGTTAATACCGCCACCCTCCTCCCTCTGGGCAATGGTTGGCCGAGCAGAACCAAGGCTACTTCAACCAGGTCGCTGACCTCATCCACCCTGATCACCCCGGATTGCCTGAAAGCCGCATCGCAGATCTCGTCCGAGCCTGACAGGGCAGCGGTATGTGAACAACATGCCCTGGCCCCACTGTCCGTGCGACCTACCTTCATTATGACAACTGGCTTCCTTCTTGTAATCTCCCTGGAAAGCTCCAGAAAGCGCCTGCCTTCCCTGAGCCCCTCCACGTACCCCATTATGAGCTTCGTTTTCTCATCCTGACCCAGATACTCGAGATAGTCCTCGAAGTGCAGCTCAGCTTCGTTGCCGCTGCTGATATACTTGCTGAACCCCAGTCCTGCTTCATAGCCCATGGCGAGAACCGGCAAGCCCAGGTTTCCACTCTGGGAAACAAATGATACAGCCCCGTCTCTCAGCGGCGGCAAATAGGGTGCGGTGAAGAGCTCAGAGAAGGTATTCAGGTGTCCGGCGCAGTTCGGCCCGATGAAGCGTATCCCGCCTCTCCTGGCGATCTCCACTACCTCCTGCTCCATTTTCGCCCCACTCTCGCCGGTCTCGGCAAATCCGCCGGAAATCACGAGGGCAGTCTTAACTCCCTTTTGCACACAGTCCTCCATAGCTGCGGGGACAGCTTCAGCAGAGACTGTTATTACGGCAAAATCAACAGGCCCGGGCACTTCCCCTATCCTGCTGTAGGCCTTCACACCAAGCACCTCGGCCCTGTTCTTGTTTATGGGATAGACCTTTCTCTCGCCCCTGGTTAACAGCAGATTGAGGATGTCACAGCCCCACTTGCCGGGGATGTTGGAGGCTCCGATAACAGCCACCGATCGGGCATTGAAGAGGTAATCCAGATGCCGGACAAGCTTCATACCGTCTATAATTCTCAGGCCAAATCATCTTGCGAAGAGATACGCTTGCCCAAAGATGATACCTGAAGATAGGGTGGATTGCAATGCTCCTGTGTAGGGGCGACCCAGTGGGTCGCCCCTACATTGCCTTGAACAACCCAACTCCGTAAGCTATTATATAGGCGTCCCCATTACCCAAAAAGGAGCCACGGATGGATGACCTGAAATCAATGCTGAACCGCATGGTGAAGTCGCTTGAGACTGATGTTAAAGGGCTGCAGGCTAAGGTTAACGCACTGATGAAGCTTCCCGATAGAATTGAAGTCGAGAACCTGCCGAAGACTATGGCATGGGCCATGGATTCCGGCGACAGGGAACTCTGGCTCAGCATTTGGAGCAACGATATACACTATGTTGTACCACAATATGATATCGATATCAGGGGAAAGGAAGCCCTGCAAGAGTTCGCCGAGATGGCAATATTTACCAGGGAGGAGAGGAGATTCAGCGCCCTGACAAACATCATGGTGGACGTTACCGGCGACATTGCCACGGGGCGGGACTACTATATGCACTACGGATACCCCATCAACCCGGACACAGGCAGAGCGTCCGAGGAACGTGCCCTTTCCGAAGGCATGCACTTCTATGAATTCGGCAGAGAGGACGGGGTTTGGAGGATCACAAAAATCGAGGTTCAGTTGAACCGCAGGGAGGAAGCCGGGGCTGAGAGATAATCGATGAGACGAAACATTACAGACCAGCTTGCTCCCCTATTCCACCCAAGGTCGGTGGCGCTGGTAGGAATCTCCAGTACAGCAACCAATGTTGGATATATGTTCCTGCAGAGTCTCCTCGACGCGGGTTTCCCCACGGTCTACCCCGTAAACCCCAAGGGAGGGGAGCTTCTGGGCTTGAAGGTGTATCCCAGCATCAAGGATATACCGGGGGAGGTGGACTTAGCCATATTGACCGTACCCCGCGAGGCCGTGCCCGAGATAGCCAGGGAGTGTGCCCAGAAGAGAACAAAGGCTATCGTACTCTATACCGCCGGATTTGCGGAAATGGGCCCAGAGGGAAGGAAGCTTGAGGAGGAGATCGTCAGAATTGCCCGAGAGGGAGGCACCAGGGTTATCGGGCCAAATTGCTTGGGCACCTACAACCCGTCAGCCAAGCTGGTCCCGCAGTTCATTCTCCCCAAGGAGAGCGGCCCTGTGGGAGTGATCTCCCATAGTGGCTTCGTGTTCTACTACCTGCTGATGTCTATTGCTGACAAGGGGCTTCTGCCCAGCAAGGGTGTCAGTTGCGGAAGCGATTGCGACCTTACGTGCGTGGACTTCCTGGAATATCTGGGGCAGGATGACGAGACCAAGCTAATTGTGGCTTATCTTGAGGGAATCAGGGATGGCCGCAGGTTTTTGCAGGTTGCACGCGAGATATCGCCGAGCAAGCCGATCATCGTACTCAAAGGCGGCCATACTGATGCCGGGATAAAGGCATCGGCCTCGCACACCGGCACCCTCGCGGTTTCCACTGCTATCTGGAAAACGCTCTGCAGCCAGACAGGTATAGTCTCTGTCGACAGTTTCGAGCAGATGATGGATGCTCTGCTTGCTCTCAACCACCTTCCCCGTCCCAAGGGAAGGAGGGTAGGCATTATCACGACGCTAGGCGGTCTCGCTGTTGCCGCCACTGATGCCTGCAGCCAGTTGGGGCTGGAAGTACCCGCTCTTTCAACCGAAACTCGAAAACAACTCGCCAATGTCGTTGAAAGCTTGGGAACAAGTGTAAACAATCCGGTCGATTTGGGTTTGGTAGGAGCCCTTGCCCCAGATTACTATATGAAGGAGGCGATTAGAATCGTCGCCAAAGACCCCAACATCGATATGCTTCTCACTGCTTTCACCGGCCCGCCGGGCGATGATGACGCCAGGGACAGGAAGGTTGCTGACATCCTGCTCAGCGAAATAGCAGAAGGGGGTAAGCCAACAGTGATTTGCGGCGCCACACCGCAAGGGTGGCCCAGGGGTGAACTCAGGTTCCTCAGTCAAAGCAACGTTCCCGTCTACCCTGAACCGAAGAGAGCGGCCCACGCCCTAGCCAAGCTCACGGAATACAGCGAATTCCTAAGATCCCTCCAGTAGGGGCGTTTCGCGAACCGCCCCTAGTATACAGAAATCCGGAGCGGACATTGACAGTATCAGTGGTAAGATTCGATGGGTCTTTTGACTCTATTGGCCACGCTGTTGAACTGTGCGGCGGCTTCGATAAGCTCGACAGGAACGACAGAGTGCTAATAAAACCGAACATCACCTTCGCTGGATGGATGCCGATGCCGCCCTATGGTATGGTAACCACCTCGAAAATGGTGGAGGGCATCCTGCGGCTGCTGGCGGAGCACGGGTGCAAGGATATCTCCATCGGTGAAGGTACCGTCGCTCAGGGGCTTGGATCCAATACCAGAAGAGGGTACAAGTATACCGGTATCGACAGGGTGGCCAAAAGATACGGCGCCAAGCTGTTCGATCTCAACGAAGGGCCCTTTGAGAGCAGAGAGTTAGGAGGGGTCAAGATCGGCGTTTCCAAGATCGCGCTGGACGCCGACTTCCTGATCAACGTGCCGGTGCTGAAAACTCATCCTCAGGTGAAGGTCTCTCTGGGGTTTAAGAACCTGAAAGGCTGCCTCGCCATTCCCTCCAGAAAACGCTTTCACCAGAAGGGATTGGACCACCTGATATGCCTTCTGAACCAACTCGTAGAATGCGATCTGACGATAATCGACGGCATCTACATGCTGGAGAGGGGGGCGGATACCCTTATGGGCCTAGCTCACCGTAAAGACCTGATAATAGCCAGTCGCGACGCATTCGCCTGTGACTGCGTGGGAGCCACAATTATGGGAATCGAGCCTTCGCAGGTTGGCTACTTGAAGGAATACGCTGAGCTCCGTAACAGACCTATCGATGTCAGCGCGATTCAAACCATAGGGGAGGACATAGAGCCCCTCAAGGAGGAGCTGGAGTGGATATCCATGGCAGAGGAGGAGTTGGTTAGCTTTGGCGTAACCGGCCTCTCAGTTTCTCAACCGGGACACAGTGTCTGCTCAGGATGCTACAGCAACCTTATCTGCGCATTAGGGGTATTCGCCAAAACCAATGCCAACCGGGACTGCGGCGACACCCGCATTTACTGGGGGAGAGAACAGGCGAACGCAGGAACTGGAGAAGGAACAATCCTCCACGGCAACTGCGCCATCAGCAAAAACAGGGATAAGGAACATGCCGTCAGGATCGCAGGATGCCCCCCCACGATGATGAGCACGCTGCTCACCCTGCTAAGAACGCTTCTTTCCAGGCCGAGGATGGTCAAAATGCTACTGTTCGGAAGTCCTCAGCTCTTGGCGTGGAGACTGGGCCTGTACTCAGGAAATCTTCCCAAATGGAAACGCTATCGATCGCCAGCGTTCGATAGAAGCCACTTCCGCCCATCGCTCTGGCAGCGTATATCGCAGGTTTTCGCGCCATGGCGAACGTGAATTCCTCCGTCCCCCCTCTTGAAAAACCGTAAGCTGACTGTAAGCCCTCCTTAATCTTCTCTTTAGATCTTTAACCCGCATTTAATGCTTGATGGCGTACAATTACTTCGACCTTGGAGAATGTCGATCAGTGCTTACCGCCGAGGTCGAGCCATGATAGCTGACACCTATGCCGCCCTTCGGGAATTTGTGAAGTGGGCGATGGAGGGATGGACAAGCAAATCCTTGGAAGGGCAAAAGCGACTGACTCATTCTGATCCCGCCAGGAGGGCAGGTACAGGGGAGGGGGAATTCCACCTCCTCCAACCTCTCCCTCAGCGTCAGAAGCATTCTATTTCTATGCAGAAAAGCGGTCAGCGGTGACCCAATGGGTCGCCCCTACTAATCGTCCACAGATGTCCCCCAAGGCGCAGGACGAGCAACCCTGGTTTACTTTCACAACTTTACCTGCTAGAATAGCCTACGGTTTTGCATGCAACAGGAGAGGGTTAGAAGCGCCAAAGGGCGGCAACGGCAAATCCCGTACAATCAAGGAGAGACCAAGTGTCAAACAAGATAATCAGCAATGCCCTGCGAAATGGTAGAACTGTCCTGACCGAGGTCGAGGCAAAACAACTGATGTCTGAAGCTGGCATACCGGTTATTGAAACAACGCTGGCCAAAACCAAGGCCCAAGCCATCTCGAGGAGCAAGGAGATGGGCTTCCCGGTAGTGCTGAAGATAATCTCTCCAGATATCATCCATAAGAGCGACTCTGGCGGCGTCAAGCTGGGACTTGAAAACGCTGCCCAGGTGGGCAAGGCTTATGGCGAGATCATAGCAGCAGCAAAAAGAGCAAGCCCGAAGGCTGCAATCCACGGCGTTTCCGTGCAGGAGATGGCCAGACCTGGCGTCGAGGTGATCATGGGCATGTCCAAGGACGACCAGTTCGGGCCCGTGCTGATGTTCGGCCTCGGTGGAGTATTCGTCGAAGTGCTCAAGGATGTTGCCTTCAGGATCGTCCCCCTGGTAAGAAGAGACGCCAGCCAGATGATCAGGGAGATAAAGGGCTACCCGTTGCTCGAGGGCTACCGTGGGCAGGAGCCAGCAAATATCACCGTATTGGAAGATATGCTGCTGAAGCTTTCCGATTTCGTGGACAAGACGCCGGAGATCAAGGAGCTGGACCTCAACCCCATTCTGGCCTACAGCGATAGCGCAGTGGCTGTGGACGCCAGGGTGATACTCGAATCCCAAGCATGAGCAAGGTTGCACAGAGCACGGCAAGGAAGCTGGATAGAGCATTCAACCCCCGCTCAGTCGCAGTCGTGGGCGATAAGCAGGTACTAGGCTACATGTGGCTGAGGAGTTTAATCCCTTTCAAGGGAGAGGTCTATTCGGTGCAGATCGACCCCAACGAACTTCCAGGGATAGCAGAACTTGGGGTGGAAAACTACCTGACCCTCACGGATATCCCGGGACCGGTAGATTATGTTATCGCCTCCGTGCCCCGAGCGGTGGCGCCAAGGATCGTCGAGGATTGCATCCAGAAGAAAGTTGGTGGAGTATGTTTCTTCACCTCGGGATTCGCTGAGACCAACACAGAAGAAGGAATAAGGCTACAGCAGGTGATTGCCGATCTGGCCGGCAAAGCTGGCCTAAATCTTATCGGCCCCAACTGCGTTGGCCTGTACAACCCCAGAATCGGGCTGCGTCATACCGAGGCGCAGGATTATGGTGTTGAGGGCTCGGTGGGCTTCATCGCCCAGAGCGGCACTCATGCGACGCTTTTCAGCCTGGTAGGACAGCAGGAGGGCATCAAGATAAGCAAATCGGTGAGCTACGGCAACGCTGTAGTCCTCGATAGCACCGACTTTCTGGAGTACCTTGGAGCGGATGAAGAAACCAAGATAATCGGCATGTACATTGAAGGGGTGAAGGATGGCAGGAGGTTTTTCCGTACCCTCAGGGAGGTGGCCAGTAAGAAGCCGGTGCTTATCTGGAAGGGGGGAGAGACCGAGGAGGGAGCCAGGGCCACAGCTTCCCATACGGGCGTGCTGGCAGAGTCAGGCATCGTCTGGCAGGCAGCCATGAAGCAATGCGGCGCAATAAAGGTTGATAACCTGGATGAAATGGTAGATACTGTCAAAGCATTGCTTTACGTTAAACCCGCCACCGGAACCAGGGTGGGCCTTATCGCCCTGAGCGGTGGTCAGTCAGTCTTGGTAACCGATACCTTCGCCAAGGCAGGGCTGAAGGTACCACTTCTGACCCAGGGTTCCTACCAGAAGCTAGCCACCTTTTTCAATATCATCGGTGGAAGCTACCGAAATCCCTTCGATATATCCAGCACTTTCCTCATGGCAGATGATGGGGTCTCCAATTTGGCCAGCATGCTGGATGTCATGGACCAAGACCCCAACATAGATTGTGTGGTTCTCGAACTATTTCCTGCAATCAGGCCGCTGAGTCAAAGCATGAAAACCGCGGATCCCATACTGGACGCCGTTTCAGGTTTCAACGAGAGATCCGAAAAGGCCTTCATGCTGATTGTGACGGCGGCGTACAGCGACGCGCTGGCGTCGGAAACAAGAGACAAGCTGGTGAAACGGGGCATACCCAGCTTCTCCAACTTCGAGCGGGCGGCGAAGACCCTGAAGAAACTCGCGGACTATTACCAATTCCGGCATGAGCAATCTCAGGATTAGAAGAATTCGTTGCCACCGGAGTGGCAACGCTACGCGTGCTGATAGTGGTTTTGGTCTTTTATTAATCTCTAAGCACTAAACAAATTCAAATATCAAAATGCAAAAGGCAAAGGAGTAGCGTCG
>CAYVES010000068.1:0-11203 GCA_964449845.1 uncultured Dehalococcoidia bacterium
TAGCCTATTATACCTGCCATAACTTGCTAAAGCTATTACTCGGACAGACTCCTAGAAAAGGCACTAAACTGCTTCCCGGAAGAGCAGAGGGACAAGGCGAGGGTTGACCTGGGAAACTACTGCCTCGGTTATCTCGGGCTAAGCTTTGGGCTGACTGTAGGCTAGAAAGGAGGGAAGTGGAAAAGCAAACAGACAAGCGGATCGACGACCTGGTGGGCGCTCTTACGGATCCCCTCATCGTCTGTCCCGGTGGTTGGGCTGAAACCTTACCCGACACTATCAAGTCCGATGTCACTCTCCACCGCCTAGGGCAGCTGATGAAGGGGGAGGAGGGCGTGGCCACTTGGCCAGAGGTGTGCGCCTACATGTATACGGTGACCCTGGAGCGTCCCGTCGCCTCCGAGTGGGTGCGCATCTACATGTACGCCATGACGCAGTACAAGAGGGAGGCGATGCCAGAGGATATCCGCCGCGACCACCTGGACGACTACGAGATGCGCATGCTGAACCACTTTCGCCGGTGGATCTACGAGCGCCGGCTCCAGCACAGGAAGCCAAAACAGCATGCTAAGAAGCTAAAAGAGGGAGCTCAGAGGCGAAAGGAGAGGCAGGATAGGGCGCCCGCCCAAGAGCCCCAGATGGCCCTCCCCCTTGTCTTTGAAGCGGGATATGAGCCCCTGGGGTTGAGAACGCCCAAAACCGACTCTCTGTAGTCAGGATCTGAGCGTTTTTCAAGGGCGGCCTGACGAGGTTTTCCATACGGCCTCCCCCGCTCCGCTAGAAAGTGCGATCCGCTGAAGGCTCCAATTGCCAGTTTCTTGAGCACATTGCACAAAATGCAACAAGGTGCACTACTGTTGTGTCATATAGAGTTCGCATCAGGGATGGCAACTTTGCAACACACCCCACTTCATGCCAGTTAGACTGCCGGATAGGCAATTGGAAACCAGAGAGGTTGCTACCTCCCGTGCCCAAGGGCAGGTCTCCAAAACGAGGAAGGTTAACCCAAAGGCAGAAGCACTATTCTCGAACTGGGCGCTCGGGAAGGACTAGTATTTTATCCCTTGCCGAACCTCCGATACGAAGTAACGGTAACTAGGTGCCTCACCGCTCCCTCACACCTGAACAAGCTGTCCGCTACCAAGGGCTGAACTGGTGGTCGAATCGGCCCCAAGAACAATCCCAAAGAGTTCCGCTCTTCGCTTGAACTCCTCGTCGTCCTCATCGTCCCACGGAAGATACCTCAGGCTTGCAGGCCTTCGCAGCCCATACAGCAACACATCGACGATTTCTCTGGATTGGTTGCCAAGTTTCATTACCGTTTCCTTCCTCGCTGTGTAAACTTGCCCGGTCACTATAGTCGGTACGTTGGGATAGTAGACATTAACCAAGGCGAAATGGGCTGTTTCGTTGTTCAGCTTGACCTGCTGTTCCGAGAGTATCCAGCCGTAAGACAGACAAGTCGGCGAGTACAGGAAAAGGCAGGGGGACAAACCTATTAGCTTCTCCGGAGTCATCGTCTCACCATCTTTTCGAAAAAACAGCCCCACAACCGGGACCCTCGAAAGAAGATCGCCAACACGCGTTTTGTTCACTACTAGCCCGGTGAGGAGGAAAACCATTATCCACAACATTATACCCAGACCGGGGTAAACGACCCTGTCTTGAAGGAACAATCCAAGGAAATCGCCTCCCACGTCCTCGAGGGTTCCCAAGAGGTAGCGGCCGACAACGACTATGATTCCAACTGGCAGCCAGAGGATTAAGCCAGCTACCAAGTATCTTATTTGGCTTCTGAGGAGGTTCATTTTCCCACCTCGTTCGTTAGCGTGGTCTGACCAGCAGTATCGGTATATCAACTCTGCGCATTACTTTGTCGGCGACACTGCCAAATGCCCATCGGCTAAGTCCAGACCTCCCGTGAGTTGACATCAGAATAAGGTCAAAATCATTGTCATTGGCATAGTCGACAATATAATTGGCGGGGTTGCCTTCCCCTGCCTTCGCCATCAGTACTACTGAACTCACGTTTAGGCCAGCGTTCTTGAGACGTTTCTCCACCTTTGATAGATATTGTTGCGCAGAGCGCTTACACCTGATAGTGTGATCTTGCCAACTCAAAGGAATTTCAGAGAGGTAATATTCAGGTATTAGTGAGACTTCGCATACATTGAGCAGAACCACCTCACACTTATCTGCCCCTTGCGGTTTAGCCAGCTCTATCATGTGAGGAAGTATTGACTCAGCTGAGTCCGATCTGTCCAAAGGAATAAGCATCTTCTTGTACATTTTCAACTCCTAAACGTTGAGGTTTGGTCGGCCGCGGGGGACCCTCATGCCTCCCCCCTCTACGTCCCCCGCGGCTTTCCGATAATTGATAGCCTCGCCGGCAGCATATCCACATGCCTCGCTCATACTGTACAAGTTGCCAAGCGGCTGTGCACTACACGTCATTCAAATTAACAAACGACAAATCGGCTTGTACCCCGCTATCCTGTACTGCCAAAACAGCATGGAACAACTCACGTTCCATCTTCTGTTTGGCCGCGTCCTCTCGGTGCTGTTCATACCGAAGTATGCCTCTGACTGTCTCCAGGTCTGACCGATCAAAGAATCCACATCGCCCGATCAGCCCACATTGCGCCATCTGTCGAATATCATCACCTGTCACGTGTCGATATGCTCCGGGGACACTGGCGTTGAACCTGGCGGCAAATTTGACGGGATCAGCAACAACCGCCCAGCCATCTGCCCACTCGGTCGGCCTCGGACAATGCTCTCCAGTTAGCACTTGTTTAGAGTCCATAATTACTACCTTATGACTTCAAATTAAAAGACTTGACATACATGACTTTTTTTGAGATAATGACTAATCAGTAATAGCCTAATAATAAACATATTACATCTTAAATATAACCTGAAACATTTTTCCGCTATAATGTATCATGAATATTGCGACTTGTCAAGTACCCTTTGATCAATTTTCACAAAGATGAGTCGAGAAGCATCATTGGTACCAACTGTTTAGTGCTCACGCAGGAGGATAAGAATGGCTGAATGGGGCTTCATCACCAACCACGGTCTTGTATTGGCTGCTATTGCCAAACATCCGGACTCTACCGCTAGGGATATCGGTGATGCTGCTGGTATAACTGAAAGGGCAGCCCTAAGGATCATCAAGGACCTTGACGAGGGCGGCTTCATCAGCAAGGACAAGGTTGGCCGAAGAAACGCATACCGGATACACAGAAATGTGCCCCTCAAAGACGACGTATCGGATGCTGCTGTAGGAGAGCTCCTAATAATGCTTGGCGCAAAGCGCAAGAAAGGTGGGTAAAACGTTGCTGTATCTAGCAGCAACGGTCATGCTCCCGCTAATAGCTAAGGCAAAGGCTGTGGTTTGTGTTTGACAGGTGTGGAAGAGCAGCCTTTTGATTCGACTTCAGTGCAACAAAGAAGGTGAGGGAGGAGCCATGAGTAGCAAGAAGGAGGTCTACAGGTCACGTCTTTCGGATGTTACCGGCGAAAAGATCTTCCGGTGCCATGATGGGAGGGGTCTCAGAAATCTGGAGGAATTGTCTGTTGCACTAAGTGACATGACTGAGCAGTCCTTCAGTCATCACGTTAGTGAGCTGAACAACGACTTCAATAACTGGATTAGGGACGTGATCGACGATTCCGCTCTGGCAAGGAATCTGACAAAGGCGAGCGATCGGGCACAGGCGCGCCAAATTGTCGAAGACAGACTTGCCTGGCTCAAAGACAGGGTCTAGATCCTGCTTCGGTTGTCTAAGGCAGTTGTCTAGCTGCCAATCGTGCGGGTCTCCCAAGTCGTGTGGCCCCTAGCCGCGCCCAAGCAGCTCTATGCTTGGCGCAAGATGGCAATGCAAACTACCGATTCCCTGTACGGTAGCGGAACATCTGGATAATGCTTCCTGACTAATGGCATTAAAGATCGCTCAGCTTTTCCGCCCAAGGCCCACCATCTCCGATGACGAGGTGAAGAGAGGCCTTCGGTACATGACCCTGGAGGGCATGGCCTCACTGGGCTTCTTCAGCATAACCACCAGCGGTTTCCTAACCGCCTTCGCTCTAGCGCTAGGTGCCAACAACCTTCAAATAGGTATCCTGGCCTCCATTCCATTCATAACCCAGCCACTTCAGATCCCTGCCATACTCCTCGTAGAGAGGATCAGGCTACGCAAGGCTATCGCACTCGGAACCTACCTGCCGGCGCAGATGTTATGGATCCCCATAGCGCTTGTCCCCTTCTTCCTAGATGTACCTAGTGCTGGTGCGATCTCTTTGCTATTGGGCCTATTGGCTGTACGGGGTGTGCTGGTCGCCATATGTAACTGCGCTTGGAATGGCTGGATTCGGGACCTGATTCCTCAACAGATACTGGGAAGCATAATGGGTCGGCGTCTGGCTCTTGCTGCATTCGCAGGTATGGTATTCGGGCTTGCAGCCGCTTTCTTTGTAGACTGGTGGAAAGGTCAAGCTTCTCCGGACTCGGAAATACTAGGCTACTCAATAGCGCTTCTCTTTGGCATCTTCATTCTGGCGCTGGCCAGCCCGGTATTCATGTCTCTTATGCCCGAACCCTTGATGCAGCGAGCACCTGGACCACAGCCCTCCCTAGTAAGCACTATAGCAGCACCGTTTCGTGACAAGAACTATCGCAAGCTGCTGCGCTTTCTCTTCATCTGGGGATTAGCTATAAACCTGGCCACGCCTTTCTTCGCCGTATACATGCTACAGCGCTTGGGATTGCCCCTATCAGCGGTCATCGGCTTCACCATACTGAGTCAGGCCTTCAACATAATGTTCCTTCGGGTCTGGGGTCGATTGGCGGACCAGTTCGGACATAAAGCCGTTCTCTCGCTATGCGTCTCCCTCTACCTACTGGTGATACTGGGGTGGGCTTTCACCACCATGCCCGAGCGGTATTTCCTGACGATTCCGTTGCTGGTGATTCTGCACATCATGGCTGGCATAGCAGCCGCAGGGGTAACGCTTGCCATTGGCACGATTGGCATCAAGCTAGCCCCGCCAGGAAAGGCCACAGCGTATCTGGCGGGGGCTGGACTTGCGATCAACCTCGGAGCAGGATTAGGCCCCCTGCTCGGCGGATACTTCGCGGATTATTTCAGCGTACGCCAGCTCAGCCTCACCTTTGAATGGTTGAGCCCCGGCAGTCATCTTGAGATAGGTGCCCTATACCTTACAGGTTTCGATTTCCTTTTCGGGATTGCCTTTTTCTTGGGTCTGATCACTCTAACCCTGTTAGGCGGCGTGCGTGAGGAGGGAGAGGAAAGTCGAGAAGTCGTCTTAGATGCGCTGGGCGCCCCGATGCGTGAACTATCTCGCCCCTTCAGCACCGTTGCTGGTCTAAACTTCCTAAGCCAGTTCCCTTACGGATATCTGAGACGCGTGCCCGTTCCAGGAATAGATGTTGCCCTGGGCGTAACCGCGTATCAGATTGCAGAGATGTCTAGATTAGCAACGATAACGGCGCATCGCGGAAAAATAACAGCCACCAGGCTAGCCAAAGCACTTGAGGAAGGCCTGTCTGGCCTTAAAGAAGCTAGTGCCGAATTGCGTAAGCAATATGGTCTCGAGGTAGCTAGGCAGGCAGCTAGAGGCTCAATACACGCTGTTGACAAGATGGCTCAGGCGGATGTAGGGCAGTTGGTACATCGGGCAGTGCTGGCGGTTACACAGGCAATGCGACGCTCCCGAGTAGACAGTAAAGATGCTCTGCGTGGAGCCAGCTATGGCGTGGTTCAAGGAGCCGGGGAGATACAGGCCGATCTGGGAGAAGCGGCGGTGCAAGCAATAGAGGCAGCCGAGGAGGCAGCCTTACAGGCTGGTTTGTCACAGGAGGTGGCTGTATCAGAAGCAGCCCATGGCGCTTTGGAAGCTGCGGAGGCTTTGGGACCTGAGGCTGAGGCCCAGGTACGAGCTTCCTTGAGCAGCAAGCTGCCAGCATTACCTGTCCAGGAGCGTGAAGAAATCGGCACGAACGGAACTGCTGAGTAACTCAATTGAGGATTCCACACCCAAGGTCTCTGCCCTTTGTGGGTCGCTGGCATAAGTGTATTATCAGCTCGGCTAGAACTCAAGATGTCACATGTTTAATAACAGGCAATAACGGTCAAGTGTTGACTCTTCTAACCCTTGGGCTCTAGTGTGAGAGTGGCTTACGCGATATAATATATCAACAGCTTTGAACCAATAATTAGCTGAATTGACCACGGCAATCAGCAAAGCTTCAATCGGAGGGGTGGCCTATGGCTTATCTAGGAATTCTACTGGTAGCGATACTGGTTTCTTTCATCGTTGTTCGCATAGGGGGCCTTGCCCTGCAGCTAACCGGCGTTGAGGCCGATGTTGCCAGGTTTCAGGCCCTGTCGGCCTTCACGGGAACAGGCTTCACCACAACTGAAGCCGAGCGGGTGGTGCGGCATAGAACGAGGCGCCGCATAGTAACCATTCTGATAATATTGGGAAATGCTGGCTTCGTCACCATAATTGCCACACTGGTTGCGACTTTTACACAGGTGACCGGCTATAGCTGGTTCTTCATTCGCCTGGCGATAATAGTTGTCAGTATCTTCATCCTTTATCGAGTCGTCGTTGCCAGCAGGTTGGGCAATCGCCTTCTGGTCCTGGTTCGAAAACCGCTATTGAAGCGGATACTAAGGGAAGCCCCAGCGGTTGAAGAAGTTTTCAATGTCGGGAAGGATTGGGGAGTCAATCTGGTAATGATAAAGGAGAAGTCAAACAACATCGGTCGGTCACTGGCCGATGTTATGGCGGAAGAAGATATAGAGGTTCTTGCCGTTTACAAGGCTGACGAATTACTTCCCAGGCCTGATAGGAAGGGGAAGATTCTCGAGGGAGACAGGCTTCTAGTTTACGCAAGCGGAAAGTCCGTCAGACGGCTTTTGGCGTAGTAGCCCTCGCTAGAACTCCTCTTCTACGCCAACAAATATGTTTGGCAGCTATAGGTAAGCCACGACTCCTTCTCGCTACAGATGCGACCACTTTCTCACGAGGCCTACATAGCCCACTAGTTTTTCAGGCTCTACGGCAAATGGCCTGAACCTCGCCACGCGCCGGCGACTCCAGGCTATCCACTTTCGGGCCCAGAACCAAGATACTGCAGCGATGATTGCTGCCCCCACGAAGGTCAGAACAGCGAAATATCCCCAGTGCCACCCCAGCTCCGGCATGTATTCGAAGTTCATGCCATAGATTCCTGCTACCAGAGCAAGAGGCAGGAAAATGGTCGCTACTGTGGATAGGACTCTCATAGTCTCGTTCTGGCGATTTGCCACAGAGGACAGGTGGGTGGCCAGCGCGTTGTCCGCTCTATCACGTAGAGACTGGCCAAGGTCTTCGATCCGCACAATATGGTCATATACATCCCTGTAAAAGATCCCTGCCTCCTCCCCTATGATGGAAAACTCGCGCCTGCTCAATCGATTCATGACTTCACGCTGCGGCACCATCACCCGATGTACTCGCAGGACGGAGCGTTTGAGTTTTAGAATAGCCTCGAGGGTTGACTGCTGTGGGTTGTGAATCACCTCCTCGTCAATGTCGTCTGCAACATCGCTCATCCTGTCAATGGTGGGCAGGACATTATCGATCAAGGCGTCAATCAGGACGTAAGCGAGGAAGTCTGACCCTCGTCTCATGGGGCGGGCATCCTCCTCCACAAGCTTAACGATGGCGTCAACGCTGTATAGAGATTCGTTATGGTTGCTCACCACGAAGTGCGGGCCGAGGAATATGGCCACCTCCGCTGTCTCTACGATGTCCGACTCGCCCTTGTGATTGATCCCGTGGACGACTATGAAGAGATGGTCGCCGAAATCATCGATCTTCGGCGGGCGTATTAGTGGGCTTACGCAGTCCTCAATGGCCAAGCGGTGAAAGCCGAAATTGCGTGCCAGAAACTCGCCATCTTCCTCTGTGGTCTCACAGATGTCCACCCACAGCAATCCCTGGTTGGATTGGAAAGCCTCTCGAACCTCTTTCTCACTGAGATCACGGTGCAAATAGCCATCAGGGCTCAAATAATACGCCTTGAATGCCACAGCTCACCTCCATACCAAGTTATTTCGCCGCGGTCCACCGTGCCAGTTCAGCTGCATGCCGGCTCTAATCTGACATTATACACTATGCGTCTTGCTCCCTTACCTCTATCTTTCGGCGCGGGAAAATGGTCCAAAGACTACGCTGAAGGCCTTGCTTTCTCTTCCCTGCCTGTGTCGGAAGCCGTGCCCATGAGAAGGGAGACAGGGAATAGGCCAAAGATGCGGGAGAGAGGCAGCACTTTTACTTTCGGGGAAGCCTGGAGGATCTCGCCAGTGAAAACATCGGCCCATCTTCCTGGAGCATCGTCGGGCAGAGGCAAAGAGTCATCTCCCCAAACCCGCTGTCCCAAAGGCAGTTGGCCGACTGACACTAGGCTTGTCAAAAGTCTCGGCACCGCTACCAAAGCCCAGGTCGTTCCTCGCCTCCGTGCAAAGGCACAAACGTGCTCCCGTCTTTGGCCCTGAACCTGAAGCGGGATGTAATCGCCCTCGAGAAACAGGTCCCGATATGCTTTGCGCGTGCTCAATGCCTTGTATGTAACATAAAGCTTCACCTGACCATCTTCGCAGGAGGCCAAGATATCCTTGGCCAACGCTGGCTGCCCCTGTGTCTCCTGTCGAAGGAGATTGTCCAATAGTCCTATCCGGCTTTGAAAGTCTACAGGTTGCCGGTTATCGGGATCAACCAGACTGAGATCCCAGAGCTCTGTCCCCTGGTAGAAGTCCGGCACGCCAGGCGCAGTAGCCTTGAGCACGACCTGAGCCAGAGAATTGAGGGCGCCATAGTATGCCACTTGTCTCTGGAAATTCAAAAGCTCCACAAGGAACTCGTTCTGGTCAGAATCGTCGAGGACGAACTCGACGAAAGAGATAAGAGCGTTTTCGTACGCTGTGTTGGGCGAGAGCCAACTGGTGAACGCTTTAGCTTCTCGTGCTGCCTTTACCATGTATGACTTTAGCCGTTCCTTGAATTCAGGTACTTCGCTCGCCGAAAACGGCCAAGCTCCCACCAGCGTCTGGTAAAGAAGTATCTCTATGTTCGGATCGGGCACCAGGCTGCCATCTATCCTTTGTTTTCTCGTCCGGTTCCATCGACTCCATTGGATTACATGTTGCTCCCATATTGCCGGGGTCTCAGAGAGAACGTTGATTCTCGCTCGAACATCCTCGCCGCGCTTGGTGTCGTGCGTGGAAGTAGCGTTCAAGGTATGGGGCCATTGTGCTTGGCGCGCTACCATGTAGCGATGGAACTCCTCAACCTGCAAGTCGGGAGGGCCGGGATTAGCTTCAGGGTATCCTCCCACCTCGTTGAGGGAGATAAGTCGGTTGTATGTGTAAAGCGCCGTATCCTCGAACCCTTTGGCCATCACGGAGCTAGCGAACTGCTGCCACCTCATCACGAATCGAAGCCATAACTCCTTTTCCTCTGGACCAGCGTCCACAGGGGGTTCCAAGAAAAGCACGCGCTTCAAAAAATCAAGCGTGCGTGCCTGGATACTCGGATCGCGCCGTTGAGCCTCACCAATGGCGGTTTCCAAATAATGGCTGTCCCGTGGAGATATGGCAAAAGTACTGATATAGGTTCGGTAGACCGGCAAGCAGGCTGTGACTCCAGTAAGGGCCTTGGTCAGTTCCTCATGCGATGAGTGGAAATCAGGATCGCTCTGCTGACCTAAACGCCATAGCTGATGGCCCATAGTGCGCGCTTCAACTGCAAACAGTTCCTCCACCACTTGCTTCTTTTTCTCGTAAACTACGTCGTCGAAAGCAACCTGTGACCCGGTGAACTGGGAATAGATAGAATCCAAGGCCTGGAGCCCTTTCCCGTCTACAAAGAGGGCATTTGCTATGTTCAAGAAGTCGTAGCCTGTGGTACCGGAGACCGGCCATTCTGTGGGCAGGACCTCGTCAGTTGACAGGATCTTCTCTACTATGACGTAAAAGACCGGGGGCCCGGCAGCTACTTCCGGCTCCGGCGCAACGCTGTGCTGCAGGCGCCGCAGGTACTCCAAAGGATCGTAAAGGCCGTCGATATGGTCAACCCGCAGGCCGGTAATCTTTCCTTCATCGGCAAGGCGGAAAGCTAGCGAGTGGGTTGCCTCAAACACATGAGGGCACTCAACTCGCACTCCAATTAGGTCATTGATATCAAAGAAGCGCCTATAGTTGATCTCATCACGCCCAGTCTCCCAGAAGGCCAGTCGATAGACTTGCCGCTGCAACAGACTGTCCAGCGGTTCGAAGCTTGCCGGGACTCCCTTGGCTCCATTGAAAAGGGCAATATTCTCGAGGAGAAAGGAACGCAGCTCCGTTGACTCGTTAAGTATGCGAGAGAGAGTTTCCTTCATTGTTTGCCGTTGCCGCTGCTTCTCAGCGGCCTCCCTGGGGTCAACGCTATTATAGGAAGGCAAGCGTTCAATAGTCTCTATGAGCTGTTTGAGCTGCTGGAAAACGAGGTTGCCTTTTCCAAGCGTCTCCTCCAGCCTGCTGATACCGTGGGACAGTACCGAGCTGTAGGACTTAAGGTTGAGGGGCAGCCTTTGGCCCTGGTAGCAGACGAAAAGGCCAGTCTCTTCCAGCGTTAAGGCGAGTTCTTGGTTCTCAAGTGCCTGACGATATGGTCTGCCCAGAATAGGAAGGAGCACCTTGTTTTGTAGAGCCCTATCGACGGGGTTCCAGTCAATATCGAAGAAACTCTGGTAAGGCGAATGCCTACCGTTCTCCAGGAGATCCATCCACCACTGATTCTCGGAGCTTGCCGCCATATGATTCGGTACGATGTCAAGAAGCAGCCCCATCTCGTGAGCCTTTAGTTCCTCAACCAGCGACTCGAATTCCTGCTCTGTGCCTAGCTCTGGGTTGAGGCGCTGCGGATTGGTGATATCGTAGCCGTGGGTACTTCCCTTCCGTGCTTCAAAGACGGGCGATGAATAGATGTCGGAGATGCCCATCCGCTTTAGATAGGGCACCAGTTTGCGGGCATCCTCAAAGCGGAAGCGACTGTTAAACTGGAGTCTGTAGGTGGCGCAGGGGACCCTCGGCTTGCTCATCTAAGCCACCCGTATTGATAGCTGTTGTCCCAAGGAGGCGAACTG
>CAYVES010000069.1:0-11062 GCA_964449845.1 uncultured Dehalococcoidia bacterium
CGTGCGTGGAAGGCTCTTCAACGTCGGTAGGCGATAGGGTGACGATAAAAGGCTCTATCAATCGGTTCGCCTTTTCTGGAGCTAGCGATTCGTAAGAGTACCCGCTCCGTTCCCTCTTTCTCTCGCCGTGCCTCGCAACGGGGCGACGTTGGTCAGCACGCACTACGGTTATAGGTCTGTCGACCCCGGGAGAGATAAAGTAGCCCATCTTGGTTTCCAGCGCCTTGCCCAGCTTCACCAACTCGCCCAAGGGGGGAATCACTTCATTCGATTCCACCCGCTTCAGAGTATCCACGTTTATTCCCGTGCGGCTGCCCACATCCTGAATGGTCAGACCACGCATTTCGCGAGCATTCCTAACCCGGTCGCCCAGCAATTCCCCTGCCTCAGTCCCAGTAGCAGGTTGCCCCAGCTGAGATGAGTCAGTCAGGAAGTCCTCAGACCCTGCGAACCTTCTTTGAGACGCCCTCGATCTGCGACGGGCGCTAACGCGCTTCGCCTCCTTCTCTTCCATTTCGCTTCTCCCTCCTACATTGGGCTTCCCGCCACTCCGATGTTACGAGCGATGACAATTCGCAGCATCCCGCTATCCCCTCACCGATCTCGAGAAGTCTCTGATCTCGATAGAACGTTTCGCCCCTCGAATCCCTCATTAGGCTGTACCCTCTATGAAGCTGCACGGCATGATGCACACATCGATGCATCACCTCGGAACAGTACAGTTTGACCATGGCCGAGCGCCCGTGTCAGCTGACATGCGCTGTTTCAGCGTGAGCAATCTCGCGATCACCGAGCCTCATGTGAGCAACGGCGGAACTCATCCACGAGCGACGGTGGGCTGTAGCGCTTGGCTCAGCTTGTCCAACTGCTGAGGAGCAGCAAGGTCTGGCTATCTTACACCCGATGCTTGCTGGCTGTCAAGCCGTTTGGCAGGCTCAGAATTGGCTCCTAGCGAGGTTAGGCTGGACGACCAGGGTTACCCTGGCCGAGTAGCAAGTTATCTTGGTCTTGGAGCAGCAGGCGACGAACACCACACGCTCTTGAGTCCACTCGGAGGTTGGTCTGTCAGCCTTTTTCGTAGACGATGCCATATCCCGCCGGCGGGAAGGTGAACTCGATCGCGTCGTAGTCGCATACGGTATAGCAGGACGCGCACTCAGTACAGAATCTTTTGTAGTCCTTTGCCAGCACCGCCTTGCCGTCGCGTACTTTCCACAGGTCCATGCCGCAGATTATCACACAGTCCCTGCATCCCACACACTTCTCATTATCTACGGAGATGAAATCCTCTGGCGACTCGATCACGGTTACCAGTCCTCTTTTGTTAATGGCGTACTTATCCATGATTACTTCCCTCCCGTGGTCGCTTGCATCATGGTTTGGAGCATTGGCGCCATCGTCCTCATACCCGCCAGGAAATTGGTGAGCTTCTCTCTTGAGGCTTCTTCGGCTATGGGCAAATAGTAGCGCGCAAAGAAAAGCAGCTGCGGTATCATATCTATGAGTATCGCGGGCAGGCGCAGCATGCCCTGTGCATGCGGCTCGGCCATGGTCAGCATTGCGTAGAACATGGCGTCGGCCAGATTGTCGAACAGATCGTAGAAGGTCTGGGAGGTCCACTCCGAAAAGAAGTCCCTGAGCACGGTTCCGGCTGTGAAGTCAACGCCCACTGGCGACGCTTTTAGTTCTTCCATGTACTGTTTGAGGTACGCTTTGGAGAAGTCCTTGTCTATATGCGCGCGCTGGGCGACCTGAGCAGCTAGCCTCGACGAGTACATCGCCTGCCACACACCCTCGGCCATGAACGGCTCCGGAACTCCTGCGGCATCGCCGGTAAGCATGAGACCCCCGGTATAGATTCTCTCGTTGAATGTTTTCAGCCAGGGCAGGAAGTGTAGCTGGAACTCGCGGGGCTTGGCGCGAGTGGCCTTGATCAGCCGCTGGATGAAATCGAGCTGCACGTTGTCTATGACTGACCTGGTGGACAAATTGTGGCCCGCGTCCAGCTCACGCTGCAGCGTCTTGGCTGGGCGGGAGCCAACGTGGAACCCGTTTCGGAAGACGCAGGCATACCCCCCTCGATCCGGCCCCATGAAAATATGCACGTTAGTGTCCCCACAATATTCCGCGATTCGCTCGGGGTCAGCCTCGAAGTCAACGGTAGCCAGCACGGTGACCTGATCTTTATCCCACTTTTTTCTGAGTCCGGCCTTTTTGGCCATCAGTGAGTGAGCACCGTCAGCAGCGATGACCACCGGCGCCCGGTGCTCATTGCCTTCATGGTCTACTACACCTGCGACGTTTTCTGCGTCGCGGATCACGTTGGTCGCTAGAGTGGTGAGCTTCAGTTCCGCACCTGCGGCGGTGGCCTTCTCTGCCATCCACTGGTCGAACTCTGGCCGGTACATCATCTGCACCATGTACTCGCTGGCTTCGGGGTAGCTCTTGCGCTTGGGCGGTGTCAAGCCCCAGGTCATCCGGTCGCCGTTGGAAGGCTTGGGTTGCACGATGTGCATTACCCCGAACTTGGTTGGCCAGAGCGAGGGTACATCTAGGTCCTTGATGTAGTCGAAATCGCGAGCGGCCTTGGGCGAGAGACCGAAACCCGACGAGTTCTTCTCGCCACAGAACCTGCCGCGCTCGAGAATGACCACTTTGAGTCCGTGGTCGGCGGCCTCTTTGGCCGCAGCGCTGCCCCCTGGACCGCCCCCCACTACAATCAGATCATAGCTACTCATCTTGCCCTCCCTTCGGATGCTGGAATTCTTCACTGATTGTTAAATGCCAAAACTGTGTAGTCTTGTATTATTCCTCCGCTGCCGCATAGGCGGTGGGATCTGCCGTATTGTTTGGGTCAAACTCTCTTTTGATCCTGCGCAGCCAGATATCATAGTTGAAGCACGCAGGGCCAAACGCCCCGTGCTTGCCCTTCCCCACCTGCGACATCTGAAAGATGGGTGAGCCAAGCTTCTTGTCCAAGCACACCTGGTTTGACTCAGCCAGGTATTGGTAGGCGCCTTCGGCGGATTCGTCGTCGTGGTGGTCGTACATGATCAGCATTTCCGTATAGGCAAGGTGGCCCTGGTCAAACACCAGTGTTGCGGAGTTGTCGGCTCCATCGTCCATGATCACGCCCTTCTCGATGTACTTCTCTTTGAGTTCTGTACCAGCTTTGATCTGGTTCATGGCGAGGTCTGCGGTGTCCATCGCGCCGAAGGATGTATTGAAGCCACCTGTGGTACGGAAGCATGATCGGACGACTCCGTCCACCTTGACAACGGCCGTCGCTGTCTGCTCCTGCATCTCAGGGGTCTCGGATATGGGTGAGGACTGGCCGCCGGTCTCCTCGAGAATCTGCGTGAGTACCTTCTGCTGATACTCATACTCCCCCTCCGAGTTGGCGAAGATCACGAAGAGGAAGGCGTATTTTAGCATCTGCTGAAGCATTCCGCTGTTCCAGGTGTTGACGTAGTCTGCGCCAGCGGTCATCTGCAGGCCCACAAAGGAGGGGCTGAGCCTCGAGATGAAATAGCCGATCTCTGCCTCGCCCAGCTTGAGGGCCGCCTCGGTGAGTTTTTCAAGGGTAGGGAAACTGAACAGCGAGGCCTTGAACAACTTGATCGGTTCATTGAGCACGTAGTTTGGCGGGACTCTCTTCATCTCGAGTTCAGGCGGTCCGTTCCAATGAAACAGCTTAACTGCGCATTTGGTAAACACCCCCAGTCCTCCCCACGCCCCCTCCCAGCCTCGCATTATGCCACGCAGGCTGGGGCCCGGGCCATCGCCGCAGAACCAGCCCGACCCTGCGCCAAGCGATCCAAGCTTGAGCACTTCACCGGTAGGCAGCACCCATTCTACTCCAAGCAGGTTGCGGCTGCTGACACCCATGCTCAGTCCATCGGGCCCGTAGCCAACAACCGAGGTTGCGCTGGCCAGCACCGACGTATTGGACCCCGCGCCGATGATGTGGCAGTTGAGCCCTTTCCTCATTGCCTCGACCTGGAGTTGCGCGCAGATCACGTGCGGCTCGACCACAGCAAACATATTCTTTTCGTCGATCTCGAGGATGCGGTTCATGCGGCGTAGGTCCAGTGACACCGCGCCCTCGACCCCGGGGAGGTTGTGCATCCCCCAGCCGGTGCTCATCGCCTTGAAAACAATGTGATATCTGTTGCAGACCTTGGCTATCGCCACCACTTCATCTGTGCTCGCGGGCAGGATCACGGCCGCGGGCGAGATGTCGGCCCACACCCCCTTCTTGGAGCCAAAGGGCTGGTACATATAGGACCTGAGGACTCCTGGATCGTCTGAGATGTTTTCCGATCCAACAATAGATTCGAATAGCCTGTAAACGTCTTTGGAAAGGGCCATGATTGCCTCCCGTTCCTGGTTGAGTTAGCTACAACGCCTGTTGCAGCAGTTCCACGATGTCATATACCATCAGGTCTCCCCCGGACTCGGCGATCGCATCCTTGAAGTTGCGCTCGCACCAGGGACAGGCCGTTACCATTGCCTCGGCGCCAACGGACTTCGCTTCCTCGATACGTTCCGAGGCGACCCACAGCGCAAAATCGTTCATGCACTGCTTAACGCCGGAACCCGCTCCACAGCACCACGAGTATTCCCTGATCCTCTCCATCTCCACCAATTCAACTCCTGGCACGCTTCTGATGATGTCCCGGGGGGGCTCGTAGATTCCGTTCCAGCCCCGGTGGATTATCTTCTCGGGCTCCCTCAGGATGAATTGGCCGAGCACCTTCTTCTCCTCCCCCTTCCAGGGCACGTATGCCTCGGCTTTCCGGCCCAGGTTGCACGGGTCGTGATAAGTGACCCGTGCCGGAAAACTTCCGGAGAGCTTCAGCTTGCCCTCCTTGAGCAACTGATCGAGGTACTGGGTGATATGCAGCACCTCGAACTTCATCTCTTTGCCTAACAAGGGATACACTGCCTTCATGATGCCGAATCCACAGGCGCATGAAGTGACTACCTTTTTCACGTTGGCTGCGTTCCAGTCGTCGATGTTGCTCTCGGCAAACTTTATAAATTCACCTTGGAAGCCCAGTTGGAAGGCGATGCTACCGCAGCATGACTCCTGGCTGCCCATGATGCCCAGATCAACTCCTGCGCCTTTAAGCAGTGTAACAGCATCTCTCGCTATTGGTGACAGCTCAGGGTCGTAGCAGTACAAACACCCCGCATGATAGACCACCTCTGCTTGCTCGCCCTTTGAGAGGTCCTTAACGTCAAGGCCTTCGGCCCATTTGCCCCTTTCAGCCTTGGGCTGCATCATGGCGTTGTCTTCATTCCTTAGGCTTTCGATGATCATCGAATGCTCGGGCAGGAAATAGCCCATGCCTACAAGGTGGGCGCGTGTAGAGTAGATCGACCAAAGCACCTCCAGTTCAGAATTGTACTTGCAGGACGAATCGCAGGCACCACACGCGGTACAACGGTAGACGATGTTCAGCAGCTCGTCCGTTACCTCGTCCAGCTTGCCTTCAGCCAGGGCCAGCCCCAACGCCATCCTGCCGCCGCCCGAGTATGAGTGGAAGTTATACCTGGCAATGCTGGGGCAGTTGTTCGAGAACCTCCAGCTTTTGATCTGAGCCAGGGGCGGCCATTTGCACAACGAGCACCTGGCGCACCTTTTCATGTCTCCCATATAGTCCTTGAGTTCAAGCAGCATCTTATCTCTCCTTTACCCCCTCCAGGATGCGTTCTCATCAAAAGGTGACAGGACCGGAGGCGTGCCCTGCTGCGTTAGGCAGACTACAATCTGCATTTGCTCAAGCCTCTTAGAAGAACAACCTCCCTGGGTTCATCACGTTGTTGCGGTCGAAAATCCTCTTGACCTTTCTTAGAGCTATAACGTTCTCAGCATACTGGTTGTGGATCATTTCGGACCATGTTCCATAGGGCCTGGAGAAGAACGCGCCTTGGTTCATCAAGGCTTTGCTCGCGTGTTCAAAGGTTTCCTTGGCGCGAGCCACTTCTGCCATGCTGCCGGGATCGTAGTCGAGGTTAAACTCCATGTGGCAGGATCGGCCCTGCTGGATTGGCTGGATGTAGGTGCTGATGCTGGTCGCGGGGAAACCCGTTTCGCACGCAGCTTCGTGCATGACCTTGATGAATTCAGGGGAGCGGTCCAGGGTGGTTAGGAAGAATATATCGGCGCTATTGCCCTTGTAGCGCAACTTCCAATATGGGTCGGGACAAGGCCCGCTGAGCGCTTGCAGGAGTTTCCTTGAATTTACTCCGGGGAGTGCTGTTGCCGGACGAACGCTGCATCTCTCCGCGATCTCCATCAAGTCCTTTGTCTGGTAGTCAACCCGCTCCTTGGGGAATCTGTCGTAGCCAGCGACCACAAAGATCAGAATGTATGGCGGAAGCGTGGAGCTGAGTTCATCTATGGCTCGGGCGTCGTGTTCAAGAATCGAGGCCAGGTTAAGCCGGTCAAGCACCAGGCACTCATCACCCAGCTTGAGCCGTTGCATCGAGTACACATAGTCGATGATTTCGTCCACTTCCTCGCAGCCTACCATGAAGAGTTCTTGGATGGTAGGCAAAAGCTCCAGCCGGACTGTCGCCCAGGTAAGTATCCCCAGCGTGCCCTGTGCGCCCTGGATTACCCGGTGCAGATCGCTGGGGCCGGGGCCAAGAGGGCTCTTCTGGGCTTGGCCTGATTGCCACTGTTCTTCGAGTGTGCCGGGGCCGGCCGCGGCACCGGTCCTGAATAGGTCGCCTGTGCCGAATACGACCTCTGTACAGCAAAGCGGGTCGGACATATCCCAATGGTACCTCGGCACCAGGACCGGCTCTCTCTCGAGGTAGCTACCGATGATCGACTTGGTGGCCCGAGGTGCAAGCGGGAGCATCAACCGCATACCCTGCTTTTCGATTTCAGGCTTGAGGGCACCGAAGGTAACTCCGGGTTCGATCATGGCCACGCGGTTCCTGCGGTCAACGCGTAGGATTCTGTTCATGCCCGAAAGGTCCACAACTACCCCTCCCTGTTCCGGAACTGTGTCTCCCCTGAAATGAGGCGAGCCGGAGCTTACGGGTATGAGCGGCATCAACGTCCCGTTGGCCCATTTGACCAGTTCCCGGACCTCCTCTGCTTGTTTGGGCTTTACCACGAAAGCAGGCTGGCATGGGGGCGCGAAGCTCATGTCCTTGGAATACTCTTCCAGGACAGTTGGGTCATCTAGAACATTCCCTTCACCCACGATATCTGCAAGTTGACTTCTTTCGGCGATCTCACGTGGCGCGGCCGCTCCTTCCAAAGAACTCATCACTATCTCCCTTCCTGCCCGGAACCAGGGGATTTGATATTCCTGAACATACGAGTTGGCGATGCAGGCGGACTCCATAGGCATGACGGGGCTTCGCAGAAGGGATAAGCAGGGTTTACTAGCAGTGTCCTCATATCTCCCCCGGTCCGCCAACCGAGGATTTGCCATGTCAATCGGCTTGCCTATCCTAAAACGACTGGTCGCTGGCTGTCAAGTCGCCGGACAAGCTGACCATTGGCCTTGGTCAACCTAACACTCTATTCCAGCTTTGTTACTGGATTCCGCACGGGCATGGGACTAGATCGGCGGACATACACAAGTTGAGGGCTGAGTCAGGTAGCGGGATACCTTGGGAGTTTCAGGTAGCCGAATCCCCAGACGTTAACCTTGGTCCAACCTCCGCCAGCAAAGCTTCGACTGCCGAGCGAGGCCTGACCATGACCGTAAGGTCTTGGATCAGGCCGGCATCATTGAAGCGGAGGAGGTCAAGGCCTTCTACCTCTCGGGTGCCAATTCGGGCACGGAAGATCAGTCCCAGAGCCCCCTCGTCGGATTCCAACTGGTCGGTGTACCTGAAATCCTCAAACACCTCGGCAAGAATGCCGAGCAGCTGGGTGATGGCAGCCCGGCCCTCGAATGGTTTGAACTGGACCGGACTGTGAAGCACTGCATCTTCTGCAAAAGCCGCCACTATGTCATCTACGCGGCCTGCTTCGACGGCTTTTTCCACGGCCTTTCGGAATGCGCTTCTATCCATGGTTCCCTTCGGGCTCCGTGCAGTTCGCTAGTGCCTACCCAGATAGTAGGCTGACGGCAGAAACGCCGTAGTTCCCAATCGTTGCTGCCCGCAGACTTCTTGTACTTACTATACATATCGCAGTAGAATATTGCAACAGTTGGGATTTCGTTGGAGATGAGCGTAGGCAGGCAACATAGGAGCCAGTGAATGAAGCGGCTCTATCGCAGCAGAGACGAGAAGATGATATGGGGAGTCTGCGGTGGCATAGCAAAGTACTTTGATATAGACCCTACCATCGTGAGACTAATTGCTGTCTTAACGCTTTTCTTTGGGCTAGCTGGTGTGCTGGCTTACTTAGTTCTTGCGATAGTAGTGCCTTTGGAACCGGAAGAGCTAGCGAGAAGCCAAGGAGTATCAGAAGCTTCAGGTGAGGCTGGGGTTGAACAACATGCAACTGAAGCTGGCCGCCGCACAAACACAGTCATTTGGATAATACTGATCGTTGCTGCAATAATTATATTAGCGGGTATTTCCAACTTGTTCTGGTGGTCCTGGCGGATACCCCTCTGGCCTCTCGCCATCCTCTTGATTATTGTACTAATCCTATTGGCTGCGAGACGGCGATAGCTTCCCTTTTCACACCACCCAAAGCCGCCCTAGCTCAAATGGGGAGAGATGTCAGGTCGATACCTGTTGCAACCCCGCGGTAGCGGGCAGCTGAAGAGACCGCAGCGAGACCGCCTCCAGCCAAACCAGCGATACGCCGAAGAAGGAGAGTACTAGCAAGCCATCGACCGGCTCAGCCCCACCTGTCAGAAACACGAGCAGCAGCACTAAGTTGAACACGAAAACTGCCAAGGACATCCGTGTAAAGCCGCGCCATGCCGGCTTGCGATGCACCACCGTTGCGAACATTAGTATGCTAATCAGCAACGCGAAGAAGGCTACTTGGGCGAAGATGCTGTGCAGGTAGCCTTCCAGTGTGCTCGCTAGGCCGAGTGACTTCGAGTCGGCCTGGAAAATGCCTGAGAGTACGATGCCTATACCGTCAATCGCGAGCAGAAGCCAGACGGTTTTGGCAACGACACTCCGTCCCAGCCGCCAATACAGTCCATATGCAAAGCCAGCGATTAACAAGCCACAGAGGATCAATCCAGCGTTCATTACCTCGGGATGCGCTTTGCCCCGGGCCCCTAGCTGGCTAATCGATTCCGACAAGAAGCTGAAGTCAGGCGTCACCAGTCCCGCCGCGATGACGGAAACCCCCAGCACCAGCGGCGCGAGTACGCCACACAGCAAGAGCGGTCGAGCGGCCCGTTTATTCATCCTCTTCACAAGTGGTGTTGCATCCATAGGGATTCTGCAGTCCTTTGCCTCCGGTATTGTTTCCTCTGGCGTTATTCCTCCGTCACCATCTTCCCTGCCTCGCCTCTGCCATCACTATTGGCGTAGCCTCTTCCGACTGTGTCATGCCACACCGTTCACCATCTTCTGTTTGCATACCGCGTCGCTACAATAGACTGTCTGGCTTCGGTGGACAATCACCCAAATGGTCAACTTTGAGGGAGTAATGCGACCCTTTAGTACTGGAGAGCGAATAGCTGACCGTAGACCACTGTTCTGCAATTGAAGTCGTTCTGGAGAAGCTACCGTACCTGTACAGCGACCTCTCTCGCGTTTACCTCGATATCCAGCAATCGAGCCAGGAGAAGTCCCCTTTTTTGAGTAGTGCCGCTTCAAGAGGTCTTCTTCTGGGAGACACTTCACAGGTTGAGCTACGGCGGATAGCTGGCACTTCACCGCTCGGTAGTCACTATGATTCTTCTAAGGGGATGTTCTTCTGCTCCCTGTCGACGGGGGACTACGCTGTCAGCACCGGGCAGTTCTTCTGAGACTCCATCTACCCCGGGCAGCTCACTAACCATCCTTAGAAGTGGGGTAGGGGTCCTCACGGAGATTCTAATAGTGATGCCCTTGTCTACCGATCCTCCGAGATTCAAGACATCCACGTGAGGGGTCTGTTTCAAGTGCTTATGGATTTGTAGCATTGGCTCTAGGCCTACCGGAGGCGGCAGTGCTACTTCTACGGTGCCATCGAAAAGGTCGAGGTTCTCTTCTCCTGGGCCTGGTGCGGGCTGCTCACGTGGCCCTTGGGGTACTGCCTCAATCTGCACATGCCTTACTGCTTCTGGCTGGGGAGGCTGAACCGCCTCACTCATCTTCTTCGTTGATGCAGCTGATGGTTTTGCCAGCCCCTCTGCCAGGGAAAGCAAGTTCTGATGGATTTCGTCGAGTACTGCCTTTACGTCTTCCTCCGGGATTCTGTTGGTCTTCGCTGTTGCCAGTAGTCGCGCCGCTTTTTGTCTGACTGTCTGAGCGTCGTTCTCAGCCCTTTTCCTCGCTTCGTCTATGACCTGGTTGGCTGTGGCCTGGAGTTCAGAGACCGTCTGGGCATCGACCTTGGCGTGCTTCTTCGCCTCTTCGCTGACCTGGCTGGCGGTCTGTTCAGCCTCCGCGATAATCCTGCTTGCATCGTCCTTCGCCTGTCTCTCTGCCTCTTCGATCATCTGGCTGGCAGTCTGCTCGGCCTGGCTGACAATACCGCTTGCGCCGTCTTCTGTCTGCTTCTTCGCATCTTCGATGATCTGGCTGGCAGCCTGCTCGGCTTGCGCTACGATGCTCCTTGCGTCCTCTTCGGCCCGGTCTCTTGCCTCCTCTATGAGCTGGCTACCCTTCTGTTGGGCCTCTGAAACTGTCTGAGCGTCGTGCTCAGTCTGCTTCTTCGCCTCTTCGATCATCTGGCTGGCAGTCTGCTCGGCCTGGCTGACAATGCCGCTTGCGCCGTCTTCTGCCTGCTTCTTCGCCTCCTGCATGACCTGGGTGGCTCGCTGCTCGGCTTCGGAAACAATGTCGCTGGCGACCGCAGCCCGTTTTTCTGCCTCCTCGGTGATCTGAGCGGCCCTCTGTTCGGCTTGGGCTACGATGCTCCTTGCGTCCTCTTCGGCCCGGTCTCTTGCCTCCTCTATGAGCT
>CAYVES010000070.1:0-2234 GCA_964449845.1 uncultured Dehalococcoidia bacterium
CGTTGCCACTCCTGTGGCAACGAATCCTTCGTCGTGACAGGAGTCACGACGCTACGCTACCCATTTTGGATTTTGCCCTGCACCTTTTCCTTTTGCATTTTGATATTTGAATTTGTTTAGAGATTAGTATTTGGGATTTCCCCACATATGAGGAGGCGCAACATGGAAATCACGCCTTCAGCCTTCTATGAGATCCTGTCGCCGAGATGCACCGTAATTATCTCGACGGTGGACAGGGAGGGGAAGGCCAATGCTGCTCCCTTCAGCTTCGTAACCCCGGTATCGTCCAACCCGCCGTTGCTTCTCTTCGCTGCTACCCCCGCGAGGCACACCCTGGCAAACGCCAGAGAAACAGGCGATTTTGTGCTTAACATCGTGCCTGAAGGCCTTCTGGACAGGCTTTGGGTTTGCTCCAAGGCATTCCCCAAAGGTGTCAGCGAAATCGAAAAGGCCGGTCTAGGTGAAAGAAAGTCGAAGCAGGTCAAATCGCCCTCCATTGAAGAGTGCGTCGGCTGGGTTGAGTGCCGGCTTGAGTTCGAAAAAGAGGCCGGCGACCACATACTGGTCGTCGGTAGGGTGGTGCATGCTGAATGCAAGGATGAATTCATGGAGCGGGGGCAATTCGACGTCTCCAGGGCTAAGCCGGTGATGCACATCAGGGGCAAGAGATTCGTTGCCGCCGAACGTGTCGTTCAAGCGAAGGATACCGATTAGTTTGCCGTTCCTCATTTCCTCAGTACATTAGGTCAGCCGAGACGTCGATCAGGAGGCAAGCCTCTATATCGGATCAACAGTTCCCCCTCGCCCCCCAATTCGCTATGAACAAGCCCCGATTCGTTGCGGTAGAGCAGGCAACCTGCTACAATGGCGCTTAGTTGTCATATTCGAGAAGGAGACCCCCATGGACTATGAGCACCTTATTTATGCCAAGGAAGAGGGCATCGCCACAATAACGCTCAACAGACCACAGAAGCTAAATGCCTTTACCTCTGCGATGTACCAGGGACTGTCTGAGATACTCGAGGATGTAGCGAGGGACGAAGAGGTGAGAGTAGTGGTAGTCACGGGGACGGGACGCGCTTTTTGCGTCGGCGCTGATGTCAAGGGCTTAGAACAAGGTCTCGCGAAGCAGCCAAAGGCCCCGCCACAGACCGAACCCTCAACAGATGTAGTCAGAAAGATCTTGACCGTGCCCTTGCAGGAGATGGATAAACCGGTTATCGCTGCTATCAACGGGATAGCTGCCGGCGGCGGGCTCGACGCTGCCTGCGCCTGCGACATCAGAATAGCCTCGGATAGGGCTACCTTCTCCTCTGTCTTCGTCCGCAGGGGACTGCTGCCTACGATGGGTGGGACCTACTTCTTGCCCAGACTGATAGGGATAGACAAGGCCTGTGAACTGATCTGGACTGGTGACCTTATCGACGCCGGCGAAGCTGAGAGAATAGGTCTTGTTACCAGGGTCGTGCCCCATGAGGAGCTTCAGGCTGCCACCGAGGAACTGGCCATTAAACTGGTCAAAGGGCCGCCGCTTGCTATCGCCAGGTCCAAGAAAGTGATATACGAGGGTCTGAACATGGAACTGGAATCCGCCTTACAAGATATAATGCAAGAGTACTGGTCGCTGAGCCAGACCGAGGACCATCGTGAAGCACTCCGTGCCTTTCTGGAAAAGAGGGAGCCTGTATTTAAGGGGAGATGACGCGGGTACAGCGCCATTCTCATTCTGAGCGGGGGCATTTGATGACAGGGATTGACGGCCAATGAGAGTTGGGGAGCAACCTGACAATCTTGTGGGCGAAAGATTCACAAAAGTAGACTTTCACATACATACCCCGGAGTCAAAATGCTATAGCGACCCCTTGACCACCCCAGAGCAGGTAGTAGATGCAGCGCTTGCCGCGGGGCTGGAGGCAATTGCCATTACCGACCACAACACCGTACGCGGCATTGACACAGTGAGGAAGCTGGGGCAGGAGAGAGGGCTAGTGGTGTTCCCCGGGGTTGAGTTGTCAGCAAGGGGCGGCCATGTTCTCGCCCTGTTTGATCGGCAAACCCCCATCCCCCGGTTAGTGGATTTCCTCGATTACGTTGGGGTCAGTGCAGCGGCAAAGGGGGATGGTTCCATCACCATAAGCGACTGGATCGAGGACGTCTTTCGGAAGATAGACGAGCGGGGAGGGATCGCCATCGCCGCCCATATTGAAAGGTGGCCTACGGGTTTCCTGCAGACC
>CAYVES010000070.1:2334-10967 GCA_964449845.1 uncultured Dehalococcoidia bacterium
AGGGATCGCCATCGCCGCCCATATTGAAAGGTGGCCTACGGGTTTCCTGCAGACCACCGAGCGCCGTCGCGTTAAGATGAGGATCCATAGCAACCAATACCTCACTGCCCTGGAGATCACGCAGCCCCAGAACAAAGGGCTGTGGAACAAAGGTCAAGTACGTGATTACCCCAAGAAGTATCCCTGCATCCAAGGCTCGGACGCTCACGCCCTAGACGAGATCGGCAGGCGAGCTACATACCTGAGAATTCCCAGCATGGACCTGAAAGGCCTACGACTGGCCTTCAACGACTACGAGAGCAGAATAAGGTTCCCCGAAGAAATGGTGGGGCAAGGCTAATAGTTAGCAGGAGTCGGAGGCTTGACAACCAGCTAGCGGAGGTTCTAGCATGGCCCCAAACAGTTGACATGAGAAATCCCAACCTTTTGCTCAGGAGAAACATGAGGACACTGCTGATTAATCCACCATACGCCTTCTCAGAAATCCCGATCATGCCGCTGGGTCCAGCTTACATCGCTGCAGTATTGGAGAAAAACGGGAATGAAGTCCAAATCCTGGACCTTTTGGTGGCCAAGTATTCGAAGGAAAAGATAACAAGCAAAATTGCAGAATATCAGCCGGATATCGTCGGAGTAACCTCGGTGACGATGAACTACCCCATCGCCTCGGACATAATCAAGCATTGCAAGAGTGTGAACGAGGATATCATCACCGTCATCGGCGGCCCGCATGTCACCTTCTGCCCTGTGGAGACGCTCAACGAGGCCCCCTGGATAGACATTGTGGTAGTAAGGGAGGGGGAGCAGACCATGCTGGATATCGTGAGCGGCAAGAAGCTCGACGATATAGATGGGATCGCCTTCAGGTCAGATGGCATAGAAGTGACCAACGAGCGCCGTTTGATACAGGACCTGGATGGGCTACCCCTGCCAGCAAGACACCTCTTTCCTCTATCGCGATACCACGCCCTTGATGTGCACGCCAGCGTTATTGCCGGCAGAGGTTGTCCCTTCAACTGTATTTTCTGCGTCGGCTCAAAGATGGGGGGCAGGAGAGCCAGGTACCGCAATCCCAAGCTCGTCGTGGACGACATAGAGCAGGCTTTGGCTTGTGGATTTAAGGAAGTGAACTTTGAGGATGATCTGCTGACGCTCAACCATAGGCATGTGTATGCCATTTGCGATGAGATAACCGCCAGGGGCTTGAAGTTCAACTGGAGTGTTTTCTCCAGAGCGGACACTGTCAATCTGGAACTACTGCGCAGGATGAAGGAGGCGGGGTGTACCTGGATGCTCTACGGTGTTGAAAGTGGAAATCAGCAGATCTTGGATACGGCGAAGAAAAAGATCACCTTGGAGAAAATCAGGGAGGGCGTTAGATTAGGGAATGAGGCTGGCATCAATGTCCTGGCATCTTTCATCATCGGGCTGCCCGGAGAGACCAAGGAGACGCTGAAGGAAACCGACCAGTTCGCTCAAGAGCTCGATACTTCTTATGGATTTAACGTGCTGTCTCCTTTCCCCGGAACCGAGGTTCGCGAGAAAGCCGAAGAATACGGCATTGAAATACTGACAAATGACTGGTCGAAGTATGATGCCAACAGAGCAGTGACGCGGACTGAGGGCGCCGGCCCAAAGGAGATAAACCAGCTCCTCCACCAATACTATAAGCGACTCAAGCTCCTCTTCTCAGAGATAGAGAAGGCAGACGAAGCAGACCTCATAGGGGCGATGAAACCGCGGGAAGACACCACATTAGCGTGGGCTCTCCTCCAGGGCGATGTAATTGAAAACCTGGGGGGCGTGGAGACGAAAGGGGATCCGGTAGAAAGCCTGGCAAGCAGGGTGGCGGAAATTATGCCCTATCCCCATCATCTAGTCAGTGAGAGCATCAAAAGGTGGGTTAGGGAAGGGCTTCTGAAATATGACCTGAAGGGCCAGCATTTGGTCTGGAGATGGGGCTGACTTAGCCAGCCGCCTGTCGCGCAGGTGCTGATCGGGCGCAGAGAAAGGGTGAGGCCTCAATGGGCAAGAAAGCTGCTGCGCTAACACTCGTTATAGCCCTTCTCGTGGCCGTTGGTATCGGCACAGTAGGTTGTTCAACCGCAGAAGGTAAGGGGAAGGTGAAGTGGTTGAACGATTGGACTGAAGCATTGAGCAGGGCTCAAGACCAGAACAAGCCTATGGTGATATACTTTTATACGGACATGTGTCCTGCATGCCTCCGCTTGGAGCAAAACGCGTTTTCTGATGACGAGTTGAGCGCTTTCTTGAATAAAAATTTCATCTGCTTGGAGAGCAACGCTGGTAGAAGCACCCTGCATGCAAGGTATGGTATAGACGGAACGGTTCCGACAACTGTTTTCTCTGCGTCCGATGGGTATCAGAAGAAGTATGAGCTTGCAAGGATTGTTGGGGCTGCGCCTGCTGACCATTTTTATCAGGTAGCGCTAGCAGCGCTGGAAGGGGTGCAGGAGTAACGTCAAGAACCAGGGCAACCCGTCCAACCTTTTGCGGATATAAAGGGTGAGCGTTAAAGCATGTTGCGGAGAAATATGTCTGTCATTATGCCTGTCATCCGCTTGGTCTTGCTCAGCATTTCCCTCTCCTTTGTGATTGCCTTCGCTGTAGATCAGTATAGCCTAGTGCAGGATTCTGTCCGTTTCTTCTGCATTTCCTGCCTGGGATTGGGTGGCTAAGAGCGATGGGCAGGCTAAGGTGGTCCACCCAGCTAATAGCGCTCGTCCTGGTCAATCTGGGGTTAGTGGGGATTCTGGAAACAGGCGTTGTATCCCCCTTTTTCTACTGTCATGGCTGCCCTGCGGCAGCATTCGGCTGTCCTATAGGTGTTCTTCAGACCCAGGCAGCTCTGGGGCCATTCCCCTTTTATGTCCTTGGGTCGCTGGGCTTGTTCGGCTTGGCTGCGGGTCGGTTCTGGTGTGGGTGGGGTTGTCCCTTCGGTACCGTGCAGGATTTGGTCGTGTGGCTCAGGCGGCGCCGGGACTTTGTCAGCTTGCCTCCTTTTGCCTGGACGAGGCTTCTGGTATTAGCAGGAACACTGGTGGCGGCATGGATTGCCATAGATACGCTCTTTTGCAAGGTCTGCCCCGCAGGCAGCCTGTTCGGCGCGATACCGCACAGGTTTGTCTCACCTCAGTTATCCTTCGGCACATTCTTCTATGTCCACATAATAACGCTAGTTGTATCTCTTGTTGCTTTCTTCCTCATCGGGCGGTTCTGGTGCCGTTACCTCTGTCCCCTTGGTGGAGTGCTCGGCCTTTTCAACAGGGTGAGCATACTGAAGTTGAAGCTGGACATGGATAAGTGTACAGGTTGCGAGAAATGCCTGAGGATTTGCCCGACTAACATCGAAAAAGTAGGGGATATAGGCGGTTCGAGTGACTGTATCCGGTGCGGGAAATGCATCGATGCCTGCCCCACCGACGCAATACGAATCTCAGCCTCCCTGCGGGGCTAGTTTGGCTTTCTCAAGGTAGTCTGCAAGCATCGTGTTAGCTCTAAGAAATGGTGTGTCAGGAGGTCGGATTTCCTGCTGTCAGGCATCGATTCCAACTTCATTCTTACGCTCGATCAGTTTAGTCTTCTCCAGGTACACCATCACATGAAGCTTCAAAGTGCCCCCGCCCTTGTATCGTACCTCCTAACACCCAACTTCTGAGATCGGCAAAACTACACAGAAAAAGCAGAGCTTCTCCATAAAACCTCCACAATTCTCTCATACACTAGCTGATGATGCCCGTTCCAGGGAAAAAGGCGGCGCAGGTCTTGGCCTCGCCATCACTAAACAGATGGGGGAGCTCCACGGAGGCAGAATCTGGGTCGAGAGCGAAGTGGGTAAGGGCAGTAAGTTCTCCTTCACGCTGCCTGTATCTTTACCAGCGCCGGTGCCCAGCAACCTAGGTTATCCTGCGAGGGAATCATTCGGCTCTATTGTTGACCGGAGCGCTTTTCGTCCGCCAAATCGGGATCGGTTTCCGGCTCACAGTGAACCACTATATTGATAGGCCGCTCCACCATTTGCGCGATAGCGCTTTCAACGGTGCTGCAAATTCGATGTCCTTCAGCCACGGAAAGCCTTGAGTCGACAAGCACGTGGACGTCCATGAAGACCTCCCTTCCCACCAGGCGAGTGCGCAGTCGATGCCAACCCTTGACCCCGGCTACACTCTGAATGGCATCGACAATCGACTTCTGCTCTTCGCCCGAAATTGAACCCTCGGTGAGCTCGACAAAGACCTTCCAAAATGCGCTGAGTCCAACGATACTGACCATCACGCCCACCGCTATAGCCGCTGACTGGTCGCCGTGGCCCCAGCCTGCCAGCCCAGCGATGCCCCCGAATAGCACCGCCACCGATGAAAGGGCATCGGTGCGGTGGTGCCAGGCGTTGACACGCAACGCAGAGCTGCCAACTCGGCGGGCAACCCTCTGCGTAACCTGGTAAATCCACTCCTTGGACACTATCGACACCGCGGCAACGACAAGGACGGCATAGCTAGGGATGTTGATCTCACCTCGGTAGAGGGAGAGCCCAGCCTTCCAGGCGATGAGGATACCTGCTCCGACAAGCACCGCTCCAATGAATGAAGCAGCCATAGTCTCAAATCTTCCGTGTCCGTAGGCATGGCTTTCATCAGCGGGCCGCGATGAAAGTCGAACACCCAAGATGACAACAATATCAGTGGACAAATCGGAGATAGAATGCACCGCATCCGCGACAAGCGCAGCCGAGCCGATAACGATGCCAACAGCCAGCTTCAGTGCTGCGAGGAATATGTTGAGGCACAATCCCCATACGGTAACTCGAATTATCTGGCCAACCTGATTCATCTCCGCCGCCTCAAATCATCCTTTGTCAACTATTTATAGTTTATGGCCTCACGGCAGCAGATGCAACGCCTGTCCCTCAGTCGCCGCAGAAATGGTTGTTCCGGGACAATCATAGTCGGGAAAATGGTACTGCAACTGCCAGAACAGAAGGGGGCACGTTGGTTGTGGCTTGTCGTTCAGCGGATCGTTGGTTTGCCGCAGATGGAACGAGCCCCGGGGAGGGCAAACAACCGATTAAAGGGCGCACGCGGATAGTCCACCTTCATCTGCCGCTAGTAATCTTGTGCCACCAAATGCCGCTCAAAAATGGCCAAAATGACTATGGTGCAACTACTGACACTTATGCTAATGTTTTATTGAAGATAGTGAGGTGACCATTACCTAGCCTGTGGAGCCGAGACGTATGTATATGCAGGTAGATATCTATCAATGTGAGAGTAAACACATCCACGTGGTTTTGCGAGGACGGGTTCAAGGCGAAGCTGTCTTTGGCGATTTCGATGCATTCGCTGCTTTTATTGAAGCCTGCCAACAGTTTATCAACACACACAGCCCTATACCCAGAGCTTTCCAAGATGCTTTCAACGATGAAGGCAATCCTTAGAGAACTTCACCCCTCTTCTTACTAGCGACGCACTTGGGCCACTCGCCCGTCTTGACTGCAACCCGGAATAGACCGCCGCACTTGTAGGATGACACCTAGGTGATAGTGCCATTGGCCGCGGCCTGCGTTAAGTCGGTTCCCTCAGCAATGCGCTGCTGTCCTGATACGATGGGTATCTCCACCACAATAGTTGCTCCTTTGCCAGGCTTGCTTCTGGCATACATATGGCCACCATGGCCTTGGACAAGACCATAGCAAGTGCTGAGGCCCAGCCCTGTTCCTTTTCCTACATCTTTGGTGGTGAAGAATGGGTCAAACATTCTCCTCAGGTTGTCTTCCGAGATGCCAGGGCCATCGTCAGTAAAGGCTATTCGGATCACCTTGCGCACCTTCTGCGTCTTGACACAGAGCTTCCCTCCGCCGTGGGCTTCTGTCATAGCTTGCTCCGCATTACTGAGGACGTTCACAAAGACCTGCTGCATCTGATCGGGGTCAGCCATAGTCATTGGGAGATCGGTATCCAGTTGCAACAATACCTCTATATTGTTGACCTTCATCCGGTAGGCGTGCATTTCCAGAGCCTTCTCAACGACTTCGTTGATAGAAACGAGGCGTTTCTCGGGCTTCTGCCTGCGGGCAAACGAGAGTAGATTACCGGTGATTCTGCTGGCGCGCTGTGCTTCTTTGTAGATAGTTTCCGCATCGCTCTTTGTGGTTTCGTCCACATTTTCTCTTTGCGCCAGAAACTGGGCGAAGCCCTGGATTGCGGCGAGTGGGTTGTTCAACTCATGAGCAACACCTGCCGACAACTCACCGACTGCAGCCAGTCTGCCAGCAATTTGAAGATGTTCCTCCATTCCCTGTTTCTCTTCTTCTGCCAGCTTGCGCTCGGTGATGTCTCTGCCTATATAAATGATGCCCTGCAGCTTCCCCTCTCTGTCTCTCATCACAGACCTGGATAGAGAGATAGGGACACTCTTACCGGCCTTCGTCCTAAAGCTCGTCTCAGCACTGACAAAACGCGCCTCTGATTCGTCAGTTGGCATTCCCCTGACCACAGCTTTTTCACCATCCTTTTCTGCAAAGATGATTTCCACTGCCTGCCCGATTAACTCGCTTTCTTTGTAACCAAGCATTTTCAGCGTCGCTTTGTTGGCCAGAGTTATGCTTTGATCTGGACCGACCAGAAGCAGGGAGTCTGGCATGGTAGATATAATGCCCTCTGCTGCAGTTGCCGGAGTCATGGCAAACAGCTCGTATTTCCACATTGCATATCCAGCGCAAGCACATGCGATGGTAAATGTAGTGGTGGTCAGCTCTGGAATCCTGACTTGGAGTAAAGGGAGCAGCCATTCAGTAATCAAGCCAGTGGCGAAAACAATGAGAAACCCACTCAATATATACCTAGCCTGCTGCTTCTTCTTATGGTCGCGCTCTTTTAGGTACCACAGCAAGCATAAATATGCAGCTAGAATTCCCACGCCAAAGGCCCAAAAATAGCTAACGTTATGTAGCAAAGAGCTTTCAGGGATGGCGTATGTCCATCCCCAATACTCCTTCACTGGCTCTCCCCTGATCATGTTTGTTGTGAGCGACAAGAGAATAACCGCCAACGCTGGGGCGTATAGCAGGAGATAAGTTAGCTTATTCCTGAGTATTTTCCATTCCTGTGTAAAAACGAGGGCGAAGTGTAATAGAACAGGTGCTACTATGAAGCTGAGAGCACCTAATTTCAGCCAGAAATAGGCTGTCTCAAGGTTATCTGCCTGACGATACCCAAATTCTGTGAACGACCACAGTGCTGAAGACAGGCAAAGCAACATGAAGATTCTGTTTAATGGCTTTCGCGTATCCCTGAGGAAGATGAAGCTTCCCAGAAGAAAAACGATCACACACGAAAGTATAGAAAGCAAAGCAAAAGCATTCATTCTACAGCTCTCTACATGAGGTTGGTATACGAGCAGTCTGCTGAAACGTTAGCATACCCACGATGAGGCGTAAATGGTTATTTCTGGCCAGCTAGTGGTAGCAAAATAGTACTGCAACAACTGAACCAATGGTAATCCCTGGGAACGATTTGAGTAGCTGGGTATGGGGCCAAAGTGGTCCGATTGTCCGAACAGCAGCTAGTCCCTCTTGATCGCTGCGTGAACCGTAGCTATGCCCAGGGTGAGGCGGTACACTTTCACCTCTTGCAGGCCCGCGTTCTCCATGATTCTCTTCACTTCCTCGGGAGACGGGAACTCCATAATCGAATCGGCCAGATAGATGTAGGCTTCCTTCCTCCCAGAAATGAGTCCGCCAACAAGCGGCGCTATGTGAAATAGAGAGAAACGGTGCAATGCTCTGGCGAGCGAAGACCTGGGCCGACTGAGTTCCAGTGACACAACCCTGGCGCCTGATTTTGCCACCCGGGCGATTTCATGAAAGGCAGCGCCGATGTCAGCCACATTCCTCAGGCCGAAGCCGACAGTGACACAGTCAAAGGTGTTGTCCAGGAAGGGCAACTGCAGGACGTCGCCGAGAACCAGCTCGACTCTGCTTCCGTCCGACGGGGTAACGAGCTTGGCTTTGGCCTTGAGCAGCATCTTGTGGCAGAAATCCATGCCTATTATCGTGCCTCCTCCATTCCGCCGGGAGAGGTGTCGTGCGAGCTCGCCAGTACCGGTAGCAACATCGAGGGCCAGACCACCGGGCTTGATACTGGCCTGGGATGCTGCGAATCTGCGCCATGCTCCATCACGTCGCAAGCTGAGCAGACTATTGATTAGGTCATAGCTATCCGCTATGGCGGTGAAGATCGCTCGCACATAGGCGGTTTTGTCTTCCTTGAAATTGCCAAACACTGCTAACTTACCTTGGGTACGACTCTTTCTTCGGCAAGCCATTCTAACTACGCATGAGCATTAATGCAAGCTAACGATAGGGTTCGTCTAGCGGGGTGCAAAAAGCGCAGAATCGACATAAGCGGTGAGCAGCATACTTTCGCATAAAATACCTCTCCCTCGAAGGGAGAGGGTAGGTGAGGGTGACTTCCCCCTCCCCTTAATCCCCTCTCCCAGAGGACGGAAACTGCAAGAATCCCCGCAGTCGCAGGACAAGCAGCAACGCATTCTATTTGCCAGCGTAGCGTTGCCACTCCTGTGGCAACGAATTCTTCGTCGTGACAGGAGTCACG
>CAYVES010000071.1:0-10876 GCA_964449845.1 uncultured Dehalococcoidia bacterium
GGGAGAGGAATTTGCCAAGGTATCATGCGGAAGACTACATTATGCGCGAGTATTTATGTCATCGTATCTAGAAGGACTTACGCCCCATCCTGGGAATTGCTCAACCGCACTTGGTTTCTGAAAATCGGCCTGAAGAGCTTCCGACAAAGAGATTTGACAAAGCAGTAGAACAGGAGTAATTTACCATCAGCCAACCTGAATGGAAACTGTTTCATGGCAAAGGAAAGCCAGCAATGAACCAGGGGCCGTCAGCCTCCGAACAACCCCGGCGCAAGCCGAAGATCGTCGCCGCCATCCCCTGCTTCAATGAGGCACGCTGTATAGGGAGCGTGGTGATCAAGGCAAAGAAGTTTGCCGACAGCGTCATAGTCATCGATGACGGCTCCACTGATGCCACTGCTGAGATTGCCGCCGAAGCTGGAGCAGCGATTCACCGTCACAGCCAGAATCGAGGTTACGGGGCGGCAATTCGTAGCGCATTCGCAAAGGGGAGACAGCTTGATGCAGATGTCCTGGTAATCCTCGATGGAGATGGACAACACGACCCAAACGATATCCCCAACGTCGTTGAGCCCGTGGTTGAGGGAGAGGCAGATGTTGTGGTGGGCTCTCGATTCCTGGGAGAAGACAAGAGGCCGCCCTTTTATCGACGCCTGGGGCAGCGAGTTTTGACCAGCGTTACCAACCTGGGCTCGGGACAGACGGTTACCGACTCGCAGAGTGGATTCAGAGCCTACTCTTCAAAAGCACTTAAAGCGCTGAATCTGGCCGAAAGCGGGATGTCGGTAAGCTCTGAAATACAGTTCGCCATAAACAAGAGCGGGCTCAGGATAGCCGAGGTGCCTATAGACGTTTCCTATGTGGGTAAGGCAAAGAGGAGCCCGCTGGGACACGGGCTTAGCGTTCTGAGCAGGTTGGTGGTCTTGATGAGCCTGAAGCAGCCACTGCTACTCTTTGGGTTGCCGGGACTTGCGCTCCTGGCAGGCGGACTGGCTTTGGGCGCACGCGTCTTGGCGATATATGGCGACACTCGCGAATTGGCTATAGGTAATGCCCTGGGTACAATTCTGCTCTGCCTGACTGGCCTGCTGGCACTGTTTGCCGCGCTGATGCTGCAGGCAATGAAAGAGTTGCTGCGTGGAGAAGCTGCCCAGCTAGCCAGGGAAATGAGGGAATATGGGCCCGGCGAGGAGCACGGTGAAGCAGAAGGTGGTCCGCAATAGAGCCGGCACTACACTCGGCGCCCCCCATCGACTCGCAGAGGCAGTGCTTTTCTGAGTTTTTCGGTGAACTCGCCAACTATACCTCAGGATAACCCGTTCAAATGGTTGCATCACCCACCGATGACCCCTCAAGTGAAACTGGGCAGGGAGTAGCTCGCAATTGAAGAAGGTTCTCATCGTAACCTACCACTTCCCCCCTCGTTCCACCGTAGGCAGCCTGCGCCCCGCAGGACTCGCCAAATACCTACCGAAATTCGGTTGGGAAGCCGTGATTCTGACAGCCAGGTTGCCAGGCAGGCCAGCGCCCGAGTTTAAGGTCATCGAGACACATTATGATGACAGCTTCGGCTTCGGGAAGAGGTTTCTCGGCATTGACTCTGAACAGAACTTGATGACCCAAATAGCCCAACTTAAGAAAAAGTTGCACATCAGGTCGGAGAGATCTGCGTTGGACTTCCTGTTAGTAGCCTGGGGAGAGATAACTGCCTATCCCGACCCGCAGAAAGGGTGGAGGGCTTTCGCCGTTGGAGCGGGCAATGACTTTTTGCAGCAGGAATCAGTAAAGGCCATGATCAGCACCTCGTCACCGGTAACCAGCCACATCGTTGCCAAAGAACTAAGAGAAAAACATAATGTCCCCTGGGTCGCTGATCTCCGCGACCTCTGGACGCAGAATCACTACTATCCGTATAGTCCGCTACGTAGGGCGATTGAGAGGAGACTGGAGATAAATACGCTGCGCAAAGCTAACGCACTGGTGACCGCATCGGAGCATGCCTGCTCTAAGTTGGGCACGCTTCACGAGGGAAAATCGATACATGTTATCACCAACGGATTCGATCCAGATGAGATAAATAGCCCATGTGCAGATTTAACAGACAAGTTTACGATTACATATACTGGCAACCTCTATCCCGGCAAACAGAGCCCGGAACCCCTCTTTGCAGCTCTGAGGGATTTGATTGCACAGGGAATTATGGATGCCAAGGACGTTGAAGTCAGGTTCTATGGGGCTGAGGCGGGATGGGTAGACAAACAGGCCAAACGCCACGGACTGAGGGGCATAGTCAAGCAGTTCGGCATAGTGCCCCGGGAGGTTGCCCTCAACAAGCAAAGAGAGTCGCAGTTGCTTCTATTGATAAAGTGGAATGACCCCAGGGAACGAGGAGCTTATTCAGCGAAGGTCTTTGAATACCTTGCAGCCAGAAGGCCGGTCCTCGCTGTCGGTGGGTACGACGATGTTGTTAGCAAGCTGCTGGACGAAACCAAGGCAGGCATCTGCGGTCCAACGGCGGAAGAGGTAAAAAGCACCCTAATAGAAGTCTATCGAGAATATCAGGCGGTGGGCAAAGTGGGATATAAAGGTGCAGAAGACAAGATAGACAGGTACAGCCAAAGGGAGATGGCGCAGAAATTTGCCCTGGTTTTGGATGAGGTCTCTTCATCCTCTCACTCCGCCAATTAGGCCACGAGCGAAACTGGCTTTGTGAAGCAAACCTGCTCTCAATCTAAGCCAGGCGTAACACTTCTATAAAGCTCTATTAGTTTCTCCTCCTGCCTTTGCCAGTTGTACTTTGCTGCCGCTGCCCGCAACGCATTCCTACCCAGCCTCTCCCTCAATTCAGCGTCATCGCGAAGCCTGATTATGGCCTGCTTCAGGCCTTCCTTGTCATACTCTACGGTTAAGCCGACCTCCTCCTCCTCGGTCATTTCTCCGGAGTAGGTGCCCTTGGTGCAGATTATCGGCCTGCCACAGACCATAGCCTCAAATTGCTTATTACCCAAGCCTATACGGTTATTCAGGTCTTGAGGATTTATCATAAAAAAAACGGCGTCAGCCTTCTTAGTCATCGGCATGACCTCATCCAAGGGAACTCTGCCGATGAAATCAGCATTGGGCACCGCTCTGCATTTATCTTTGAGGGCGTGAACATACTTTGGGAGGCCAGTCCCGCCGATAATGCAGCGGACATCGGCCAATTCTCTGACCGCATCAACGAGCATAGAAACGGCTCGCCCCTGATGCAAGATGCCGATGTAAAGAATGGTGAAAGCCGCTTCGTTGCCGGGAGGTTGATATTCCAGGCTTTGCAGTGGCTTGCAGTTCATTATGATTGTAATCGGCTTGTTGGTTATCCCTTCAAAATACCTTTTCTGGGGTTCGACGACATTAATGATGTGGTCAACGCGTCTCACCAACCGTTTTTCCAGCCACAAGAACATATTAGCCACAAAAAGGGGAAAAGTCCGCGTCATCATGTAACCATATATCTCGTGGGCGTCGTAGATCAGGGGCAGGCCAAATCTCCGCTTGAACGTGACACCGATAGACAGGGTGTCAAGGTCGTGACAATGGACGACATCAAAGCCGCTTTTCTTATTCAATGCTAAAGCCCGGCGGTATGCCCGCCACTGCCATAGAATTAAACCGAAGGCGTTCCACAATGGTCCGCCAAAGCCATGCCTGGGCGTCAGAGGTGTTGTCACCCTGATGACCTTAATGCCATCCAGATTCTCTCTAGGAGGATTCTGCTTTTGCCAGTCACGGGCGATGGCAGTAACCCTATAGCCCGCTTGGATCAGCGATTTGGCTTCGTTGTAGACACGCGGGTCATTGGTAAACGGATTGGAAACGAACATCAGCACATTCATGCCATTCCTCGTATGCCGACTAGCAGGGTCAAACAGCGAGATACCCTTTAACCATAGTCTCATAAGCGAACGGTATGTGAAGCAACGTCTGGAAAAGAGTATGGACCGTTGACACCTTGGAGACAACAAGGGCTAGGAAAAGCACTGCTGAATAGCAAAAGCAGTTCCCTAACTCCCCAGATACCGCTGGATTACCTCCTCAGGCTCACCCTGCGCCACGATCTGCCCTTTGTCAAGCCAAATCACCTTATTGGCAAATCTCCTGATGGCGTTCATGTCATGGCTGACAAGAAGGATGGTTCGCTCGCCCATGATCTTGTCCAGCCTCTCGTCACATTTCTTGCGAAACTCGGCATCTCCAACGACCAGTATCTCATCGATCAGCACTATATCTCTGTGAACGTGGATGGCTATGGCAAAGCCCAAGCGAGTCTCCATGCCCGTGGAATAGGTCTTGACCGGCATATTGATGAATTCTCCGATATCGGCGAACCCAATGATATCATCGAGCACACTGTCAATGTACTTCTTAGACAGGCCCATCAGGATGCCGTTAAGGTAGATATTCTCAATTCCTGAAAGCTCAGTTTCAAACCCCGCGCCCAGGGAGAACTGGGTAGAGACCGACCCCTGAACCGATACCTCTCCCTCGTCAGGCGGATAAATCCCTCCTATAACGCGGAGCAGTGTGCTCTTACCCGAGCCATTCCTGCCGATGACTCCGATCGTATCACCCTTGCTTACCGTGAAACTGACGTGCCTCAACGCCCAGAAATCGTCAGCCCCCCCACGCCTTCTTCTGAACCCGCTCACCACAATATTCCGTGCCGACGTCCGCTTGCGTTTGCCGACCTTAAACCTTATCCCCAAATCCGTTGCCCTAATAACTTCCATTAGATCGCCTTCACCAGCCTATGCTCCTCACGTCCGAAGTACCAGAATCCAATCACGAACACAATCACAGCCACTGCTGCCGCAATCGCCATATATTCACTCGGAGGTTCCCCCCTGACCAGGATATTCTTATATGATTCAATCAGCGCCGCAAACGGGTTAAGCATGTAATACGTTTCGAACCTCTCCGGAACTGTATCAACAACAGAGTAAAGGATCGGCGACAGATAGAACCCCAGCCTGAGAATGAACTGCACAATATTCTTCAAATCCGTCAGGTACGTTCCCAGAGCGGCGCAGAGGAGAGCGGCTCCGATAGTGAGTACTAGCTGAACAATTATCAAGACAGGAAGCCACAGCACATTCACGGAGAACGTAGCATCAAAAGCAAAAAGGAGAGGTATAAGAATGACAAAGGCCACGAGATAATCAACCAGTCCAGCGATGATGCCAGAAAGGGGCAGCACAGCCAGCGGGAAACGGGTCGTTTGAACGACCTTGCTCTTCGACGTAATCGAGACAACGGCGATGCTCAAAGAGGAGGTGAACCATCGCCAGGACAGGATGGCGCAGAAAAGCAGTACGGGAAACTGTGGCCCACCTCTGTCGAAGATCAACACCACCAGCAGTATGTAGGTGGCCATCAGCAGCAGCGGGTCCAGAAAGCTCCACAGAAAGCCAAGAACCTTGTTCTTGTGCTCAGCCTTGAGCTCGGAGGTAACCATATAGAAGAGGAGCTCCCGCCTCTGCCAGATGCTCTTGAACTGCTCAATCATTTGCTTTGTCACTCAGTCCTTCATATAGAGCTAGAAGCTTCTTGGACTCATTCTCCCAGTTAAATATCTTGGCCGCCTCCAGTGCGTTCCTTCTCATCTCCTCATACCTGCTCTCATCAGACAAGATGTAGTTTATAGCATTGGCAATATCCCTGGGATATTCTGGATCGCAAGTGACCCCCAAATTGTGTCCTTCAATAACCTTCTTCAGGTCAGGGAAGTTGCTTCCAACTACGGGCAGTCCGGCTGCTATGCACTCAAAAACCTTGTTGGGCGAACAATAATAGTAGCTCAGTCCAGCATTTTTGATTGGAACCACACCTATGTCGGCAGACGCAGCGTATCGCGTCACCTCATCGGGGGGGACCGGGCCAAAGAAGTGAACCTTGTCCGTCATCTCCCTATTCCTGATTAGCCTTTTTAAGCCACCAACATAATCAGGAGGAGCATAGCCCATAAGGACAAGACTAGAATGGTCCAAATATTGAAGACTCTGGACAAGCTCCTCCAGTCCCCTGTAATAAGTGATCCTTCCAATGTATAGAATTATACTATGTTCTCTAGGTATCCCTATCTTATCGCGCAATATATCTGAACGCTCGACAGGATTGTAAGACGGGCTATTAAGGATTAAAGTTGGCGGAACAATGTGGTATCGCTTGCTCAGTTCTATAGCACTGGATTCACCCGCTACGATGTTGGCATCCGTGCGCTGAATCAGAAACGACTCAATTCTCTGTACGAGGAACCTATTGAACCGTGAGCGTTTCCGAAGCTTTGTACGATCCAGCCACAATTCGTGAGAGTCATACACCACTTTTCCGCCGCTGAAACGCCTAGACAGCCAGGCCACGGGGAGCGCGTTCAGGTCATGGGCATGGTAGACATCAGCGGGCTTCTCTCTTGCCACCCGAAAGCTGCGATAGTAGTAGTCGAGGTACGACAGGTAGTTGGTGGGCAGCAGCTCCACGAGAAGACTGAGCAGGCCATACAGCCTTCTAGTGAGAGGGACGACTCTTTCCCCGGAACTTGTGGGCTCCGGCTGTTGGGACTCGCTGCTGTCTGTGCCGTGCTCCCTGGCCCGGAAATGGCTTGATACAGATCTGCCCCCCTGGGAGGTGATGCCTAGCAACCTTGCTAGCCATGATGCCGGCCGCATGATCTTGCGATGAATGGGGTCTAGGGTCACCCTCAATATCCTAAAGCCGTCTCGTCCCTCATAAGGCTCCACGCCTTCTCCCATGACAGCGACGATCCGAACATCGTGGCCAGCCTCGGTGAGGGCTCGGGCCTCTTTGAACACCCGGATATCGGGATCACAGCGGCCTAGTACGAACATGCAGACTTTCATCGCAAGCCACCTGAGACGGCCGCAAAGTAGCAGACGCGCCTGGGTTTGGCGTGTCGGCAAATAGCCATGACTATACTCCTCAAAGGACTCCAGGTGCCCGACATCGCTACTTGGTCTCGATATCGGTGAGTGCGCCCATCCTTCGCAGCCATAGCTCCACGCTCATAATGTTGGTGAGGAAGTAGTAGTACATACTCTCCTCACCTCGCATAAAGGAATTGACGGCTGAGTCCAGCTTGTCTTTGCGAAAGAAGTCTTTCAGAATCATTCGGTCGTGATCAATAGTCGCCAAAACATACTGAGCGTGGTACTCGGGCAGCCAGGAATCGAAGGCGGAGATCCTGTACTTCTTGAGACCCAGAGCCCGAGTTTTGGGGCTGGTTGGGAAGAGCGCCTTACCGAACAGCTTCTTGGCTATCTTGTTGGCTGCTGCCCTAGCGTATAGCATCTTCCTAGGAGCGCTCTTGGCCATTGCAGCAAGCTGCTCATGGTCTGTAGGTATGTCTGCCTGTGCCGGGCTGTTCCGAGCGATTATGTACCTCTGAATCGCGTTAGCCCGCTTCTCGTCCAAATCAAAGAACGGAACACTCTCAAGTATTCTCGGATCGAGATATGGAGTGAATATCTTGAAATTCCTTCCCGCCATCGTTATCGGGGGGGAGAAGAAATTGCCGATATTGGCGGCCAAGTACAAGTATTCTGCAATTGTAACCGGATTCGCCGTTCTCACCGGCTGGATATCCTCGAGCACAGACGCCTCGAGTAGTTTCACTGCCTCCTCAGGGCTCAGATCAGAGTAGACGTCAAACGGCGCTCGCAGTTGTACTCGCTTGCGCAGACTGGCCGCAACAGCTTCCAACGTGGTCGAACCGGGGAGGTCCGGATTAACCCAATAGCACTTGAACATTTCCCCACCGGGACTCGTCATAAGCAGGTCGCCTTTACCGCTCTCTCTGTCAAAGGAGTTTCTCACGTGGGCAAACAATACTGAATTCACCAGGCCATCCATCATCTCGGTGTTTCTGTCCGCCAGTTCAGGGATAGTTGATATCCATTCCCGATTCAGGACATAAGCGTCGTGAGAGACGCCGAACATCGTTGACAGCCGCTCTGCAGTCCCGACGTCCAGGCAATGTTCTTGCCCATGCGTATAGCAGTGCAAACGCTCTTTCCAAGGAAGACAGGCTGAAAGCATTGCCCGGCTATCCACACCAGATGACAGTGGAAGCGACACCCTCTCCTCCAGCTCAAAGGCGGTCATGACATTCTCATTGAATAGGGCAAGGATTTGTTCCAGGCGTTCTTCCTTCGACAGACTACTCGGCGGCATCTGATTGTCTTCCTTGACGAACCGCCAGTATGATTTCTCGGACATATCCAGATTGCTGTCGACAGAATTCACCGTAGCCGGTTTGAACTTGGATACGCCGTCAACAAGCGTCTTGCTGCCAAGCAGGTGTCCGATATTCAAGAACTCAACGACACTTCTTCTGTCTATGCTAACCTTTGGCAACAGTGTTAGAAGCTCCCCCACACTATCGGAGATAAGGAATTCCTCCAGGCTCCTGGCATGAAACAAATTGTAGATGCCGTAGCGGTCCACGATGACAAGACATCTCTCTTTGATTCTATCGAGCACCACTATGGCATAGACCCCTTCGGTTTCATCAACAAAACCTAGTTCGTTTTCGAGATAGTGCCTGCAAAGTTCACGAGCTGACAGCCAAGTCTTATCGCGTTTGTGATAGGGATAGCCATAAAGGAATAGCTCAACACCATCGCTCTCGGCATGATCATAATCCTTTCGACCATCCTTCTCGAACACTACCCTTGTCTTGTCCCACCCGTCGCCTTTCTTGATATGCAAATGCATCTCAATGCTTCCTCGCAAGCAATCAACAAAACGTATCTCGTCGCATTCGCAGGCTACCGTCTCAGCTATGCAGGAACCTCCTGATCTCGTCTGTTATTTCCTCGATGTGCACTTCGCTCAGCTCAGGATACATAGGCAGGGAAAGGACTTGCTCTTGAGCCTGCTCGCTTTGCGGGAAATCGCCGAACTCATAGCCCAAACCTCGGTACACTTCTTGGAGATGGAGGGACAACGGGTAATAAACCATCGTCTGGATGCCCTTCGATTCCAGATGCTCTCGCAATTCATTTCGATCCAGGCGAGAATCTACCAGGCGGATGGTGTAGTAGTTGAAGGTAGATTTATTGCGTTCTTCGACATGCGGAGGCTCGATGCCGTCTATCTGGCTGAGCAGCCGGGTATAGAGCGAGGCTTTGCTGCGACGCTGCTCATTCCAACGGTCGAGGTGCTTCAGCTTTACCCTCAAGATAGCCGCCTGCAGGGCATCGAGGCGGCTGTTGAAGCCATGCATTATGTGATAGTAGCTGGTCCTGGAGCCGTGCTTTCTGAGCACATCCACCGTTTCCGCAATCTCGGGGGTATTGGTGACCACCATGCCGCCATCGCCGTAGGCGCCCAGGTTCTTGGCCGGGAAGAAGCTGAGACAGCCAGCATCGCCCAGCGAGCCAGCTTTCCTACCTTTGTATTCTGCCCCCAGCGCCTGGGCACAGTCTTCAACTACTCTGAGATTGTATTTCTGGGCAAGCTCCAGCACGGCCTCCATGGCTGCTGGCTGGCCGTAGAGGTGGACCGGAACTATAGCCCTAGTTTTGGAGTTGATCTCTGGCTCAATTTGTGCAGGGTCTATGTTGTAGGTTCGCGGCTCCATATCTACAAACACAGGTCTAGCCCCGCACTTGGCTATGGACTCGGCGGTGGCGATGAAAGTAAAGGGGGTGGTAATTACCTCGTCGCCGGGTTCGATCCCGCAGGCAAGGAGGGCAAGGTGCAGGGCATCCGTGCCTGAGGCAACGCCCACGGCGAACCTCGTGCCGCAGTAGGCGGCCATTTCCTCTTCGAAGGCTTTGACCTCAGGACCGAGGATGAACTGTCCCTGCCGGAGAACTCTGCCGATAGCAGAGTCAATTTCATCCTTTATTGAGTCGTATTGAGCCTTTAGGTCAACCAAGGGAATGTTCAATGAGCATCCCCCCTCGGCGGGAGAAGTTCATCTTCGGGGACATCGCGTATCACCTTAGCGGGCACGCCCATAACTATCTTCCTATCGGGCACGTCGCGGCTGACCAACGCTCCAGCAGCTACCACTGCCTGCTCACCAATAACGACGCCGGGGAGAAGAGTAGCGTTTGAGCCAACCCTAGCGCCTCTTTTGATATCTGGCCCTTTGTACACCCCAGCGACTCCTCTACCCATTTTGTTATCATTGGTAGTGCTAATATGAGAACCAATAAATGCGTCATCTTCAATAGTCATATCGCTTGTCAGGTGGGTAACGGCTGCAGTCCTTACACGCTGCCCGATCACTGTTCGGGGTTCCATAGAGATCAACCTCGCAATAATGGTCTTATCCCCGATAACGTTCTGTTCCCTGATGGACACAAGGTCCCCTATCATCACCTCATTACCTATCTTGGTTCCTCTGTAGAGGATAACGAGGGCACTAATCACACAGTTACAGCCTATTTCCAAAGGAGGCAGGTCCTTGCTCGCTTTTTTCCTGCTAGTTGCGCCTGACCTTGGTACCCTGCCCAAGACGCATCCATCATCTACAAAGGTGCCATCTCCAATCCTAGTCCCCTCATGAATGACCACGTTATGCCCAATGTAAACCTCATCCCCAATCTGAACATCATCGAGGATGACCACATTGTGCCCCAGAGTGCAGCCTTTACCGATCGCGGCAGTTTCAGCAATATACCTGCTCATTTGTGATTCCCCCTGTATCAGGATTTGCTGCCCTCACCTTTCATCGCTTCCTCAATCCTTTCCACTATTCGCACCACGTCCAAGCCCTGCTTCCCATTGGACAAAGGCTGAGACCTGCTTTCAATGCAGTTGACAAAGTGCCGGCACTCGAGCGACAACGGCTCAGTCAGATCCACCCGAG
>CAYVES010000072.1:0-10866 GCA_964449845.1 uncultured Dehalococcoidia bacterium
GACAGAAGTGGCCTCAAACTCTCGCGTCTGGCATCGGTGAGCTGATTTGCTTATAATCTCTAGTTGGGATGAAAACCAGCGATGTCGATTACAATCTGCCGCCAGAGCTTATCGCCCAGACCGCAGCCGAGCCTCGTGATCACTCCCGGCTCGTGGTTCTCTCTCGAAGAGACGGAGCAGTGGAGCACCGCCACTTCCATGAGCTGTGCGATTACCTTCACGCTGGTGATGTCCTGGTGTGCAACGACAGCCGTGTGATCCCGGCGCGGCTCCTGGGAAGCAAGGTTGACAGTGGGGTGAAGGTCGAGATTCTTCTTCTGAGGCGTCTAGATCGAGGCGTTTGGGAGACGCTGGTCAGGCCGGGGCGTAGGCTCAAGGCGGGCGCGAGGATCGAAGTGGGTGCCGGGCCTGCTATCCAGGCGGAGGTGATAGCAAAGACGGAGACCGGCACCGCGGTCGTCAGCTTCTCTGATGAGGAGACGCTGGAGGAATTGGGGGTGGTGCCTCTGCCTCCCTACATCCGTCTCCCGCTGGCTGATTCTGAAAGGTACCAGACGGTCTATGCCCAGGAGAAGGGCAGCGTGGCTGCTCCTACAGCCGGGCTTCACTTCACCACCGAACTCATGAGCCGTCTGCGTAAAAGGGGCGTTAGCTTTGTCTTTGTCACCCTTCATCTGGCTTTGGATTCTTTCAGACCGGTGCAGGCAGATAACCCGCTGGAGCACGTCATACACCGGGAGTACGGCGAGATTACGCGGCAGGTAGCCGAAGAGATCAGCCGGGCCAGAGCAGAGGGCAGGCGTGTGATCTGCGTGGGCACCAGCTCAGTAAGGTTGCTTGAGCATGTGGCCAGGGCAAACGAGGGAGGGATAGAACCTTTCGCTGGGTGGACAGACCTGTTCATCCTGCCCGGCCACCGCTTTAAGGTGGTCGATGCCCTAATCACTAACTTCCACCTCCCCCGCTCCACCCTGCTGATGTTGGTGTGCGCATTCGCGGGCAGGGAGCGCATTCTTCAGGCCTACCAAGAGGCAATCAGGCTTGGCTACCGCTTCTACAGCTTCGGCGACGCCATGCTCATTTTATAGCATAAAGACGGCTTCCTATCCCTATCCAGGCCAGCCAATTTGCGACCGAGACCTGATGCATTGATGGTCTGATTCGTTTTCGGATGTACCCCCACTTGAATTCACTTGTTACATTAGCTAGAATTCTTGGGCACTTGACGAAAAGGGGGATGAAATGGAGCAAATCCATAGTCTTGACAGGGACAAATTGACCAGCGAGGAGACTTATCTGATAGCCCCGTGTGGGATTTACTGTGGGGCCTGCGATATGATGCTGGGCAGGAGCAGGAGTCAGGCACAGGAGATGTACAGGATTCTCAATGGCTTCAATTTCGCGGATGTTGGCCCTTTCTTTATGGGAATAGAGCAGGAAAAGGTAATAGGCTTTCTAGACATATTAGGGCAATGGGGTAAGGGAGACAAATGCCCCGGCTGCCTAGGAGGCGGTGGTAATCCTGCATGCCCAATTAGAACTTGTGCCAATGAGCGAAGTTTTCTGACTTGTGCTGAGTGTGAGCATATGCCCTGTAAGCGAAGTCCAGACAATGAAAATTGGTTCCAGGATGCAGCCGCTTTCTTAGAATTAATCACTAGAAGGTATGCCAACTGGAATATTAGGAACCTTGAGCGAATACGAGAGGTTGGATATCGTCAATTCATTGACGAGATGCAAGAAAAGGTAAAAGACGGGTTCATGACCAGTGATGTGATAACAGGTGAGATGGTTATGACGGAAGCCATGAAGAAGTTGCAGGGGCGGGAATAGTAGCAGCTACATCTTTGTGAAGGTGGTATTTATCGTGAGCACCAAAGTTAGTCTGCAAGACAAGATACGGGAAATCGGTGGCAGGCCGTTCTCCCCTGTTGAGGTTGCAAGGACAAATGACCAGGTTGTCCGGATGTCCTTATGCGATGGCGAGTTCCATTGGCACAAACATGCTAACGAGGAGAGTTGTTCTTTGTCTACAGGGGAAGCATTGAAATTCAGTTCAGAGACCGTCCGAATGTGGTTCTGAACGAAGGGGAAATTGTAGTAGTGCCCAAAGGCATACAGCACTGCCCAAGAGCTATCGAACCATCCTACGTACTGCTATTTGAACCTTATCAAGTCATCACACAGGGAGATTAGGTACATATCCACATTGTTATTACTTGGCATAACGTCCTTAAGTTTCATCTTAGTATTGTAATCCCGCAGATTCTGACTACGGGGCTTCTGACAATGGAGCCTGCTTGTTGTAGGTCACTTCCTGAAGAGTCATTGGACGTTGAATATCGGTTGGCGTTTCTCCGCAAAAGCCTGCATGCCCTCCTGACCGTCCCGATGGGCCGCGCAACTGCGAATACCCTCTCGCTCCCGCTCGAGATGCGTCTCAAACGATGTATCGAATGAGTCTGTAAGTAGTTGCTTCGCCCACCCAAAGGAGTTAAGCGAGCGCTCCGCCAATTCTTGAGCCATCTTGACCGCTTCTTCGAGGACATGCTCATCATCGACAACCTTTGTCACTAATCCCCAGGCCAGAGCCTGTTCAGAAGAGATTGGGCGGTCAAACGCTACAATCTCGAGGGCACGAGCCAGTCCAACAATCCTCGGAAGCGCAAACGTACCTCCCAAATCGAGCGACAACCCGGCTGACGTGTATGCCTGCACCATAATAGCAGAGCGGGCCATGACCCTGAAATCACAGGCCAACGCAATCGAGAATCCACCACCAGCCGCTACACCATTGATTGCCGCTATGACCGGTTTCTTCATGCGGCGAATCTCCGAGACTACTTGGTGACCGCGACCAGCCAATGCGTGAATGGCGGCAGAAGGCCCTTGTTGAAAGCCAAGCACCCACTTCAAATTGCCACCGGCACAGAAGGCTCTGCCCTTGCCTGAAATCACTATGCCCCGCACACCATCATCCATTGAGAGCTCAGTGACGTATTTGGCAGCAAGTTCGGCTACCTCGGCGTCGAGTGCGTTTAGTACTTCTGGCCGGTTGAACAACACCACTGCTATTTGCCCATCTCGCCTGAGTTCTAGCGCTTGTGCCATTTTCTACACCTCCATGTATAGTGTATGACTTTGACCGACGTTCATTACTTGTCACTAATAGGACTCGCCGCCGCGCCTTGACAGTGATTTGCTGTGGTAGTATACATATCGCAGTAGAATATGGCAACGGTTAGGGTGCGGACAATGAGTAGACTGAGTGCACTGTTGACGAGGGCGAAGGATATCATTCAGACAGAGGGACTATGTGCGCTACTGCTTCGTGGCTTTGAGTCATATGTATTCCACTCCGGTTACTACTATCTCCAGAAGGTCGAGCTGAATCCACTCAGGGAGATGAACGAGGCTGACTTCTTACCTAGATTCGAGGACTTCACGTTCAGGATAATCCGCACTAATGAAGAAGCTGACGAACTGGCAATAGCTCTCGGCCACGACCTCCGAGAACGCTTTGTAGATGCCCGAAAACGTCTGGACAAAGGAGCCATAGCATTCTGTGCATTCGTCAATGGAGAGATTGCCAACGTAGGCTGGATGGCTGTAACCGAGCAAGCCAAGAACACCCTCTATGATGTCCCACTCAGAGTGGACTTCTCAAACAGTGAATGCTATATCGGCAGCATGGCAACGGTTCCGAAGTACAGGGGAATGGGTCTCATGAGCTATACCTCATATCGGATGTACCAGTTCCGCAAGGAGAATGGGATAAGGACAGCACGGTATACGATATCCGTGAATAACATTGCTTCTCGAGAGGCGGCTGGGAAGTTGGCCCCTGATATATATGCCAGAGGGCGTCACATAAGGTTCCTCTGGTGGAAGTACTGGAAAGAAACACCACTTACTGAGACTGGAATCTGATGACCTGAGCCAAAGAACCGTTTTCGGGTGCTCTCCCCTTGTTGTGTACGGTGAATCCATAGCTGAGCACAGAAAGCCCTCAGAAGCGCCTCTCAGGCGCTCAAATCCTCCCTGCTGGGTAGTAAGGGTGACTTTCTGTAGGTAAAGTTAGGTCTAAGGTATTGACAGACTAAGCCCATCGCTGGTATAAGAACTTCCGCAAGACATTGGTGACAGGGTAGCGCTATTGACCTTTTGTGCTACTACATTCTCAGAGAGGGGATGGTAATATGGAAACACCGAAGCAAATGACTGATGTTATGCAGGGGATAAGCGATATCTTGGAACATGCGGTTCGTCTGTTGGACGCTCAATCGCAACGGATTGAAGAGGTAATATCGGAGCTTGCGAGGATAAAGGAGGCGCAGAATCAGATTATGGCAGGGTTTTCGTTGCATGAGCGAGCGCGACGACTCGAGGAAAACCTAGGGTTGGAGCAAAAGGATTCTCACGTCGAAGGAGAACCTGGGGACAGCATCGAGGCGTATTGTCACAATTGTCTGAGGAAGGTTCCCATCATAGAACCAACAGTAACTTCTCAATACGGACGCACAATCATCGAGGGTAATTGTAAGAATTGCCGCACCAAAGTCTCGAGAATATTGTCATAGCAGGGTATTGTATTCGTATCAGCGCAAATACCGATACCTATTGAGTATGGGTTCTCAAAGCCCCGTGGTTGGATTAGCGTTTGCCTCAAACTAGGTCCGTTCTTTTCGTATCCATACTCGGACTGCCATTTCAGTAGCTTGCATTCTGTCCTTTCCGTGTGCCAGCATCAGATGTTGGACAAGCACTTCCAAACTTGGAAGCCTTCGGCCACATACTGGACATTGCAGCTCCACCTTTTTCCTCAAGAAGCGCGGAGTTTGCCACGCGGACCACTCTGGCCGCGATGGAAACCGGCTTGTTGTATTACTATACATATCGCGGTAGAATATCGCAAGCCACGAGTTTGCAAGGTCAGAGCAAGCCCAGCCAGGCGGATTTGGCGGGGGCACTAGATGAGGCATCGCGATCAACACTGATCGTGCACATTCATGAGGTGAAAAACAATGATCAACAGGATGTTGAGGTTTGCAGCGGTATTTGTTGTTTTGTCAACATGTTCGATGCTTGTTGCACCGCAGGTCGAGGGATGGGCTGCAAAGCCTCTAAGTCTACATGAGGCCATGACACGTGACGCTCTCAGCGGACTTGTGGGGCTTGAGTGGGATGAGGACACGATCGGCAACATTTCGTCATACGCCGACGAAGTAGATTGGGTAGAGAAGCATTGTAGTCTATTTGCTCATAGAGTGAAGAAGTATCAGACGATCTTCCACCTTGCAGGAGGCGAGACATGCTACAAACCAGGGGCAGAGTTTGCCGCGGCTTACCACATTCATAGAGCACGCAAGTATTACGACGAACAGAATATCGAGTGGCAAAGGGAATTTGGCTATGCCATCCACTATATTCAAGATGCAGTGTGTCCGCCACACGTCTTTCCATTCAGGGAGGGATTTCTATGGGCGCCTCACACAGATTTTGAGATACGCACGTACTTCCAGTACGTTTTTGGTGAATCTAATTGGCCTTCACGTGTTAGGAATGCGTGCCCAACCCCAGTCACGGGCCTGGGAGACCTCTATAGGGAAGTCCGAGCTGCGGCCGATCAGGTTTGGCATAATCTACCGTGCTGGTACGTCAAGCCAAATGGTCAGGAATCGCCTTACCCGGATTTTGGAGGGCGACCAACTCTTGCGGGTGAGGGTTGGGAGATGGCTATTGAGGACATCGGTTATTGCATGGAATTGGCCGCAGCGTTAGTGAAAGGCGCGGCGTTTTGGGTAGCGGGCGTTGAGCCGAGCGTTGATGGAGAGGTTCTAGTGCTTCCGGGCATTGGCCGTAGGGGCGGCTGAGTGCCTGAAGGTTTGGACGTGAGGCAGGAGAGATAGAATGGTCATTATCGATGACTACCCACCTCAGCACCACATGCTGAGGGATCTTCTCATCTCAGTGGAGTTCGAGGCGAAGGACCGATGCAGTGCCCGAGCACCCATTGTGCCGGAGCTATGTACGGATCAGGGTGCGGTTCGAGTTGGCGTAGTGGCCACATTGGTGGATATTCTCGGTGGTGCGCTGGCAGTGAAGGCTATATATCCCGACTGGATCGCCACCGCTGATCTCTCTGTATACACGCAGGCGCGAGCCACAGCAGGGATGGTAAGCGCATCCGGCAGGGTAATCCGTGGAGGGCACACTACAGTTGCCATCGACGTGGCCATTTTTGAGGTGGCGAGCGAGATAGATGATTCTGGTACACGGATTGGATCGGCGTTGATGACCTTCTCTAGGCTTCCCCGAAGACGGGATACGATAGAACTCGACCAGGATGCGGTCAACACTATTCTCACGTATGCCATTGAGGGATCAGGAGTGTCTCGGCCGTTTCTGGATGAGGTTGGCATTCGCGTTGTGGATGAAGTCGCGGGAGTTGTAGAACTCGAGATGAGTGGCTACGTGCGGAACAGCTTTGGTGCCCTGCAGGGTGGAGCCGTGGCACTTCTTGCTGACGTAGCCGGTGAGCAAGTAGCTCGCGCTTGTACTGGCAACGCCCTCACAACAAGTGACCTAGCCATCTACTATCTTGCTCAGGGGAAGGTGGGTCCGTTTCGCACTCGGGTTACGGTGTTCCGAACTACACCCGATACCACCTTGGCTCGAGTCGAAGTAATCGACACAGGGGCTGGTGGTCGGCTCTTGGCGATTGCGATGAACACTGCAACGCTGGATGTTGCTATGTTGTAGAGCAGTACCCCATAATCTCCACCTTCTTGCAGCCGGACATAGGACCTCAACCAAGTAAGCAATGAATTGCATACATGGCCCCGACCCCATCGGGGTCGCTGATATAGAAGGAAGGCTCGGGAGGCACCAATCCTCTGTCTCTGTGCTTCGTCAAGCTGGGGGCCGAGGTGGTGGTTGTCTCTTGCCTGCTGCATATCGTTCAAGCCCTTCGGCCATGCCGGGATCAGTTAAGCTAGCTAAATGAAGCCGTTGCTCAAGTTGGAGCGCCTCAGGCAAGCGCAGTGAGAAGCCTTCGTATGCAGCTCGACGGTCGTTGCGTAGGCTTAACTGTGGGTATGTGGAGATCACCTCCGCCAACGCCAATGCGCGTGCCAATGCCTTTCCCTCAGAAACTACCTCTTGAACGAGCCCAATATGTAATCCGTGGTCAGCATTGATCAGCACGCCTGTTTCTATAAGATAAAGGGCATTGCCCATGCCAATGATTCTGGGCAGACGCTGTGTACCTCCGTCTGCAAGAGGGACACCCCAGCGCCGGTTGAGTATGCCAAATTGAGCATTCTTGTCAGCGATCCGAAAGTCGCACCAGCAAGCCAGTTCCAAACCGCCGGCTAGGCAGTACCCATTGATGGCTGCTATCGTCGGTTTCGCAAGGTCGGTTATGTAGCTTATGCCCATCGGGCCATACTCGTAGGCACCAGGGCGTGCAGGAAGGCCATAGATATCCTTTAGGTCGGCTCCTGCACAAAATGCGATGTCTCCGGCACCGGTGAGCACCATTACATCGGCGTTTTCATCTTGGCGAAAGGACTCGACAGCCTCCCAAAGCAACCCTGCGGTCTCGGCATCGACGGCGTTGCGAACCTCCGGTCGGTTTATGGTGACAACAAGCGTTCGGTTCCTGCATTCTGTTTCAACTTTGGGCATCGTATTCCTCCTGGTGGGCCTTTTCTCATACTCTGCTTCCCGTGCTGCTCTATTGTGACCGATACGTTTGCCGGGTTAGGGCTAGTGCCAAGTAATGGTTGGCGCTTTCTTTAACGGTATTCGAGCGAACCGGTGCTTGGGATATCCGATCATCATGTCCCCCAAGCACCTGTGACCCTCCGGCAGCTGGAGAGCCTCTATCATAGCTGGGCTAGAGGCGGCTAATTGGAAATAGCCAGCCCAGCACGCTCCGAGGCCGAGGCCGTAGGCTGCCACCTCCAAGTAGGTCAACGCTATGGGGGCGTCAATCGGGGCTACGAAGTCATCAGCGGGCGCACGGGCCATGACGGCATGAGGTGCATCTCGCATTATCATGTCTTCTCCTTGCTCCCAGGCGGCAACTACCAAATCAAAGTGCAGGAAATCGGCCAACTGCGGCATCTGGTTAGTTGCCACACGCATCCAGTCTGCCACCAGCCCAGCGAGACGCTTGACTTCCTGCGGATTCTTGATCACAAGCCAGTGCAATGACTGTGAATTATGTCAGGAAGGCGCGTAGCGGGCTATGTCGATTAGCCTCGCCAGCATTTCGCGCCGCACGGGATCTTGCTTGTAGACTCGAATCGAGCGACGCGACCTCAAATGCTGCGTACCAGAGTACAGCAGCAGCCAGAAGTCTAAACGCAGTTTCTGGCAAGGCGTTAGACCTCCTGTTTACGTAGGAGGCTCCCACCAAGCTAATTATACACTCCTCTTGGCAAAGGTGATATCCTATGGATAGAAAGGGCGCAAAGAGGAGGAGAGGAGGAGGCTTATGACTCAGCTTGTTGCCGCCTTGTGTGAGGATAGAACGAAAGTGATCCTTGTGTCGGATAGGATGGTTGCAACGGCAGACGACAGTCTAGCGTTTGAGCACGGACCCAAGTTTGAATGGCTTTCCTCGAATGCGCTAGTGCTATCAGCAGGGACTGTACATGAGCCAGAATTGATAGAGGATGCAAGAGCCGAAGTAGGATTCAAGCCATCATTATCGGTGTCAGAGACACTGCGAATCGCCTACGCAGCCAAGGAACGTGCAGAAATGGCAGGAGGCGTAGGGCGCGAGATAGACGCTTGGATGATTGATAAGGAGGGTTGCTATGAAATTCTCCATGATACTCTGCAAGAAATCGAAAACCTCCGACAGCAGGAAACTGCCACCCAATTCCGAACGCAGTTCGAGGTCAGGGTCAAGAAGTTGGAATATCCAACAGGCCAAACTCGAACTTCATGAGCAGAAGTTGAGTAGGCGTGCCAAAAACATAGAGATGCGAGAACTGCGCCATACCAGGGGCGCAAGATGATGAAACGAGGCAGGCGGCAAACAACTCATCCACTACTCCTGAATCCCCCTTGTTAGGGCACTCCTCGACAATGCGATGGGCAATGGCCTTGTTTTGCTCCACTGACATACCTGCCTTCTCCCTTCACAGTGCTGGATTATTGATTTAGTGTGGTAGTATACTTATCAACCAATGATTCTCGCAAGAGGTGACAGGAGGATAGTCTATGATAGGTAGCGCAGAGAGGTATGCTTTGATAACAGGAGCTTCTAGTGGAATCGGTTATGAGCTTGCAAAGCTGTTTGCGAACGACGGTAAGAACCTGGTAGTAGTGGCAAGGAGTCAACACAGACTGGAGGAGTTGAAGACGCAGATTGAGGACGAATATGGAGCGAGTGTGATGGTTCTGCCTAAAGACTTATCTGATCCCAAAGCGCCACAAGAGGTATTTTCTGAGCTTGAAAAGGAAGCCATCAAGGTAGATGTACTTGTCAACAATGCAGGTTTTGGCGTCTACGGCATGTTTTCCGAAACAGACCTACAAGAAGAACTAAGAATGATTCAGGTGAACGCTACCTCACTGATACATTTGACCAAACTCTTCCTACAAGGAATGGTAGACAATGGGTCAGGCGGCATATTGAACGTAGCTTCCGTGTGCTCTTTTCTATCCTCTCCACTGGAGTCTGTCTATTGCGCCACCAAGTCTTTGGTCTTGCATTTTTCCGAGGCTCTGGCAAACGAACTGCAGGGAACTGGTGTCAGTGTTACCTGCCTTTGTCCTGGTCTGGCAAGAACTGAATTCTTTAAGAGGGCACATATGGAGAAATCCAGAATTGCCAAGCGTAAAATGATGGATGCTGCCGCGGTTGCTGAAGCTGGCTACAAAGCTTTGAAAAGAGGGAAGGTCATTGTTATTCCTGGTCTGGAATACAAGTTTGCGCCGTTGTTTGCCAGAGTTGCTCCAAGGAATGTGGTCACCAAAGTCGTGAGGTCGCAGCATGAGCCTGTATGAGTCATAGTTTCCTTTCACCGCGTGTACTTGACAAACTTGGATAATACTGGCATAAGACTGGTAACTCATGCTCGCCCGGAGGTGTTGATGCTGGCTATACTGGGTGCATTTGGGCAGGAGATAGTAGACCTGCGGAGAGAGATGGTCATCGATGAAGCAGTCGCCAGCCCGGTTTGCAGGCTGTACCGTGGTAAATTCAAAAACAGAGACACCCTGCTGGTACAAACCGGGATGGGCAAGGAGCGAGCTGAGAATGCAACGCAGTTCATTCTGGAGCGCTATCCTGTTACTGCAATAATCTCCATTGGCTTTGCAGGGGCACTGACTCCAGAGCTGAAGATTGGCGATGTCGTTGTATGCTCAACACTGCATTGTGCACCTGGATTGGAACAGGAAGAACAGGGGGTAGAACCATGTGCTCCCGATGCCAATCTGCTTTCTCTGGCATCACAGGGACCTGGGGACAGGGCAACCCGCTTCTGTCTTGACAGCGGTGTCACAGTGTTGCAACTGGATTCCAGTCCCCAAAAGATGCAGGAGTTGGGCGAAACCTTCCATGCGTATATCGTAGATATGGAAAGCTACTGGATCGCCAGAATAGCCTCAGCCCGGCAGATTTCTTTCATAGCCATTCGCTCCATTTCGGACACAATCCAGGATGGCGTACAGCCTTTCGACCAGATTCTGGCCTCTGATGGCAAATTGCTCTGGAAAAAGGCGGTGCTTTGTTTCCTTCTGCATCCCCACTATCTGATGAATGTGTTCACCCTCTTCAGAAACACGCGGCCGGCAAAGAGAAACCTGGCCGCTTTTGTCAGTCACCTGGTGACTAAAATTTAA
>CAYVES010000073.1:0-10726 GCA_964449845.1 uncultured Dehalococcoidia bacterium
GGGGCATAGATGTCGGCCTTGGATGAGGTGCGTGTGAAACGCGGGTCAACGCTGATGAGCTTCCCTCCGCGCTCCTTTGCCTCGGTGACCCACTTGAAGGAGATGGGGTGGTTCTCCGCCGCATTCGATCCGATAATCATGATGCGGTCAGCGTTCCTGATGTCAATCCAGTGGTTGGTCATTGCTCCCCTGCCGAACGACTCTACCAGAGCCGCTACAGTAGCGGAGTGTCATATACGGGCGCAGTGTTCGATATACACCAGCCCGAGGGCCCTGCACATCTTGACCAGGAGGTAACACTCCTCATTGTCCAGCTCGCCACCACCGAAGTTGGCAATGGCATCGGTGCGGTTAACCGGGTACTTGGTGCCCCCGACATCTACCGTCGATAGCCAGTTGTCGTCCCGGGTCTTCTTTATCTTCTTTGCGATTTCGTTGATGGCCCAATCCCATTCTACCTCCTGCCACTCGGTTCCTCCCTCTCCGCGGTAAAGAGGTTTGGTCAAGCGCCTTGGGTTGTCCTTCCCGTCAACGGTACGAAACTGGGCCAGCGCCTGGCCCTTGGAGCACAGCGTACCCTCGTTGATGGGATGGTCCGGATTCCCCTCGACGTTTATCACCTTGCCTGTATCGGCGGTCACGAGGGCGCCACAGCCGACGGCACAGTAACAGCAGATAGTGTAGGACTCGCCTCGAGGCTGCTTTTTCAGCGGGATGGCCTTGGGGATGTTCTTGCCATCGGAACCCATGGTTCCAAGCAGAACCAGGCCACCCATCCCTGCCCCACTTGCTTTGAGAAACTCTCTACGGCTTAGTTCCATTATTCCTCCTTGTTAGCAGAGTTAGCAGATGGAGAATAAAAAAGGGGATGTCATCTACCAGACATCCCTAACATACCTCCCTTAGGCTGACACGCAAGCGCACGCGCAGTTCCTTACCTCTCTACGGCCAACTACTCGTAGCCACTCTGGATTGTAACACAAGGCGATAGCAGTGGTCAATAGTTTGAAGCACCTTTTCTGTGATTTCCTTCGCGATTAGGCACAGATAGTTGGATTGTAGCCCCTTTTTGCAGGTGGTCACGCGTTGCTAATAGGGGTCCTGTGCCAATTCCTATTTATTTCAGCTTCGCCAAGATCTCGGACACTTCAGCTGCTATGCTTTCGACAATCTCTCTCGCGCTCACGATCCCCTTAATCATTCCAGCAGCGGCGCCGCAGGGTGCTTCCGAGTTAACCAGGTCGCCCAGCACCAGCGAGTTCATCATGGGGTGAGCGAGAACAAGAGAGCCCAGGTCTTCAACTGAAGTACCGCTGGTCTCCATTTCCAGGTACTTCGTGGTGAACTCATTCTTAAGTGACCTGCCCATCCCCACACCCAGCTTTCTGCCCCATGAGACTGTGCTGGTGTCGTTTGCGCTAACTACGGCCTGCTTCATATCGGGGTGGGCGTCGCATTCATGGGCGGCAACGAACCTTGTCCCCATATAGACACCTTCCGCGCCCAGGGCCAGGGCGGCGACGACTCCCCTGGCGTCAACGATGCCCCCGGCTGCGATTACCGGTATGCTCACTGCGTCAACTACTTGAGGAACAAGGACCAACGTCGGCAACTGGTCCGCTCCGCTGTGCCCACCGGCCTCATATCCTTGAGCCACGACTGCATCGACTCCTGCTCCTTCTGCTTTCCTTGCATGTCTCACCGAGGCCACGATATGAAGAACCCTCACTCCAGCTTGCTTTAGGCGTCTGGTATAAACCTCTGGGCTTCCCATCGAGACTATAGCCACCGCTATGCCTTCTTCAAGCGCTACCTCGATACATCTATCAGCGAATGACCTGAGTTCTCCAAAACCAATGGGGAAATTTACGGCAAACGGCTTTTTGGTGAGGGTTTTCGCTTTTCTAATCTCATTTCGCAGCCGCTCCCCAGTCAAGGTGACATCCTGTGTAATGGTTGTTGCTCCTGCATTCGGGCCGATAGTGCCCAGCGCGCCGGCGTTGGAAACGGCTGCCGCTAGGTTGGCACCAGTAATCCAGTTCATCGGCGCCTGGATTATGGGATACTCAATTCCCAAAAGCTCGCAAATCCTGGTTCTCTTCATCGAAGTCTCTCCCTCTCTATTCTCCTGAGCATTCTATCTCTGTGGAGTGAGGGCGTCAAGGAGTTATGAGATCAACTATGGCCAATTCGGTATATGAGGAAGGCACTCTCAGGGGGAAAACTCAAGCCTTAAGTATACAACTGTCCAATAAAGTCCCCCTTTCGCAAAGGGGGATTCAGGGGGATTTCTTATTTGTACCACGGGATTCTGACTGCTATAATGAGGCCCGAAATATGTAGAAGGTATAGCCAGTGGTATGTTAGCGAAGGTGAAAACTGCTGCGGTAGTAGGCCTTGATGCTCAAGAGGTTGAAGTAGAGGTTGATATTTCGAGTGGGTTACCCTCAATGACTATCGTTGGACTGCCCGATACCGCGGTACAGGAGGCTAGAGAAAGGGTTCGCTCCGCCATCAGGAACTCAGGGTGCCAGTTTCCCATGAAGCGGATAACGGTAAACCTTGCCCCCGCTGACCTCAAGAAAGCTGGCCCTGCCTATGATCTTCCCATCGCGGTTGGTGTACTGCTCAGTTCGGAGCAGATCTCGGTTGATACCTCCCAGATGCTTTTCCTCGGCGAACTCTCCCTGGATGGCGGCCTGCGGCACACTCAAGGCATTATCTCTATGGTCGATCTTGCCAAGGAGAGGGAAATCGCGACGGTTTTCGTCCCTGCTGCTGATGCCAGAGAGGCCTCGCTGGTGCAAGGCGTGAGTATTATTCCTGTGTCCTCCTTGTCCCAATTGGTTGGTCACCTCCGTGGCGAAGCGGCCATCTCCAGCTATATTGAAGAGGAGATTGCGGGTGAGGTGGGGAAAGCGCCGTGGCCGACTACCGATCTTGCCCTCATCAAGGGACAGGAGCATGTGAAGCGGGCATTGGAGGTAGCCGCTGCTGGGGGGCATAACGTGGTCATGAGCGGGCCACCGGGCGCCGGCAAGACGCTGCTTGCCCGGTCGCTGCCTTCCATCTTACCCCAAATGGACATTGAAGAGGCATTGGAGGTGACCAAGGTCTATAGCGTGAGCGGGCTTCTTCCCCAGGATACGCCGCTCATCAGGCAGCGCCCGTTTCGGGCACCACACTATACCATATCGCATGCCGGGCTTGTCGGCGGTGGCCGCTGGCCAAGGCCTGGTGAGATAAGCCTCAGCCACCGGGGTGTTCTCTTTCTCGACGAGCTTCCCGAATTCGGACATGCCGACCTCGAGGTTCTGCGTCAACCTTTGGAGGATAGAGTGGTGACAATCAGTAGGGCTCAGGGCAGTGTCACCTTTCCCGCAAACTTCATGCTGGTGGGGGCGATGAACCCCTGCCCCTGTGGATATTACGGCGATCCGGTCAAGGAATGCACCTGTTCCCCGATGATGGTCTCTCGATACCAGAAGCGCATCAGCGGGCCACTGCTTGACCGCATCGATATCTTCGCTGAGGTTCCCCGTGTTGATTACGACAAACTCGCTGACGACCGCATGGGTGAGGGCTCAGAGATGGTGAGGCAGCGGGTTGAGCAAGCACGCTCGATCCAGCAGCAACGCCTCAAGGGTACCAGGCTTGTTTGCAATGCCGACATGACCCCCTTGGAGGTGCGTGAGTTCTGCCAGGTGGAGCCTTCTGCGCAAAGCCTGCTACAGGCGGCGATGAACCAGCTACATCTTTCGGCACGCGCCTTCCACCGCATCCTGAAGCTGGCTCGCACCATCGCCGATCTGGCCGCTGCTGAGACTATCGCTGCCAGCCATCTCGCTGAGGCACTGCAGTATCGGCCGAGGGACCAGCTATAGCCCAGCCAGCTAGGCGGATTTGGAGAGAGCGAACGGTGAATGGGGCTTGCATGATTTCAGTGGGTTGCCCTCGAGATAGTAGAATGCTATACTCTAGCCAGTGAGCTGGAAATTTGGTTGGAATTTGAGCGAACTGTTCGCGGTTTAATTTGCATTAAACAAGTGGTAAGGAATAAGACCATCAATGGGTTTCCTGAATAAGCTCTTTCGTCGCCCCCCTGAATACGCCCTTCATCTCGGCCGCAATGACCCCTGCTGGTGTGGCAGTGGGAGGAAGTACAAGCACTGCCATCATGAATCGGATCAGAAGTACTTCGCTCGCGTCCGCAGCACCACTTGCAGGCAGTCTACCTGAGCACTTAAGTAGAGGTGAGTTCACCTCTTGAGCAAAATCTCCCAAACAGGAGTAAGGGGGAAGTCCACCTAACCTGCCCAACCCTCACACTCAATTCCAATTTTGTAATTGCACTCTGCAGGGCCAACCGTGCGGAATGCCAATCCCCGCGTCAACTTGTAGACCAGAACTCAGATGGCTATAATTGGCTAGACCTTTATTGGTTCTGGGTGAAGGCTCGTTACGAGTGTAAACAGCGGTTCATTTTTGGCGCATCCGACGTTGTATCGCCGAGGCACTGCAGTATCGGCCGAGGGATCAGCTATAGCCCTGCCAGGCGGGTTTGGAGAGAGCTGAATGTACTACTTCGCCTACGCCTCCAATCTCAGCAAGAAGCAGATGTCGGAACGGTGCCCCGACTGCAAACCCCTATTCCCCGCCACCCTCCCCAATTACAAGTTGATATTCACAGGGTGGTCAAGAAAATGGCGTGGCGGAGTTGCAACTATCAGGCCGTCCAGAGATGATAAGGTTAGCGGAGCCGTCTATGAAATATCAGACAGATGCTTGAGTGTGCTTGACCAGCACGAAGGTTTCCCCGCTGTCTATGACCGATTGAATGTGCTGGTGTTTGGAGAGGATGGTGAAGCAGTGGAAGCAGTAACCTACATCAAACGGGAACAGGCCGAGGAGACGCAACCTTCACAGGAATACCTGGCTGTCATTCGTCAAGGCTACAAGGACTGGCGGATTGCTTAGGCTGAGGGTACCTGCAGTCATACCAAGAAACAGAATCTGGCGATATAGGGGCGTTGACAACTGGTTCAACCCTCAGCCAAAAACGCCAGAACCTCTCTGTTGAATCTGCCCCTCATTTCCAAGAAGAATGCGTGTGACCCACTGTGAACCTTAACTAGCTTGGCGTTGGGTATTCTGCTGGCTATCTCCTCTGAGGAACGAGGCGGGATGATTCTATCATCGGTTCCAGTGAGCACCAGGGTCGGAGCTTGGATCAGGTGTAGCCTGTCGCCTGTGCTGTGGCCTACGACGGCCTCCATCTGCTCAAGATGCCCTTCGACGCCTATGCGTTTCATTTGAAACTTAGTCAGCGGAACCAGCATTGTCCTGTAGAGCCTTCTGTTGAAGGCAAGTGACGCAATACTGGCTACAGTGTTATGAAAGTCCAGACTTCTAAGGTCAGGCTGGGTATCAGCGTCCTCGATACCAAGAGCGTTGAGCATCTCTGGATGAAAATCGCCAATCTCTCCCTCTCCAGTCGAGGTGCACGCCAGCACCAGCTTACTCACCCTTTCCGGGTAGTTTATCGCAATCTCTTGTGCAACAATGCCTCCGAGAGACATCCCCAGTATATGAGCCCTATCAATTTCGAGATGGTCTAGTAAGCCGACGGCATCATCAGCCATAGTCTTCACTGTGTAGGGAACAGGAGACCTGTCTGTTTTGCCGATGCCCCTGTTGTCAAAAACGACTACCCGGTAGTGGTTCTTGAAAGCGCGAGTCTGAAAGAACCAGGCTTCATGTCCCCCGCCGAATCCCTGTATCATTAGCAGGGGAGGCCCATCTCCACGGACTCGATAGTACAGGTCGATACCATTGACCCTCGCCTTTGGCATTCTCGCCTCCTGCCAAGATTTCGGACGTTAGCCAGCGTGACTGTGCCCGAATCCGACTGCTTGCGATAGTATACCTATCGCAGTAGAATATGGCAATCCACTAGTGTGTTAAGACAAGAGTTGGATGGAGGGGAATGAAGGCAGAAGAGCTAGAGAACTACGGAAAACCGCTGTCGGACATCATGCTTGACCCTGAGGTGGTGGCGAAAGGCCCCCCGAGACAAATACTTGCGCATGGTACGTAGGCAAATTCCAAATACTAATTTCGAAGTACTAAACAAATTCAAAAGCCCTGTAGCGTTGTGACTCCTGTCACGACGAAGAATCCGTTGGCACAGGAGTGGCGACACAGGGCTGCTCCTGTCACGACGAAGAATCCGTTGCCACCGGAGTGGCGACGCAGGGCTGCTCCTGTCACGACGAAGAATCCATTGCCACCGGAGTGGCGACGCAGGGCTGCTCCTGTCACGACGAAGAATTCGTTGCCACCGGAGTGGCAACGCTACGGTGCCGATAGCGCCTATGATTTGGTAATTGACTATGGTTCACGCACCACTGTTTAATGCGTTTTACATTTAGGATATAATTTCGGTGTTCTTGAAGAAAGACATGCCTTATCTCTTCGACCATCTCGATTCGGTACGGGAGCTGCTATCGCTAGCTCCCTTTGGCCTTTTCACCGATATCGACGGCACTATCAGCGAGCTTGCGCCGTCTCCTGCGGAGGCGCGTGTTTCACCTGTCTGCCGCGAGAGCCTGGCCACCCTGGCTAAACATCTGGCGGTGGTGGTTGCGGTATCAGGAAGACCGGCCGCTGAGGCGAGGGAAATGGTGGGCATCGATGAGATGGTCTACATTGGCAATCACGGGTATGAGAGGTGGGTTGGTGGGCGCGTTGAGCTTGTGCCCGGGGTGGGAGATTACCCTGCCAAGATTAAGGCGGTGCTCGATGGGCTCGGTGAACTCGTCTCTATCGAAGGGATTATTCTTGAGAATAAGGGTCCCACTGCCTCTATCCACTACCGTCGCTGCCGCGATCACGAAGCTGCGCTGAAAGCCATTCTCTCGGCGGTGGGTGGATTGGCCAAAGCTGGCAATCTGAGAGTCAGCCTGGGGAAAATGGCGGTCGAGCTCAGGCCGGCGCTGGAAGTGAGCAAAGGGACTGCCGTTTTCTTCTTGATAGAAGAGCACCACCTGCGTGGGGCGATTTATTTGGGTGATGACCTGACCGATGTCGATGTCTTCGTTGCCTTTCACCAAGAAGGTCTGCCCTTCAAAGGGATCGCCATAGGGATCATAGGGGAGGAGACGGTCCCCCAGGTTGCGAGGCAAGCGGATTTTACCGTCAATGGGGTGGGTGATGTCGAGCGGTTTCTTAGACAGGTAGTAGCAGAGGTAGTTGGCAGGCCAGCTTCCTGAGATCCTGGAACTGGTGGTAGAGCCACCTCGTGATGTCTTCCTCTTCAATCGCTTTCTTCAATGCCTCGGCTCGTTGTTTTCTCTCTGCTGCATCCATAGTCAGTGCTTGATGCAGCGCTCGGGTTGTTCCTTCCACGTCTGCTGGTGCTATTGATATGACGTGCTCTCCTAGTTGCTCATGGGCACCAGCGGACTCCGATAGGATCAGGACGCTATTGTTGGCGCTGGCGACGGGCCCCTCCTTGGCTACCAGGTTCATGCCGTCGATCACAGGGTTCACCAGGAGCACGTCGCAGAGGCGCATGCCTGCTATTGCCTGAGCATAGTTATTCTCGAAGAATACCTTTATTGGCTGCCACCCCTCGTTTCCGTATTTGGTGTTGATTGCCTCCACGTAGTCGAATATATCTTGCGTGTATCTTTGATACTGTTTTATCCCAGATCGGGAGGGAACCAAGAAGCACATTAGCTTGACTCTGTTCAACAAATGAGGATAGCGCTCCAGTAGTATATCGAAGGCTTTTAGGCCGCGGATGATATTCTTGCTAGGCTCTGCCCGGTCGACCCTGACGATAGTCTGTTCCCCAAGGTGGGCGCGTAGCTTTTCTTCATAATCGCGAACCCTGGGCGAACGCACATGTCGCTGCAGTGCAGCGACATCTATGGATACGGGATAGGAAGCGACCCTGGTCTGATGACCCCCCAGGGCTATAGTGTCGCTCTCATAATCGACCTCAGCCTCGTCCAGGAACACCTCGCAGCTGTGCAAGAAGTGGTGCACATCGCGTTTGGTCTGCAAACCCACGATGTCGACGGCACAGAGGCTTTCTAGGATCGCCTTGCGCATCATTTGGGGGAAAAGATGCCAGTAGCTGGAGGAAGGCCATGGGATATGGATGAAATGCTGCAGGATGGCTTGTGGCATGTGGCGGCGAATATAGCCACCGACCAGGTAAAGTTGGTAGTCATGGATCATTACGAAGGGGGGCACCCTGTCGTTCGCTGCTTCGGCGATAGCAGCCTCGGCGAAGGCCCTGTTAACTGTAACATACCCGTTCTCCCATGCATCGTAGACCTTGGCATCGAAGTTGGGGGTATAGGGTGAATTCCACATGTAATGCTGGAGGAACCAAAGCAGGGGATTGCAGAACAGGTTGTAATACTTGTGGTAGACGTTCCTGGGGGAGGTGACGAATCGAAGATACAGCCTCTGCCCTGGGAGCTGGACTTGGAAGCGTCCATCCTGCGCGGCGGCAACCCTGCGGTCTCCCTCCCCCATAGCGCTGGCGATCCAGGTAAGCTCTACGTATTTGCTGATGGCGCTGAGGGCGGTCACAACCCCGCCGCTGCCCCGATTTAGCTGCAGTGTCTCGTCTTTGCCCACGCGATAATCAACAGGACCTCGATTACTGATCTGGATAAGTCGCCTCTCGGCGAGCAACTCTTGACATAACTCAATGAGATAGGCACCGGCTTGATTATGCTTAGAGGGGGACAGCATGGCTGAAATTTAGCATAACCCTGTTGGGTTGTCAACCAGATGCCGCCTGGTTCTCTCAAATTGACATGTAGCTGTAGTTGGTCTAAAATCGCAAAATGTACAAGGAAAATAGACTTTTCTGGAGAGAACATGACCGGCGATGAACTTAGGGAGAAGTTTCTCCTTTTTTTTGAGCGGAAGGGGCACAAGATTGTTCCCGGCTCGTCCCTTGTCCCTCTGGGGGATCCCACGCTCCTTTTGACCAGCGCCGGCATGGTCCAGTTCAAGCCTTATTTCACAGGAGAGGCAGTTCCCCCCTCGCCAAGGCTGGCATCGTGTCAGAAGTGCTTCCGCACCACTGACATGGAATCGGTAGGCAATCTCAAGCACCTGACCTTCTTCGAGATGCTGGGCAATTTCAGCATCGGCGATTATTTCAAGAAGGAGGCGATTGCCTGGGCCTGGGAGTTTGTCATCGATTGGCTCAAGCTTCCTAAGGAGAAACTGTGGATTACCATATTCCTGGACGACGATGAGTCCTTTGGCTACTGGCGGGATGTGGGGGTAGCAGCGGAACGCATAGGCCGTTATGGGGAGAAGGACAATTTCTGGGGCCCTGCGGGAGAGACCGGTCCCTGCGGGCCTTGCAGCGAGATTCACTACGATTATGGCAAGGAGTACGGTTGTGGGCCTGATTGTTCGCCTGGCTGCGACTGTGGGCGTTTCCTCGAAATCTGGAACCTGGTGTTTACGGAGTACTTTCAAGACTCGGAAGGCAAGCGTACGCCGCTGCCGAGGAAGAATATCGACACCGGGATGGGGCTGGAACGGACGGCGGCGGTGCTCCAGGGCAAGCGCTCCTTTTACGAAACCGACCTCTTTGCTCCCATCGTACAGCGGGTCTCCGAGCTGACGAAGCGTGGGTATGGGGAGGATGAGGAAACGGATCGGCTGATCAGGATAGTGGCCGAGCACGCCCGGGCGGCGACCTTTCTCATAGCCGATAGGGTTATCCCTTCCAACGAGGGGCGGGGCTATGTGCTGCGGCGGGTGCTCAGGCGCTCGGTCATCTTCGGCAGGAAGCTGGGCCTGGAGAAGGCCTTCCTTGGTCAGATTGCAGAGGTGGCCATTGCCAGGATGGAACACGTCTACCCAGAATTGGCGACTAACCGTGACCGCATCATGAAAGCTATCGATATGGAGGAGGCAAGATTCGCCGAGACCCTTGGCACAGGCTTAAGAATATTCGGTGACATCATGCGACAAGCTAAGGGAGGAATGGTCGCTGGCGACGAGGTATTCCGGCTTTACGACACCTACGGGTTTCCTCCGGAGCTAACTGCGGAGGTCGCTGCTGAAAACGGGCTAGCAGCCGACTTGGAAGGCTTTGAGAAAGAGATGGAGCGGCAGCGGGAGCGGGCGCGGGCGGTACATAAATTCGCTTCAAGTGCGGCGGTTGGCGTGCAGGTTACCAGTTCAGTCACCTATACTCCTGGTAGCACCAATTTTGTTGGCTACAAAACGTTTAAAAATAAGTCATCTGTTATAGTCTTGCTTCCTAGGGGCGAATGGCCGAAAGACAGAGTAGACACTGTGTCTGAAGGTGAACCTGTAGGGGTCATATTACGTGAGACTCCCTTCTACGGTGAAATGGGTGGTCAGGTGGGTGACACCGGGGAAATTCGGGGTGAGAAAGGCAGAGTCGAGGTGGAGAATACGGTGAGGGAGACAAGGGGCGACAGCGAGCTTGTAGTCCATCTTGGGAAGGTAGTTGAAGGCACAATATCGGTAAATGACGTTGTCGAGGCTAGAGTAGACGAAAAACGCCGGCTCGACATCGCTGGCAACCATACGGCCACCCATCTCCTTCAGGCTGCCCTGCGCCGGGTCCTGGGCAGCCACGTGCATCAGATGGGCTCGCTGGTGGCTCCGGACCACTTCAGATTCGATTTTTCCTACGAGGCGCCGGTGCTCA
>CAYVES010000074.1:0-10676 GCA_964449845.1 uncultured Dehalococcoidia bacterium
CTTTCATAAGTCTTATGATCTGATCGATGTCTCTAGGGTCAGAAACCAATAGAATTCGCATGCCCAACGCGATGCTACCCAGCATCGCCATATGTCCATATGCGTGGAACAAGGGAACAACCACCTCCGCAGCGGCCTTTCCCTTGAGCCCTGGCCACAAAGGTTCGAGTACCCATATCATCTGCCTGACATTGCAGGCCCTACTATAATGGGTTGTCATCACACCTTTCGGTACTCCTGTAGAACCACCGGTGAACTGGAGATACGCTAGATCCTCCACCGGATCGATGTCAACCTGCGGAGGACGTGGTTCATGCTCCGCTATGAGGTCTTTGAACTGATAGGCACCAGGTACTTCTTTTACATCTGGCTCCTGTTCAGCGTAGTCCATAGGTGACGTGACTATTACATTCCTAAGTTTGGTCTTGTCTTTTATTGAATTGACCAGACTGAGGGCCTCATCTGAACAGACCACCGTCTCTGCTCCTGATTCGCCTATCTCATATTCCAGGTCGAGCACCCTATGAAGTGTACTGCAGGGAACAAGGGCAGCGCCCGCTTTCGATACAGCGAAATCGGTCATGATAAACTGTGGGCAGTTTGGGAGAATTGTCGCCACTTTGTCACCTTTCTTCACCCCCAGCCCTGCAAGGGCATTTGCCAGCTTGTCTACATATACCTTTAGCTCGTTGTACCTTATTCTCTTTCCCAGGTACTCAACAGCGACCTGGCCAGGATATGCATCCGCCGAATCATCCAAGAACTTGTACACCGGTATCTTGGGATATGGCTCCAGAGTCTTCTTCAACGGATACGGCCCCAGCTTATAACTCTTGAGCCAGGGCTTGTCGCTTCCCTTTATCTTCTCTACCATAACAGTCCTTCCTATTTCCCCCAGATATCAGGGATATACTCTTCCAAACCCAATTCCTTGAGCTTCTCCGGGGTGGGCTTCCCGGTGGCCTTATCCCATCCTCGCAGCTCATAGTATTTATCTAACATCGCAGGCAGATTCTCATTCACCTTACCTGCCGCTGGCCCCTCGGGCAGTGGGTCCTCCAACAGTCGGGGAGGCAAAGTATCATCAGCTCTGGTCAATCCTTCCCTTACACTAAAGACCCTGGCAAGGTTGTAGGCCCGCTCGCCAAGCTTCACCATATCATCATAGGTGAATTTCCGACCGAGAAGTTGTTCCACCAACTCTATCCACTCCTCTGAAGCCACACAGAATCCCATGAACTTGCATGCCCCAAGTGTATCAAGCGCAGTCATGACGTTCTCTAGGTCCACCAAGATGTGAACCTCACCAGGATCGGCCACAAATACATCCTCAATCTTGCTATCTGGAATACAAAGGAACGGAATATCAAAAAAGGTCGGGCCTTGTATATAGGCTGTAACATGGTCACCACCCCTGTTGGCAACAGCATATGCTAGCCCGGTTATCTGAACTGCTCTAGAATCGTAGGCTGGAAGCTCTAAGCCCTTGACATTCATAGCAAATTTTTCGCTTCCCTTGCCCAACTTCTGGGACATCCTTCTCGTTCCCTCAGCCAGGAGATCACCGATACCCTCTCTTTTGGCTATCTTGTGTACTAGCTCTACTACAATGTCAGCGTCACCAAATCTGAGCTCCAATCCATCTGTATCCGATTTGGTCAGTATTCCCCTCTCATAGCATTCCATAGCGAAAGCAATCGTACTTCCTGTCGAGATCGTATCGAGGCCATAATCATCGCAAAGGTAATGCGCCTTTGTAATCGCTTCCATATCAGTGACCTGGCACTGACCACCGAGGGTTCCCACGCTTTCGTACTCCGGTCCTTCTCCCTTGGCACCCTTGTATTTCCCCGTCCTGATTTCACTTCGTCTTCCACACTTGATTGGGCAAGCAAAGCATCCCAAGGACTCTACAAGAACCTTTTCACTAAGGGCTTCCGCGTTTATTTCCTCTAGGTTTGGAAAGACACCAGTTTGCCAGTTTCTTGTAGGGAATCCACCTTTTTCATTCACCATATCAATGACGGCGTTCGTGCCAAATGTCTCTAATGCTACTTTCAGCAAAGACTCCTCAACTAGCTCAAACTGTTTCTTTGCTACCTCGGCAAAAGCCTTTGGGTTTGCCACTTTGACTGGCATTGTCCCACGCACGGCAATTGCTTTCAATCGCTTCGAGCCCATTACAGCTCCGCCGCCACATCTTCCTGCGGCTCGGTGGAGGTCGCTGATAGTGCTGGCATATCTAACTTGATTCTCGCCAGCTACTCCGATAGAAACAACTTCGAACTTCTTCCCTAGCTCTTCCTTTATCAGCTTTGTAGTTTCGGAAACGCTCTTGCCCCACAGATGGTTTGCATCTCTAAGCTCAGCTTTACCTTCCTCAATTACAAGGTAAACAGGTTTTGGTGAGATGCCTTGAAGAATGATTCCGTCGAAGCCCGTCTTCTTGAAGTCTACCCCCCAAAAGCCGCCCACATTTGATTGTGCCCAAATACCGGTCAATGGCGATTTGAAAACCAAGGTATATCTCCCGGTGCTGGGAGCCTGAGCCCCGGTTATTGCTCCAGTCATAAGTATAAGCTCATTTTCAGGGCCTAACGGGTCTGCCCCCTTGGGAACCTCGTGATAGAGATAATGGGTTGCTAGCCCGGCACCGGTTAAGAACTTGTCAAACAGATCTTCAGGAATTCCCTCTTCTGAAACTTTGGACTCCGATAGATTGACCCTTAAAATCTTCCCATGGCCTCCAAACATTTCTACCTCCATTATTCTTACTTATTACAATTATAGCAATGTAGGCGCGCAGGACGCTATGCCTCCACCGAAACTTCTAGAAGTCCACCGGCCGGCCATCGTAGGCGTAGAGGAAAAGCTGTCGCAGTTCCTCGTAGGAGGGGGTACGGACAGCGGTGATTATTTGCGTGTCGTTGAAAGCATCGTCCACAAGCTTGTCCAATTGCGCTTCGTAGGCCTGGCGCGCGATGCCCAGTTCGGCGACGCTGGTGGGGTTGCCAACTTGGCGGCATAAGTCACGGATGTGCGCAGCTAGCGAGCGCGCTGCTTCCTCGCCTCCGTCAGTAGAGCAGCCGATGAAGGCGGCCAGTTCCGCGAACCGCTCCGCCTCTTCGCTGGCTGCGAACTCGATGGTATAGGGGAGGAAGAGAACGACGGCGCGACCGTGGGGCACGTGGAATACCGCGCCCAGCACGTGGCCCATAGCGTGAGCCATCGAGGCCATGGCATTGCCGAAGCCCAGGCCGCCGCAGGTGGCGGCGTTGTGCATCCTCTCCCGCGCCTCCATGTCGGAACCGTCGGCAACGGCACGGGGCAGATACTGGAAGACGAGGCGAGCGGCGTTGAGGCACAGGCCGTCTGTAATGTCGGTGTGCCAGGTGCAGGTGTAGCCTTCGACGGCGTGGGTCAGCGCATCCAGGCCTGTGTCGGCGGTCAACTGGGGGGGCATCCCTGCTGCCATCTCGGGGTCGACGATAGCGATATCGGCGTGGTTCTCTCGATGCCCGAGCCCCATCTTGCGCTGCCCCTCGGTATCAGTCAGCACGATGCCCCAGGTGACCTCGGCCCCGGTGCCGCTGGTGGTGGGTATGGTGATGAGGCGCGCTTTCTGGCGCAGGCGCAGCTCCATGATCGGGCTGATGGCGGCTGGCTCCAGTTCAGGCCACTCGTAGAGTACCCAGATGGCCTTGGCGGCATCCATTGGCGAGCCTCCGCCCACGCCGATGATCCAGTCAGGCTCGACCTTCAAGGCTACCTCTGCCCCGCGCTGCACCGTCTGCACGCTGGGCTCGGGCTCGACCTCATCGAATATGTGTACTTCGATACCGGCGCTGTCAAGGTGGGCCTTCACCCTGTCCACCAGGCCCAGTTGGACGATTAGCTTGTCGGTTATGACAAGGGCGCGCCGGCCCTCCAACTCGTCGAGGGTATCCAGCGCCTCTTCACCGAAGGCGATTCGCGGTGAGTCGAAGTTCCACATCTCGTTAACCTCCCTCTGATAGACGATCAAAGACGACTGATGAAAGACTGATGATAGGTAACGAAGGGCGAATTGCTAGTTATGCCCGTCCTACACCCTTTCTGCACCGTCCTTGCTGTCAGTCACCGAAGTCGGTGGGTACACGCGAGACACAGTTGACCATCTCTTTAGCTGCCTTGGGGTAGCGCATGACTTTCATCATGTCACCCTTCAATTTCAATTTGCGCGTCATCATGCCCGGGATAGGGTCCAACTTCCCTTCGATGACCTTGCGCCAGTTGGTAGCTGAGGCGCGGATGATGAACTGTGTCTCCCGCTCGTCCTCGCTGGCAACCAATGCAGTATCGGTGCACTTGCCGTGATTGAGGCCGATGAAGAGATAGGCAGTCTCGGCAAGGGTGTCGTCAGCCTCAACGGTGAAGACGAAGTCCCCCTCCCAGTCTTTGGCCGCCCTCTCGTATGCCTCGCTGGCGTTGAGCTGCTTGGCGTATTCTTTGGCCCATTCATCGGACGGGAATTTCAGTGCCATGATTCTTCCTCCTTACTCCGACTTCTGCCCGCAGGCGTTTAGCTCCACGGCCTGGCGGTTGGCGCTCAGTGTAACACTCAGTTGGGGTGAAAGTCAATGTATGTACTCGTCCAGTAGATTAGTGATACGTCACCGTTCGCCCGCTCACAAGGCAGTACCCATCATGCCTGATTGCTCAAGTTTGGCCCTGTGCCGTGCTCCTGCCAAAGATGCCGCTGAACGCCACCACCAGGGCGCCGACGAAGGCTAGCGCGGAACCGGCCTGGACTATGTTTATCCATTCGGCGGGGTAGGTATTTTCGTGCAGCCACCAAAGGATATAGACGGCGTTGCCTACAACACAAAATGCGCACAGGCTACCGAGCGAAGCCCATAGTGGCCTGGTGGCCGTCTTTGCGGCGAAGGAGAAGATGACGGAAAGGAGCACCAGCGACGCGAATACGATCACGAGGACCACGGGAAGGCCGAAGCCAGCCCAGACTGGGCACCCTTGGCCGGCACAGCCGGGATTCATCAGAAAGCTGGCTTCCCAATCCTCTGACGATCCCCAGAGCCTTATCGTGTACCAAGGAATTGCCAACGACACCAGCATCATAACGGCGCCGACACCGGCGGCTATTACGTTTGGCAGCGGGAAGGCTCGCACAACCTGAGGGGTTGCGGAAGCGACCGGAGTGGTCGCCTGCTCCAGGTCGTGCCCGCACCGGCTGCAAAACCTTTCGCCAGGAGTGGCATCGGCGCCGCATTGGGGACAGGCGAGTATCAGGCTGGCCCCGCACTGGTCGCAGAACCTTGCCTCTGGTCTGACCTGGGCGCCGCATTGAGGACAAGACTTTGCTGAAGTTGTAGGCGCTGTCGGTGGTACGGTGGCTTCCAGCTTGGTGCCGCAATTCGTGCAGAAGTTCACCTCGTCTGGGTTATCAAAGCCGCATTCCGAACAGCGCATACTTCTTCCCCTTGTACTCTTTGCTCTCCCCGCTGATTTACATGCCAGGCCGGGATCAGTTGTACCCGAAGAGCACAGGAAGCACGGATGGACCTATTTCTTGGCGCCAAACAGCGCCAGCAAGGCGGCAGCCGTGGTTGCAAGCGCACCGACCATCGTGAGCCAGACACCGGCTCCTTCAGTAGCCCCGCGGTAGTACAAGCCGCCTATCACACATATGGTCTGGAAGATCAGTGCCAGCGCGAGGAGACTCAGCAGGAGCATGACCACGTTCCATGCCCCAGCAGCGCCGCTGCGGGAAAGCACCAGTGCTGCCAGCAAGAGCACTCCCACAAGAAGGAGCACCGCTCCTTCCGATATCATGACGCCCAGTAAAGAAGTTCCGTAAGCGGTTGCCCACGGCAGAAACGCGCCCAGGATGATGAAGAACGAGCCAACTAGGGTGAGAGCGCCTGCGGGGTCGGCTTTGATCAGCATTGTGAATATGGATGCCGCCCCAGGCCCTGCGGACGCGCCAGAAATCTTGGCGCCGCAGGATGAGCACTGTACGCTGTCGTCGGGAATCTCTGCTCCGCACTTAGGACAAAACATGATATGTACCTCCTCTATTTATTATGGCTTGCTGAAAGGGACTGTGGGCTTCACCTTCTGCAAAACACCAAGCCACATACATGGCTCTGCTTCAGCATCTCCTTTCGGAGCTTCAAGTGATCAGTTGCTTGACCTCCTTCCTTGGCGCTCGCCGACAATGGATTCATTCCCCCGTAACATATGTATCATAGTTGGTATACAATACTACCCTTGCGGCACTTGGGGGCAAAAAGAAAGGCTGCAAACGCTCACCTATATTTACTATACTGCCTCGTTTCGCATAGGATTTTAACACACTTGTCAAACATTGCAATTCCCAATCCTACTTCTTTCGTGCGCTTGAATACTAGTGGGGCTACCTCGGAGAGAAGTAGCCCCTTGCGTCCCGCAAAGGCACAGTTATAATGAGTCCAAGACGGCCACGAGGGGAGGATATGGACATGATTGAAGCAATGCTAAACGAGAGCCAGAAGAAGCTGCGCAGCGAGGTGAGGGAGTTCGTCAAGGCCATACCACGTCAGCTACTCCTGGACATGGACGCTGACAAGGTGAGGTATCCCAGGCAATTCCTGGAGGAAGCCGCTGGGAGGAAGCTACTTGGCCTCCGTTTCTCCCCGGAGTACGGCGGCAGAGGGCTAAGTTGGTCGGACGAGATAATTGCCCTCGAGGAGGGCGGGACGCTGCCCCTATCTCTGGGCTGCCTTTACTCGCTGGTGAGCATCTGTGGCGAGGCGTTCCAGGTGTTCGGGAGCGAGGAGCAGAAGCGGAAATACCTCCAGCCCACCCTTCAGGCGAAGCTGTGCTGCGCGGAGGCGCTGACTGAGCCTCGCGGCGGATCTGACTTCTTCGGTGCCACCACTGTCGCCACTAAGAACGGCAGCCATTACTTGCTCAGAGGCCAGAAGCGCTTCGTCGTCGGCGCTGAAGGAGCGGACTATTTTCTGGTCTACGCCAAGACGAACCCAGAGGCCCCCAGCCGCGAGTCACTGAGCCTGTTTGTGGTGGAGAAGGACATGGGGGTGGAGGTGAAGCACATCTACGGGCTCATGGGAACGCGGGGAGGTGGGGCAGGGAGGATACTGTTCCGCGATGTCAGGGTCCCCGAGGAGAGCATCATCGGAAGGGAGGGCCAGGGTGGGGAGATCTTCTACCGGATGATGATTCCGGAGAGGATGACCACTGCCGCCGGCAGCTTGGGCATCGCGCGCGGCGCACTGGAGATCGCCGCCCGCTACAGCGACAAGAGAAAGGCCTTCGGCAGCAGGATCAGGGACTTTCAGGCGGTGAGCTTCAAGGTAGCAGACAGCATCACCAAGATCGATGCCGCAAGCTCTCTGGTGCACGCTACAGCGATAACCATCGAGCAAGGTCACGACCGCAGACTTGCGCGGCGCATGGTTTCCGAGGCCAAAAAGTTCTCCACTGAGATAGCCTGGGAGGTGGTGAATGACGCCATGCAGATCATGGGCGGCATTGGCTATACCAACGTATATCCCGTCGAGCGCATACTGCGCGATACCAGGCTGGCCATGATCTGGACGGGCACCAACGAGGTGATGAACCTTATCATCCAGCACGAGTACTACCGCGACCTCCTGGCCCGTGGCGACGAGGGTCGGGACGTGGAGGGCGACGCTGAGGAAGCGGAGGAGGTGGAGGAAAAGGTGTACGAGTAGCGCTGGGCCTCAGTTGAACCCCTATGCTCTTGATATGATGGCGTTCAACGAGCGGTAGGCTCGAGCGATGTGATGTGTCTGTCGGCGATGTAGCTCCAATGTTGCGGTAGGGCTGCGTTACAGGGCATAGATTTCTTTGCCGAAGGTGTGAACCCAGTTCTTTTTCAGAACCTCTATCGCCTTTTGGGTTTTGTCCACGCCCACAATGATTATGGGCTGCCCGCTTTCTCCCCTGCCCAGATAGGGGTAGAGATAATGGACATTGATATCGGTCCCCTTCAGGGGCTTAAGTATGGCTTGAAGTCCGCCGGGATGATCGGGGACCTCTACTGCTATCACGTCCGTTTCCTTTACAGAGTACCCGTGGCTTCGCAAGACATTTGTGGTTTTCTCGGGGTCATCAGGTACAAATCTTACGGTACTGACGTCGGATGTGTCAGCCACTGAAATGGCCCTGATATTTATCCCTTCAGCTCCCAGAAGTTCGCTCACATCTAAGAACTTCCCCGGCACATTTTCCAGACTGACCGAAATCTGCTTTACACACATAGGTTACTCCCGACTGAATATGTAGACGCCCGTAACTCAGATTAGAACAGATCGTATCCTGCCATCAAGGCCTTTTTGTTAACAGCGATCAGCTTCCGCTTATTCTTTAGAGTGTTTCTCAGCGCTTCAATTACGCTGGAAAGGGAAACCAGGTTGCTTTTCTTGGTGAATGCCCCCAGCATCACCATGTTGGCAGATCTTGGACTCCCCAACTTCTCAGCTATACTACTTGCCGGGACTTCGACGATGTCAATATCACCCCTGGAGATTTCAGCTTCTATTAGAGAGGAATTGATGAAGAACAGGCCTCCAGATTGAATCTGGTTCTGAAATCTGACCAGAGAAGGTTGATTCATGGCAACAACAAAGTCGGGAGAAGAAGCAACTGGAGATGCAATCTCTTCATCTGATATGGCTACCGTGCAGTTGGCAGTGCCGCCGCGGACCTCGGCGCCATAGGAGGGTAGATAGGTGACGTTTTTCGCCTCTAACATTGCTGCCTGGGCCAGGTTGAGGCCCATGGAGAGAACACCCTGACCTCCAAAACCGGCAAAAATCGTCTTAATCAGCATCTTTTGTTCCAGTTATATCCTTTATTACCCCTAAGGGGAACTCCTTTGTCATCACTTTGTCGATCCACTGCCACGATTCCAATGGATCCATCCTCCAGTTGGTGGGGCAGGGAGAGAGTATCTCCACCAGAGAAAAACCAAGATCGTCGATTTGTGCTTGAAATGCCTTGCGGATGGCCCTTTTCGTCTTTCGGATGTTGGCCGGAGAATTCACCGCGGTCCGCTCGATATACACTGCACCTTTAGTCAAGGCCAGCATTTCGCTTATCTTGACAGGATATCCCTCTATCTTTACGTCCCGTCCGTATGGGGTAGTGGTAGTCTTCTGGTCTGAAAGGGTAGTTGGGGCCATCTGCCCGCCGGTCATTCCGTAGACAGCGTTGTTGATGAAAATGGCGGTTATCTTCTCCCCTCTATTGGCGGCATGTATAGTCTCGCCAGTACCGATGGCAGCAAGGTCGCCATCCCCCTGATAGGTAAATACGATTGCCTCAGGAAATGCCCTCTTTATGCCAGTAGCCACGGCAGCCCCTCTACCATGGGCCGATTCTGCCATATCTATATCAAAGTAGTGGTAGGCAAAGACGGAACACCCAGGCGGGGGGATACCGATAATCCTATCTTGAAGATTCATCTCGTCGATCAGCTCAGTCATAACCCTATGGACAATGGAATGCCCGCATCCCGGGCAGTAATGGAAAGGGTTTCTTTTCAATGACCTGGGGCGGGCGTATACCTTTTTCATTTCCCTACTTCAAACCCTTTTGATAATAGAGGCGTGAGACTATTCGAAAGACCTCGCTGGGGGTGGGGATTACGCCTCCCGGCCTGCCGTGAAAGTGGATTTGCCCTTTGCCTTCCAACGCCAGTTGCACATCCTCAATCATCTGGCCCATATTCATTTCGAAGACGAGGAAATGTTTTGTCCTCTTGGCCAACTCCTGAAGTTGTACGGTGGGAAATGGCCAGAGGGTAATTGGCCTCAGCATTCCCACTTTTAGGCCATTTGCCCGTGCATTTTTGATTGCCCCTTTAGCAATGCGGGCGGCAATCCCAAAAGCAACCACTACCAGCTCAGCATCTTCAACCAGAAAGGTCTCGCAAGTAGTCTCCCCTTTCTTGATCAACTGGTATCTTCGGAATAAACTCCAGTTTATCTCCTCCAGCTCGGTCGGCTTTGAGGTAAAGGTCTTGATGACTCTGCTTGGACGTCCTTTTGCCCCCCTTAATGCATGGCTTCTAATCGGTAGTTCTTCGGGGGCTTCGTGTTTGAATTCAACTGGCTCCATCATCTGCCCCAGCATACCATCTCCAAGAATAATTACAGGGATTTGATACTTGTCGGCAAGGTCAAATGCGCGGTGGGTGAGATCTGCCAACTCCTGTACCGATGATGGCCCCAGAACTATGGTCCGGTAATCTCCATGGCCTCCGCCCCGGGTAGCCTGAAAGTAGTCTGACTGAGAGGCAGATATGCTTCCCAACCCCGGCCCGCCTCGGGACATATTGACAATAACGGCCGGAAGTTCGCAGGCTGCCAAATAAGAGATCCCTTCCTGCTTCAAGCTGATTCCAGGACTGGAGGAGGAGGTCATCGCCCTGGCCCCAGCCACACTGGCCCCGTATACCATATTTATTGCCGAAATCTCACTTTCGGCCTGAATAAAAGAGCAGCCCTTCTTTCTGCTCAAGTGGGTGGCCATATATTCGGTCAATTCATTCTGAGGGGTAATGGGGTAGCCAAAATAGCACTGACAGCCAGCCCTGATGGCTGCTTCTCCAATTGCGCTATTGCCGGTCATGAGAACTTCAGTCACGG
>CAYVES010000075.1:0-10200 GCA_964449845.1 uncultured Dehalococcoidia bacterium
ACAGGGGTAGGATATGGCTAGATCGAATTTCCACCAGTTATGGGACGCAGCCACAGTTCTTAGCCGCATTCAAAAAATAAATTTGTTAGTTATGGGTATTTGGTAGCTACCAAAAGACTACGATCATAGTCTCTTGGATATATCGACGATGCTACCAATTCGACGTTTGGTTACATCGAGAATCGCGGCGGCACGTGCCATCCCGTTCTTTGGATGTACGAAATTTGTTTTGGCACGTGCCAGCCTGAAAGTGTACCTGAAGAAATACAATGTCACGTGAAAGCATGCCGACCAATTGTAGGATACATGTAATCGACGTCATTGAACATTATGGCTTGACATTCACTTAGCAAAGTGGTAATGTATTTTACATACAGCATACATGGGGGTGGCAAATGCGACAAGTGGCCTTCAATATCCCTGTAACGGGCACTATTTGGATCGAGGGTGATTCGCTAAGGATCATAGTTAACGACACGACGATAGCCATGAAACTGGAGCCTGAGGAGGAGGCTCCCAGGAGACTAACGCTGGAGCACGGCACGACGCTTTTCGACATCGTGCTTGATGCCGCAAGAAGTTTTGTTCAAGACACGGGAACCAACGAGTTCACCGGAGCGGAGCTTTACCACATAGCGCTTGGAAAGTACCCGGAGTTGAATCTAAAGAGAAACACCTGGGGAGCTCACATGATCAGCTGTGCGCCTAATCATCCCTCGTACCGCCATTCCACCGCACGACGAACCTATTTTCGATATCTGGATAACGGGCGCTATTCTCTGGACGAAAGTCTGATCTCTTCCAACATTCGATGGTAGACTACGTGACGTAGGTGGTATTGCCCAACAATGAAGGGAGGCAGTCATGAACACTGATGGGAACAGCATAACGGAGGCACAGATACGGAAAGCAATACGGAAAGCAGCGAGAAAGGCCTTCAAGCAACTATTCAAAGACATTGCTAATGAGCCGACCCTGGTTATCGAATCAGGAGAAGATGAAAATAGCGTCTCTACACAATCACTCAGTGATATCCGGCAATGGCTGTTCAGAGGGAGGTAGCAAATGGGAGTTCAGACGGCAGGACTAGCAAGCCAGGAAGAATTGAACAAGTTGGTAGGGATCGCGGCAAAAGCGGCAGGCTACGAGGAGGGATTCGGTGTGGAGGGCTGTGACCTCACGAAGGCTAGCTGGTGGGCGGCCTACGTACGCCAGAGCCTGGAGGAACAGGCGCAGAACAATAGAATCCCAGAGTATCTACTAACCTGCGCCCGGATGGCAAAGGATCAGGGTGTGGTGGTGCCCAGGGAATATATCCTCGTCGACCACGAGAGCAGTGAGTATCTCGATAGGAAGCATATGACCTATCTGCGAAAAGAGCTGATAGCCAAACGCCGGATAGCAGGGGTCATCTTCACCCACCAGGGCCGCTTGTCAGCCGACCCGCTTCACCAACTCTATTTTGAGAGGGAATGCGGCCACTATGGGATAAAGCTCCTATTTGGTGATGCTCCAAGTGGGACCGATTGGGCAAGCACTGCTGGCCGCCAGTTCATGGCTCAAGCCAACTGGCTTAGGGTCAAGACCAATAGAGAGAGCGCTCGAGTTGGAAATATCGGGAGAGTGCTCAAAGGCATGGTGCCGGCAAGCCGTGCCGCCTATGGCTACCGCTACTGCCGGGACGCCGAGATAACTACAGACGGCAGAGTCCACGTTAAGAAGGCTTGGTGGGAGGTCAACGAGCTCGACTTTGACGGGACACCTGTTCTGGGGAGTCCCGCATGGGTTGTGGTCCAGATTTTCACCTGGGTTGGCGCCGATGGACGCAGTCTTTACTGGGTTGCCAACAAGCTGAACCAGATGGCCATACTGGCGGTGGAAGGAGGCAAGTGGTCGCCTGCTAGGGTAGCTAATGTTGTTCATCGTCATTGCTACACGGGGGACCACGCATACAACGCCAATGCCAGAATTCCGAACCCCGATAGGCCACTGGGAGACATCACTGCAGAGATCAAGAGGACTCTGCTGCGGCCGAAGCCGAAGGACGAGTGGGTCACCTTTAAGGTTCCGGCCCTTGTCAGCGAGCAGCTATGGCAAAAAGCCGATGCTCTCATAGCGGAAAGGGGCAGAGGTAGAGGAAAACAGGGCAAGAGTATCAAGGCCCTGCTTCGCAACCATATCTTCTGCCCTCGGTGCAGCAAGCCAATGGTAGTGAGACGAGATGGCCGCCAGCAACGCGTTTACTACCACTGCTCCAAATACTTTCGCCCCTGGGCAGAGAATCCGTGCAGCTACAGCAAGTTCGTGCCCGGAACCTGGGACAATTTGGTATGGGATTGTGTATATGCCCTGCTTAACGATGATGTGTGGCTGGAACAACAGCTAGCTTCGGAGCAGTCCCAGGACGAGAATATGACAAAGCTGCTTAAGCTACACCAGTACAAAATCAGCCGGGCACAAAGCAAGATTGCCAGGGTTCGGGAAGGCTTTGAGGGTGGCATCTATAGCCTTGATGAAGCGAAGCAACGCATTGCTGAATGCGAGGCTGCTATTGCCAAGGCAGAACAGGAGTCCAAGAGGCTCCAGACGGAGATGAATAGGTGTGACGCCGGGGCTGCTGACATCGAGGCTGTAAATCGCCAGTTGAAGGCGCTTCGTGAGAGGAACCTGGAGGACGCCAGCTTTGAGGACAAGCTTGATATGATCACCAAACTTGGGATAAGGGTCTATCCCTCGGAGGATCTAAAGACCATGCGAGTAACTTGCGGATTGAACCTGCAGTTTGAGCACGATGGGGAGGATGAGAACGCAGTTGAGTGTCGAAAAGTTATGTTTGGCTCCCCGAGCAGGATTCGAACCTACAACCTAGCGGTTAACAGCCGCCCGCTCTACCGTTGAGCTATCGGGGAGCGTTTTTCTCGTAGTCTTCACGCTTCAAGATTGTTGAACCGTTCTTACGGTTTCGCGCGCTTAAGTATAGCACTGGTGGCTATGTCAATCAATACCGAGACGGGCAATCGCCACTTTGTCGAGGGTTATCCCGATTGGACCGCCATCGTCGGCAGAAGCTCAGAGAGCTGCCTTTGGAGCTCCCGCTGTTCTTCCGCGAGCCTCACCAACTCCCGCTTGTCTTCGGTGGGTCTCACTATCTCGTAGTCACCCTGGGCGACGCCTGCTGTCATGTCAAGCGTGACCCTGGCATCGCTGACTACATCCAGCGCCTCGCTTTGGACAGCACCCTGTCCTCCACCTTTGGTGGGATGAAGTTCCGCCTCCACGCTTATCCTGGCAGTTGTTCTCAGATAGTACCGACTTGCTTTCAGGAATTGTATACCCAGAGTCGTTAGCAGGATTGTGGGTAAGAGAAGAAGGCCGAACACGACATAAGGCAAGTCACGCCTTGGAGAGTCCCTCTTTCCGATGAGTTCGCTCTTGAAGATAGCCATGCCGCTGATCGCGTCGGCTTCGGCTTCTGACGGCTCGTATTCATGTACGTACCCGCGTTCATCCAGAAAATCGTGCAAAGACCTCAACAGCCTTCGAGGGGAAGCTACTCTGACATCCCATGTGCTTGGCATCAAAGGACTCCCGCTTTCGGTGGAATCATTACTGGCGGCTGCTTCCGCAAATGGAAAAACACCGTGTCCTTCGACTACGGTGTTTGGAGAAATGTACGCTCAGTGGGTGGCTGCCGAGCCAGGATTCGAACCTGGGCCTAAGGATCCAAAGTCCCGTGTGCTACCACTACACCACTCGGCACTGGTGCCGAAGGCCGGACTCGAACCGGCACGGGAGTTGCCCCCCAACAGTTTTTGAGACTGCCGCGTCTGCCATTCCGCCACTTCGGCGGTGCCGAGGAGCGGAGTCGAACCGCTGACACCTTGATTTTCAGTCAAGTGCTCTACCACCTGAGCTACCTCGGCATCATAGCAGATTCTAGCCCAAGCCCCTATATGTGTCAACCCAGCCTGCTCGGAGACAGCTCTCGGGACAGCGATGAGCACACTCCTTCGAGCGGTGCAAGCTGCTCGTGGCTGGTGAGGTCGTTGTGAAGGGGGGTGATGGAGACTCTCTTGTGCCTCAATGCCCAGACGTCTGTCCCTTTGTCCTCTTTGGATTGGGGTTCGCCGTGCACAATCCAGTAGTAATCTCTCTTGCCATCGTGGCCCGCTTTGACGCCGCCTCTCTTGATAGCGTCGGTATAGCCGCGTTCGCCGAGTTCCGTGATCTCGATCCCCGCAATCTGATCGAGGGGCAGGTTGGGCAGGTTGATGTTCAGCAGGAACCTCGGAGGCAGTTTGCCGGCGGCAAGCTGCTGGGCGAGGAAAGCGCAGATTCTGCTGGCAACTTCAAAGTGCAGATTGTCGAAGGAAGCTACCGAGATGGCGACGGCTGGCAACCCGTAGAAGTAGGCCTGGAAGGCGGCCCCCACCGTCCCCGAGATAAGGACGTCGGTACCCAGGTTTGAACCTTCGTTGATACCGCAGACCACCAGGTCTATTTTGTCCTTCAGAAGCATCTTGAGGGCAATGATAACGCTGTCGGCGGGAGTGCCTTCCACGACGTAGGTCTCGATACCGGCGACTATGGGTTTCACCGATCTCACTCTCAGCGGCTGGTGCAGGGTGACAGAGGTGCCCACCCCGCTCTGCTCCCGGTCTGGGGCGACCACAATTACTTCAGCTATGCTTTTGAGTTCCTGGGCAAGCGCCCATAGACCGGGAGCGGCGATGCCGTCATCATTGGTGATGAGAATTTTCAAGGGGGAAACTCCTTCCGAACCCTCAGTTTACCACAAAGGGGATGGCGGAGACAAATCTCCACCACCCCCTCAATTGGATCCGGCTCGCAGGGACCGGAGTCTATTGCTTTCCCAGCGTCATGCCGTCGATTAGCCTCGTCTTGCCGATCCTAACCGCCATCGAAACCAGTGCCTGGTCTTCGATCTGCTCAAGCTCCTCCAGCGTTTCGGGATCGGCAATGCTTACGTACTCGATGGTAGCCTGGGGCTCGCTCTCGATCAGCGAGGTCATCTCCTTGCGGAGTAATTCGGCGCTTCTTTCGCCTTTCCCCCAGAGCTTTAGAGCACGAGAAAGCGCCCTATAGAGTACCACTGCCGATTCCCTCTCCTCGGGGTCGAGATATACGTTGCGGCTGCTCATGGCCAGCCCATCAAGCTCCCTCACAGTGGGCACAGCGACGACCTTGACGTCCATGTTGAGGTCGGAGACCATCCTCCTGATCACCACCAGTTGCTGGGCGTCCTTTTGCCCGAAGTAGGCTCTAGTGGGCTCAACGATGCCAAATAGCTTGGCGAGCACCGTGGCCACACCGCGGAAGTGGCCGGGCCGAAAAGCACCCTCCAGCCGCTCGCTGATGTTTCCAACCTCCACCCAGGTGCTGGACTGGGGAGGATAAATCTCTTCGGTGTCAGGCATGAAGACTACGTCCACCTTCTGTTCCCTAAGCAAAGCGAGGTCTCGCTCGGTGTCGCGGGGATAGCCGGCGAAATCCTCATGGGGGCTGAACTGGGTGGGGTTGACGAAGATGCTGACGGCGACGTTCTTGTTCTCGGCCCGTGCCCGGCGAACCAGCTCGATATGTCCCTCATGCAGGTACCCCATTGTGGGGACGAAGCCCACTGAGCCGCTGAGCTTGCGCCGCCATCTCCTCACTTCTGCAGTTTCATACAGGACTTTCATCGATAAACGTGGTATTTCTACGTTGACTTCTCAAGCTTAGCGAGGACGCTCTTGTCCATAGCATAGCTCTGTTTCTCGGTGGGGAAAGCGCCTGTTTGCACTTCGGCAATGTAGTCGGCAGTAGCGCTCCTGATGATTTCAAATAGTCGCGCATATTGCTTGGCATGTTTGGGAACGAAGTCGGTGTAGAGGCCCAAGAGGTCGCTGATTACCTGTACCTGGCCGTCGCAGTACTTGCCAGCGCCGATGCCAATGGTAGGCACGCTGGCTTTCTCGGTAATGATTTTGGACAACGGCTCGGGTACACACTCAAGTACGATGGCGAAGACGCCAGCCTCATCCAGTGCCTTGGCGTCGTTCATCAGGCGAATCGCTGCTTCCGGGGTCTTGCCCATCACCTTGAATCCCCCAAGCTGGTGTATCGATTGGGGGGTGAGGCCGATATGTCCCATCACCGGGATGCCAGAGGAGACGAGTCGCTTCACCGTCTCCGCCATATTCTCGCCGCCCTCGAGCTTGACCGCCTGGGCTCCTCCCTCTTGAATGAATCTGGCAGCGTTACGCAGGGCATCGTCAACGCAGACCTGATAGGTCATAAACGGCATGTCGCCCACTACCAGCGCTCGCGTGGTCCCCCTCACCACCGCTTTGGTGTGATGGATCATTTCGTCCATAGTCACCGGGATGGTTGACTCATAGCCCAAGACTACCATTCCCAGGCTGTCCCCCACCAGTATCAGTGGTATTCCCGCTTCATCAATGAGCTTGGCTGTAGCGTAATCGTAGGCGGTAAGCATGGCGATCCTCTCGCCCTTCTGCTTCATCTCTCTTATTTGAATAATGCTAACCCTCATCATCTTCCTCCTCTGCGGACGTTTAGTAAGAGCAACTCGGTTAACCTGTCATTGTCGCATTTCCATGGCATTGCGAGGACCCCGATTCATCGGGGGACGAAGCAATCCCGAATGATGATGTGAGATTGCTTCGCTTCGCTCGCAATGACAACAGGAAATTCATCTGCTACAACCCAATCTGACAATGTCAAACTAAGTAGCGTTGCCACTCCTGTGGCAACGAATTCTCCGTCCCGATAGGAATCGGGACGCTACACTTTGAATGCCAAAAAGGATTCCCTCTGTTTTGGTACGAGGGCATTCTGCGAGTTAACGTAGACCAACTTGGGTACGAGGTTGACTGCGTCGGCTTCCGAAACAGTCTCGTAGGAGATAATGATGACCTTGTCTCCCGCTGAGACCAGCCTGGCGGCAGCTCCATTGATGCAGATCGCGCCGGAACCGCGCTCTCCCTCTATGACATATGTCTCCAGACGAGAACCGTTGTCTATATCCAGCACGTGAACCTGCTCGTAGGGTAGCATATCAGCTGCCTCTATGAGGTCCTTGTCGATGGTGATGCTTCCCTCGTACTGGATGTTGGCCCCGGTTACAGTCGCGCGGTGGATCTTGCTCTTGAGCATCGTTCTCATGTTACATGCCTCCTGCTCAGCTTATGCCAGCAATTGACGCATCTCCTCGGCTCTCTGGCTATCGATTTTGCCCTTGTCCAAAGCCACGGGGATGGTCTGCAGTCCCAGCTCACGGTAGGTGGATAGCAGTGCCGGGGCTGACTTCTCTAACGCTGTAAGGTGTTTCTTTATAGTTCCCATGTCCCCCCGGGCAATGGGCCCGGTGAGGCAATTGGGCAGCCCAACGTTTTCCACATTGTTTAGGGTGCCGCGAAGCAGCGGCATTAAGGCGCGAGTGGCCTCGGGTGTGGACACCCCAAAGACCTGCCAAAGATCGGTGGACAGTTTCACCAGGGCAACCAGATAGTTGCAGGCGAAAACCGCTGCAGCGTGATAGAGCACCTTGTCGCCTGCTCCCAGCCTTATCCAGGTCCCTTCGAGTGTCGAAACCATCTGCTTCAATGTTTCCAGCAACTCACCATCTGCCTCCAGGGCGAACGTGGAGCCGGGGAGGTTTTCTATGGCATGGGCGACGCTGGCGAAGGTCTGCAAGGGGTGAAAACCGCCGACCTGGGCGCCGGCTTTCCTTGCTGGTTCCAGGGGATCGAGGGATTCGGCGCCGCTACAGTGAACCACGCTTTGTCCTGGATGCCACTCGAGCTCGGCAACTACCTGGGCGATGGCATCATCGGGAGTGGTGATAAAGACGAGCTCAGCGACATCGGCAACCGCTTGTTTTGTCTCGTATGAATTGCAGCCGTGCGCACTTTCCGCCACCTTATCAGCCGACGACTTGCTTCGGCTGGCAACCGCTATCACAGGATAGCCCTTACCGCTCAGCCTTACTGCCAGAGCAGTGCCTACCGTACCTGCCCCGATGAAGCCGACTTTTTTCTGCGCGATATCGGTCTTTTTGTTGCTCATCTCTATCAATTAAAAAAGCCTTCCCGGGCATCACCCAAGAAGACTTCACCGCACAGCGAACTCAAAGTTTTGCCGTCTCGGTCGTGCCCGATCCAAGCGACTAGTTTCTGAAAGGACAACTACCCCTTACCGCCCCGAAGGGTCGATAGGCATTATGATTATAGCAGTCTCGGCAGCGTTGTCAAGTTTACAGGCTTTGCCAAGTTAACTTTTCTTACCAATTTTCGATGTACTTTTGCCATTCAGGGCACCCTTGGGGGCATTGATACGTGAGGTAGTAACGGCCAGGGGGTGGTGTGAAGGGTTTGCGTAGGAGCTTCATCCCGGCTACTTCGGGTGGACGCCCTGCCTTACGCTGGTTACACACCTTGCACGCGCTTGCCAGATTATCCCAGGCATGTGCGCCTCCGAGGAAGCGCGGGATAACATGGTCTATGGTGAGTTCCCTTGTCTGTTTGCCACAGTACAGACAGGTGTAATCGTCCCGAAGGAAAACCTCGTGTCGGCTCAATCTCCGCTGCATGCGCGGCCGCTTGATCATGTGAGCAAGGCGGATTACCGATGGCACAGGTATAGAAATAGAAGGACTGCGCATAACAGCAGAGTTGTTCTCCAAGACCTCGGCCTTGCCTCCCCAGAGCAGCACAACGGCCCGCCGCGCCCGGCAAACATTGAGCGGCTCGTAATTCTGGTTCAGGACAAGGACCGGGGAATTTACCACGATGCTCTCCACTCAGTGCACATTCTAGCAGAATGGCTCCTTCTGTGCAACTTTGCTGGGTTGACCGCTTCCACTGCTTAGGTTAATATTTAGGTTACTTCTGTGAGGAGGAAATCTGTGAGTCTGCGTATTCCAGGGCCCACCCCATGTCCCGAGGATGTTCTCCAGGCGATGAGCAAACAGATGATCAACCATCGTGGGAAGGAATTCGGAGCGCTAATCCATCAAGTGACGTCAAGGCTCAAGGAGTTGTTTCAGACGAAGGGTGATGTTTTGATACTCACCTCCTCGGGCACAGGGGCTATGGAGGCTGCTATTGTTAATTCCCTGTCCCCGGGGGACAAGGTGCTATCGCTATCCAACGGCGTTTTTGGGGATAGATTCGCAACTATCGCTGAGCGGTTCGGAGCCGAGGTGACCCCATTGACGTTTGAGTGGGGGCGGGCTGTTGACCCAGAAGCCGCGAAGCGGGCCCTTGAATCTGACCCTAAGATCAAGGCAGTGCTGGTCACTCACAACGAGACCTCCACGGGGGTGACCAACGACCTAGCTGCTATCGGCAAGGTAGTCAAACAATATGATAAGCTGCTGTTGGTCGATGCCATCAGCAGCCTCGGCTGCATCGACTTGCAGGTTGATGCCTGGGGGGGTGATGTCGTGGTCACTGGTTCGCAAAAAGGGTGGATGGTACCCCCTGGTCTAGCGTTTGTCAGCGTCAGCCAGCGTGGTTGGCAGGCGCATGCTGAAGCCAAAATGCCGCGCTACTATTGGGACTTCTCGACGGCTAAGAACTTCTTGGAGAAAGGGCAAACTCCCTGGACTCCGGCGGTTTCGGTCTTCTATGCTCTTGGGGTCGCTCTGGAGATGATGGTTGAGGAGGGATTGCCTAACATCTTCGCCCGGCATGCTCGTCTGGGGCAGAGGACGAGGGAGGGAGTGAAGTCGCTGGGCTTGTCACTTTTCGCTGATGAGAGATGTGCCTCCAATACCGTTACTGCTATCAACTCTCCCGGTGGGATTGACTCCAAGAGGCTGGTCGATACTGTGAGGGAAGAGCACGGCATAGTCCTCGCTGGAGGGCAAGCTAGTCTGGCGGGGAAGATATTCCGCATCGGTCATCTCGGCTTTGTCACTGAGGCTGATGTCGATGACGTGATCACGCAGTTGCGCCTCGCTTTGCCCAAGTTAGGGTATAGGCTGCCTAGCGGGGCGGCCCCCTGAAATTTGATTGCGACAATAGGCTTTTTCCCGTTCGCCCTGAGCCCTTTGGCAAGCCTTGGGCCTGGCCAGGGCCAGGGCTCAGGACAGGCTTGTCGAAGGGAGCCCCGCGAGTCACTCAGGAGGGGCCGGTCGATCGGCTGGGGAGGTTGCCCGTCGGCGGGCCACTT
>CAYVES010000076.1:0-10172 GCA_964449845.1 uncultured Dehalococcoidia bacterium
CGGGGTCATACCTGAGGACTATGTTCCAAGAACCACAAAGGCACTGGCGAAAGGTACCGACGGCGTGGAAGCACGGCCGTTCGAGTTTGAATTGATGAGGAAGGATGGCTCACGGATCAGCATTGAAGCAACGACGCTCGCTGCGAAGAGGCGAGGTAAGCTTGAGGTTATATGCATCGTCAGGGACATCACCGAGCGCAAGAAGGCAGAGGAGGCGCTACGACAAAGGGAGCAAGATTATTCAGTCCTATTGGAGAGCACGTATGATGGCATCGCTGTTGTTGATGCCGAAACGTTGAAGCTGGTCTTCGGCAATCGCCGTGCCGCGAGAATGTTCGGGTTCGATCCAATACTTGACGACGCACTCGGGCTGGACGTACTTGAGTTCGTGCACCCTGAGGATAAGGAGATGGCCATCAGGGCGTTCGCGGAAGACGTGTATCAACTGGAGCGGCGTCAGACATACGAGCTTAGGGCGAAGACAAAGGATGGTAGAGAGATATGGGTAAGCGCTCTTGGAACAAGAATTGAATTTCAGGGAAGATTAGCGGTTTTGCTTTCAATGGTAGACATCACCGAGCGCAAGCGAGCGGAGGAAGAGAGACAGAGGATGGAGCAGCAGCTTCAACTCGCTGGACGGCTGGCTGCAGTCGGTGAGCTGGCAGCAGGCGTCGCCCACGAGTTGAACAACCCCCTCGCCGCAGTCCAGGCGTTCGCTCAGTTTCTCGCAGGCAGGGATAACCTGGATGAAACTACAAAGAGCGATGTGGAAACTATCTACAGGGAGGCACAGCGTGCCACCAGAATAACCACCAACCTGCTTCGCTTCGCCCACAGGCATAAGCCAGAGAAACGGCTCATCCCTATCAACGAAAGCCTTGAGAAAAGCCTGGAACTGTACGCCTACCGGATGAAGCTCAACAATATAGAGGTATTGTTGGAACTGGATGCCGACCTTCCAATGACCATGGCTGACCCCGATCAGATGCATCAGGTCTTTGTGAACATTATCAGCAACGCCGAGCAGGCTATGACAGAGGCCCATAGCAAAGGCAAACTTCGTGTCAAGACGCAAAGGGCAGGCGAGGTGGTCCGAATAGCTTTTGCTGATGACGGCCCTGGCATCTCAGAAGACAACTTGAACAGGATATTTGACCCATTCTTCACCACCAAAGATGTGGGAAAGGGAACAGGCCTCGGTCTTAGCATTTGCTATGGCATTGTGGAAGAGCATGGCGGCCACATATATGCCAGGAGCAAGCCTGGCGAAGGAACGACCTTTGTGGTGGAGTTACCCGTTGCCTTTGATGAACAGCCGGTTGCTGAGCAAGCCAGCTCAATCGAGGGCCAGAAGGCCTAAGATAGACCAAGCCCAGGGAACAATATCGAGACCTCATCAAGCCCCCTACAGGCTTTCGCGCGCCGCACTTGGCAGGGCATCCCAGTTTCATCCGCGCAAATGCTGCCACTATATAGCCCGCACAACATCAACAGCATAGGAGACGCCCCCTGTCCGAATTCGGGTTCCGAGGTCAAACGCCTGGTATTTGATAGAGGTTGCCTTCTCATAGGGTGTTGTGGTGAAAGGGAAGCCCTTCTGCGCAGGGGAAGCAATGGGGGATCCACAATTGAAAAAAGCGGCTCCGAAATCGACCTTTGACCTCGATAGGAAGACTCAAAGCCAGTAGTTCATTTCTTGGTCGTCAGTACTATTCTTCTGAGAGGGGGTTTCTCTCGTCTGTCTTGAGGAGGGTATAGCTTGTCAGCCTCCTTGAGCCTATCTGAGACCCTTTCTACTTCGGGTAGGGCTTCAAGGAAGCTAAGAAGCGGGATATGAGTCCGCAAAAGGAGTTTGATTCTGATGCCGCTACCAGCTGATCCTTTCACATCCAGGACCTTAATCTGAGGTGCCCTTGCCAGGTGCTTGTGTAATTTCAGAATTCGATCTAGGGCTACGGGAGGTGGGATCGCTAATTCAACAGTGCCATGGTAAAGCGTAGGGCTTTCCTTTTTGTCCCCCTCTTCTTGATCGAGGGAGAGCTGCGGTTGCATTTCTTCGGCTACTGTGTCTGCTTGTAAACACACAGCCGCTTCTGGTCCGGATGGTGAAGGGGCTCCGGTTTCTTCTTCCGTAGATATGGCTGTCATTTCTTCAGCGTACTCATAGTTTGAAAGCAATTCCTCACAGACTCTCTCAAACTTCTCTCTTATCTCCTCTTCTCCTAGCTGCTTGCTCCTTAGCAGTAGCTGCTCGGCTTCTTGCCTGATACGTTGTGCCTCCACTTCAGCCTTTCCTATCGCCGCTCTTAGAATGCTCTGTGCTTCCTCCTCAGCAACGCCTTTGGCGCTCCCCACTTCCTTTTGCGCCGATCCCATCATCTCCTGGGCCTGCCGTTCCACAGTTTCAGACTTCTGTTTTGCCTCGGCGATGATCTTGTTGGCCTCCTCCTTGGCAGGTGTTTTGATTGCTTCCGCCTTTTCTTCTGCCGCTCTTATGATGCCCTGGGCCTGTTGCTCAGCAAATGCAACCTTTTCTTGTGCGCTCACTTCCGCTCGTTGCTGAGCTTCAGCAATGATTCTCTCAGCTACTGCCTTGGCTTTCTCTTCGGCTCTGGTGATGATGGTGATAGCCCTGGCTTCTGCTTTCCTCTTGGTTTCTATGTTGATGCCCTTTGCCTGTTCTTCAGCCTCGACCACGGTCTTTTCGGCAAGCCTTGTGAGGGAATGCAGATGCCCCAATTTGTTTGCCAGGTCGTTGTTCTGGTCTATCAGTCTACCGATAAAAGCAGACACTTCGGCTTCATGCAGCCCGTTCTTGACTATGCTGAATTGCTGCCCCCAAATCTCCTTTACCTTACCACCTGTTGTGACCATAGTCGTTATGACCTTTTGTGGCTGACTGGTGTTCGTACAAGATTCTAGTAGGGCTAGTGCAGCTCGGCAATAGGAATTTAGTCCCTGCCGCCGGCAGGACTTTGGTATTGGTACTCAGTACTGTTCTCATCAGTTGCCTGGCGCACAAAGCGGTATTAATAGGAAAGTGCTGCAGTCGCGGAAAAAGGGGGGACATTGGTGTTGTCTTGTGGTGGATGGAACAGACGCTAGAGGGCTAACATCTTCCAGATGTGATAACCCGAAGATGTCGTTTTCAAGGCCGTATTTGCATTGCGCTAAGCTGTACCGTTTGACTTGCCCCCGCGGACTTTTATGCTCAGGACCGAACCTGCAATCCCATTCACTTCTTCAGGCGGTATTCCCTGCTTGTCAATGATCGCCGCTGCGGTGGGACCGTTAGCCATAAACTCGATCGGGAAACATGTCTCATCAACTATCGTGACCTCTTGAAAGCCAGCCGCTTCTATGGCCCCTAGGTATTCGTCCCTCAACATTGCTCCGGCAAGACAGCCGACGTAGGCCTCAATAGAGTTGTTTATGAAATCCGGAAGCTCGTTTAGCAAAACTATGTCAGAGACCATCAGCTTCCCCCCTGGTTTCAGCACCCTGAACGTTTCCCTGAACACCCTTTCCTTGTCAGGTGAAAGATTGATAACACAGTTTGAGATGACTGCGTCAACAGAACTATCAGCAACGGGTAGGTTCTCAATCTCGCCGAGCCTGAACTCTACATTTCCGTAATCTCCCCTGGAGGCGTTTTCTCGTGCCTTTTCAATCATCTGCGGCGTCATATCCACGCCGATAACTCTTCCCTCTTTGCCCACTTTGCTAGCAGCAAGAAAGCAGTCGAATCCCGCACCCGAACCAAGGTCAAGAACCGTTTCGCCTTCCCTCAAAGAGGCGAGAGCAACAGGATTCCCGCAGCCGAGGCCCAAATTCGCCCCTTTGGGAACCGCTTCAAGTTCCTCCTCGCTATATTCTATGTTCCTACCAATATCCTGAGCCAGATCAGTGCTTCCACAGCAGGAACTTGTACGAGCACAACACGAACTGCCCTGTCTGGCAATTCTGGCATAGCCCTCTCGCACAGCTTTCCTTGTTTCCTCCTCTTTCATTTCAATCACCTCCAAAGCTGTCCGCCTTCAGGTCAGGATGCCTGAAGGGCAGGTGCACCTACCATCTATTATATCGCAGATGAACGCGCGATTCATCCCGTCCACTGACGCGAGGAGATTTGTAAAGGAATTTCGAATTTGATATACTGAACCTGTCTGGTGGAATAGCTCACCGCACAGAAACTAACCGCCCTAAAGCTGTAAGCAAGAGCAAGCCAGAGGTGCCGTGGCGGGGAGTGCTCGGAAATTGGAAACTGCGGTCGGACATCAGCGTAAAAGGTGCTGCTATGAAGTTGTGGAGAACACCCTTCGATCAGGCGGAAAAGGCCACCAAACCGCCAGAAGTGCTGGTCGACAAGGAAAGATGCAAGGGGTGCGGCTACTGCGTGGAGTTCTGCCCGAGGGGTGTACTCGAGATGAGCGAGGAACTGAGCCCCAAGGGCTACACGCTCGCCGTGGTAGGCGACGAGAGCAAGTGCCTGGGCTGCGGCCTGTGTGATGTCCTCTGCCCCGAATTCGCCATCCACCTGGAATCAAGCCACAACGAGAACTGACGGGACTTCTGTATGTCTGAAGACGGAGTACTCTGCGGAACATTTTTCATGAACGGCGATGTGGCCTGCGCCGAGGGAGCCATCAGTGCAGGTTGCCGTTTCTTTGCCGGCTATCCCATCACGCCCGCCACCGAGGTAGCCGAGAGGATGAGTGAGAGGCTCCCCCATGTGGGAGGTGTATGTATCCAGATGGAGGACGAGATGGCCTCTATGAATGCCGTATTGGGCGCATCCTGGGCAGGGATGAAGGCGATGACAGCCACCTCCGGACCCGGGTTCAGTCTAATGATGGAGAACCTGGGCTTGGGAGTGATGCTGGAAACGCCCTGCGTTTTGGTTAACATACAGCGTGCTGGCCCATCCACCGGGTTGCCCACCCTGGCGGCACAGGGAGACATGATGCAGGCGCGGTGGGGCTCCCATGGCAGCTACGAGATCATCGCGCTCGTTCCCAGCTCTCCCCAGGAGATATTCGACCTTACCATTACGGCGTTTAACCTGTCGGAGAGATACCGGGTTCCTGTGCTCGTGATGTCCGACGAAGCCGTGGGGCATATGAGCGAGAAGGTAGTGATACCCCGTATAGCACCCGAGGAACTTGTAAGTCGGCGGCGTCCCGACGTAGCGCCGGAGCAATACCTGCCCTACAAATCAGACGGGGATTTGGTCCCCCCGATGGCCGTAGCCGGCGAGGGCTACCGCTTCCACGTCACCGGCCTTACCCATGACGAGAGAGGATACCCGGTAATGACCGCCGATGCCCAGGACCAGCTGGTGCGCCGGCTGGTGGACAAGATCAGGCTTAACAGGAACGACATACTGAAATATGAAGAGGTTGGGGTCGAAGGTGCAGAGGTCATAGTCTGCGCCTATGGAATCACCGCCCGCATTGCCCGTCTCGCGGTCCAGCAGGCACAGGATGAGGGTATTCGGGCAGGACTGCTACGGCTGATAACAGTGTGGCCGTTTGCCGAGGACCGCATCAGAGAGCTTGCGCAACAGGTTAAGGCTTTCGTAGTCCCGGAGATAAACTACGGCCAGATTGTCCTAGAGGTGGAGAGGTGTGCTGCGGGCAAGGCCAGCACGCTGCTAGTGCCGCACATGGGAGGCGGCGTGCACTCTCCTCAGACCATCCTGAAAGCCATAAAGGAAGCAGTGCAATGACAAACACGGTAACTGTAGAGGAAAACACCATAGACTCTTTGCTAAGGTTGGATAGGATGCCGCACATCTGGTGCTCTGGGTGCGGCATAGGGCCGGCAGTGGGATGCTTTATCAGGGCTATTTGGCGTGCTGGTCTGGACCCGGACAAAATGGCGCTGGTTTCGGGAATAGGCTGCGCTGGCAGGGCAGCGGGTTATGTTAAGCTAGACTCCTTTCACACCACACACGGTCGGGCCCTCCCCTTCGCCACTGGCTTGAAAATGGGAAACCCTGAGTTGAATCTGGTGGTGTTCTCGGGAGATGGCGACCTGTTAGCCATAGGAGGTAACCACCTCATCCACTCCGCTCGTCGCAATATCGATATGACCGTCATCTGCATAAACAATTTCAACTACGGGATGACCGGCGGCCAGATGGGGCCGACCACCCCCCTCGATGCCCGCAGCACCACCTCGCCCTACGGCAACTTCGAACACCCTTTCAATGTGCCTTATCTGGTGGCTGCCAGTGGCGCCACATACGTCGCCCGCTGGACGGTGCTGCACACGCGTCAACTGGAGAGTTCTATCGCCGAGGCACTGACCAAACCTGGTTTCAGCTTTATAGAGGTACTGAGCCCTTGCCCAGAGTTATACGGACGCATGAACAAGCAGTCAAAGGGGCTGGACACGATGCACGCGTACCAACAAAGAAGCATAGTTAAGGATGGAGCCGATCCCAGGGACGTAGCCATAACTTCGAACGGCCACATCGTTGTGGGCAAGTTCGTCGACATAGAACGTCCGACTTTCTGGGACTATCACAAGCAAATGCTTGACAGGGCACAAGGAAAGCAACCTTAGCTAACCAGAAGGCACTCTGGCTTTGCAAGAGGAACAGTCTGGAGGAGAAGAAAGTGGGCAGAAGGGAAATAAGAATAGCGGGATTTGGCGGACAGGGGGTTGTGTTATCAGGGCAGATTGTGGGTCAGGCTGCTTCCATATATGATAACGGTTTCTCCACCCTTACCCGGAGCTACGGGCCGGAGGCGCGCGGTGGTGCCTGCACTGCCGAGGTAGTGATCTCCGATGAGCCTATAGGCTACCCCTACGTGCAGAATCCGGAAGTACTCATCGTCCTATCACAGGAGGCCTACAGCAAGTATGGGCACGATCTCCCTGCAGAAACGCAGATGATTATTGACCCAGACCTAGTAGAAGCCGATCTGTCCCAAAACCCGGCACCACTCTCCATACCAGCTACCCGCATGGCGCGGGAAATGGGCCGGGTGGTGGTGGCGAACATCATCACACTGGGTTTTCTGGCAGCCGTGAGCGACTTGGTCTCCCCCGAGCCCCTCAAGAATTCCGTCCTGACCTCTGTGCCCAAGGGAACGGAGGAATTGAATAGCAGGGCTTTCGAGTTGGGATATGACTATGGTTTGGAGCACGGCAAGCGAAGTGAGGGCACAAATGGCTAGGGGCGTAGCTGTTATCGGCGACAGTGTGGGCGCGGCGCAGGCTGCCCTCGCCCTGGCGGATCTGGGCGTGAAGGTCAACATGATCATATCCTCGCCTTCTCTGGGCTTAGACAATGCTGTTGACAGCGCCTTACCCACTTCTTCTGAGAAGCTTCTCAGCATCTGGCCCCTGCTGCTGCGGGCGGCGAGCCACCCACTGGTTGCCCTTCACACCAACTCCAAGGTCACGAACATAGCGGGTAAGCAGGGAAGGTTCACGATAAGGGCAACCAGACATCCTCGCTATGTGCGAGAGGACCTGTGCGTGGGCTGCGGTCGCTGCGAGGAGGCATGCTCAGTACAGGTGCCCTTCCTGCTGGACGGCCTGAGGACGACGCACAGCGCCATCCACCCACCCACTGTGGATACCAAGACAATACCCTCAGCCTATTGCATAGAGAAGAGCGGGATTGCCCCCTGCCGAGCAGCGTGCCCACTTGGTATCAATGTTCAGGGGTTTATCTCCCTGCTGTCCAAGGGCAAGGTGGATCAGGCCCTCAACCTGATAAACGAGGCAGCGCCCCTGGCCGGAGTGCTCGGCCGCGTATGCACGCATCCCTGCGAGGACAATTGCAAGCGGGGCGAGATTGACAGCCCGGTATTCATCCCGGCCCTCCATCGCTATGCTGCCGACAATGCGCCCAGCGGCATTAACTACAGGCGCAAGGCCCCTGCCAGGTCGAGAAGGGAAAGAATAGCCATCGTTGGCAGCGGCCCTGCTGGACTTGCCGCCGCCTGGGAGCTGGCGCGCCGGGGCTATGGCCCCACCATATTTGAATCCCACGCGGTGGTTGGTGGGATGGTGGCCACAGGTATTCCCAGATTCCGCCTCCCCCACGAGGTGCGAGAGAGAGAAGTGGAAGCGATCAAGGCCTTAGGTGTGGACATAATGACGGGGGTGACGGTAGGTCGTGACGTGACGATCTCCGATCTGAGAGAGCGAGGGTATCGAGCCTTTTTCCTCGCTATAGGTGCTCACCAAAACTTAAGTTTGAACATCCCCGGTGAAGACCTTGAGGGCGCGGTAGATGCCATCTCTCTGCTCTTTGCACTGAATCTCAAAGTGGGCGCCTCCGTAGGCTCCAACGTGGTGGTCATTGGCGGCGGCAATAGCGCCGTGGATTCGGCCAGAACAGCCAAGAGACGGAGCAAGGGAGTGGTGCGAATACTCTATCGCCGCACAGCGGAGGAGATGACTGCGGTGCGGGACGAAGTAGAGGAGGCCATCAACGAAGGCATATCTATTGAGTACCTGACATCGCCCGTAGAGATACTCGGCGATGGGACGAAGGTTACCGGAATACGCTGCCAGCGGATGAGAATGGGCGAAATGGAAGCCGATGGCCGCCATAGGCCCGAGCCCATACCAGGCTCGGAGTTTGTGATCGATGCCGACCACGTGGTCATAGCCATAGGACAGCGTCCCAACAGTTCCCTGCTGAACATAAGATGGCTTGAGATCGATAGCGATGATGCCACTATAAAGGTGGACCCGCTAACTCTTGAGACCAGAATCACCGGCATCTTTGCCGGCGGCGATTGCGTCACCGGCCCTAACAACGTCGTGGAAGCTGTGGCCGCTGGGCTGCAGGCAGCGGAGTCCATAGACCGGTACTTGAGAGGCCGCGATTTGAGAAAGGGTCGCAGTCTGCAAAAGCCTCAACCTGTTGAGGTCGATGTCAGCGAAAGGGATTTTTCCCATTACAAACGAGCCCGCATGCCTGCTATCCCCCCCTACAGGAGGATGGGCAAATTTGAGGAGATTGCCTTGGGGTTACCTGTGGATATCGGGGAGCGCGAGGCGGGGCGCTGCCTCAACTGCGCCTTGTGCAGCGAATGCATGGAATGTGAGCAGGTATGCGAGATGGGCGCAGTTCTCCACACGGACAAAACCGAGCAGTTTGACATAGGTGCCGAGCTCGTAATCGATTTCGTCGCTGCCAGTAACCCGGGGGACAACTATCCGCGCCAGCACAGTATTGCCCGGAGTACTCCTCTCCAGATGACAAGACCGGGCATCTACATGGTAGAGGTTGACGGAGATCGCACCCTCGAAGGAGAACTTGCCCGGGCTTCAGCCGTCGCCCTTGAGGCCGCCACAGAACTCAAGTTGAAAGAGGAGGCACGCCCTGCAGGTCCGGATACCGCAGGCAGATCGAGTGTGAGTCTGGACCAAACGCTTGAGGAGGTAGAGCCAGCCAGTGTAGGGAAAGCTCGCGTCGGCGTGGTCTTGTGCCGCTGCGGAGGCAGCATTAGCTCCGTGATAGATTTCAATCAGGTGACTAACGAAGTGCTACAGCTTCCTGGTGTCTGCAACGTTCAGGATATATCGCAGGCATGCAGCGAAGAAGGAGCAGATAGGATTGCAGCCCAAGCCGCGGAGTGGAGGCTGGACAAGGTGGTGCTCGCCGCCTGCCGGTGCTGTGGGCTGGAGCAGATATGCTTTAGCTGCACGGACAGGCGGGTGATGTGCCAGAGCCATCTCAGCGATAGCCTTACCCCATACCATGGTAAGAATGTGGAATTTGTGAATATACGCGAACAATGCGCCCGGGTTCACGGAGACGACCCCGCAGGTGCCACGCGCAAGGCAATAGATATAGTCTCGTCAGGGGTTGCCCGGGCCAGGCGGCCTTTGCCAGCAGCCAGCGAGGGGCGCCCTGTGACCGGAAGTGCGCTCGTATTGGGCGCAGGGATTTGCGGCCTTGCAGCAGCAAGAAACCTGGTGGCTCAGGACTACTCCGTAGCAGTCGTTTCCGGCCCTGAATTGGATGGTGCCCGAGAACAGCCCGCGCGCGAATATCTGGAAGGAAGGGATGTTTTTCTGAAACAACTCGAGGAGCAAGGTATAACTATCAGGCGGTGGCCCCAGGTACTGGAGCTGGAAGGTTCGCCGGGGAGCTATGAGGCTGTGCTGAAGCACCGCTCGCAGACCAGCCGCATCGG
>CAYVES010000077.1:0-10096 GCA_964449845.1 uncultured Dehalococcoidia bacterium
ACGCCGGGGGCACGATGACAGATATGATAATGGTGGACAAGGAGGGGGATTTCGTCGTGGGGAAAGCGGCCACTACTCCCAAAGACGAGTCCATCGGTTTCACAAGTTCCCTAGCTGACGCCTTTGAATACTGGCAAATGGACTGGGAGAAGGAGGCGAAAGATGTTATCCCTAGCGTTTTGTCCACAGTGTATTCCGGCACTGGTATGCTAAATGCCCTGCTGACCAGGACAGGAAGAAAAGTAGGGATAATAATAACCAAGGGTTTCGAAGACACCCTGCTCCACGAGCGGGGCGCGCAGATCCACGCTGGCTATGGCTTCCAGGATAAAATGCACAAGGCAGCCCATGTCCACAACGTGCCCCTTGTGCCCAAGAAACTTATTAGAGGTGTTACTGAAAGAACATGCATTGTTTTCGGCGAAGAGGTGATCCCTGTTTACGAAGACGAGGCTAGACAGGCCGCGGCAGACCTGCTAGATAGGGGGGTCGAGGGGATAGCAATACTATGTCTCTGCTCCTATCTCAACACTGCCCACGAAAGAAAGATAGCCGAGATAGCAAGGGAAGTCATGAAAGAAAAGGGCAGGGAGGTACCCCTTTACCTTTCAAGTGAACTCATGCCCGTGTGGAGGGAATGTTCACGACTCAATGCCACAGTACTACAAGCCTTTGGTGGCGAGCCGCTAAGAGAGCACCTACTCAGGATAGAGCAGAGGATGCGGGATAATGGCTACAAATACCCCCTCCAGATTGTGCTGGCGGATGGAGGTATAGCCAACATAAGATACCCAGCTTTGTTCAAGGCTTGCTTCTCAGCAAAGATGGCAGTGTCAAGATTGGCGTCGCGTAGCTCCTCCAGAATCCGGCGTGAAGCTTCCGCTGTCCCTCTGGCACTCTCATATGCGTGCGAGTTGCCTGCTGCGGCTAGCAAATCTCCGCCTAAGAAGAGTCGGCGAATGGCATTTGCCCCGTAGGTCACCGGATTCGCCTTGGAGATGATCTGTAGCCCCTGGGGTAGGTTGCTCACGGGGGAAAACATCCCAGAGATGGTAATTAGAGGGAAGATGACGAGCCGCATTACCATGAGGACGCCCTACTGGGAGCGCATACGCGAGGCTTGGCACGAAGGCTGAGTTTGGGATATACTGACCGTAGCAATGGGCTACAGTTGCCTGACTCTTTGTCGGCAGTGCGCCACGGCGGTTCAAAAGGGGCAGACAAGGGTTCATAGGATGGGATAGAGGAGTCATCAAGGTTGATATACGCTGGGTGTGATTTGGGAATTGTCTCGGCAAAGGCAGCCATCATTCAAAATAGCGATATCCTTGCATTTGAAATACTTCCTTACAAGAACCACCCCAAAGAAGCAGCAGTTGACGTAATGGATAAGGCACTGGCTGAGGTCGGCCTATCGCGGGAACAGATAGACCGTTGCCTGTCCACCGGGTTTGGCAAGAAAGCCGTTCCCTATGCCGATGGAGTAATCCCAGATATGATTTGCCTTCACAGAGCCGTTAGGGAACTCAATCCCAAGATAAGAACGGTCATCGACGTCGGCGGGCACAGTTTTGCCGCCTTCAATATCGACGACAACGGAAAGATATCAGCGTCCGCCATCACTGACAAGTGTGCCGCTGGAACAGGGAAGTTCATCGAAGTCATGGCGAAGGCCCTAGAGATGCCGGTTGAAGAGTTGAGTCGGGCTTCGCTTGGCTCAAACAATCCTGTCCCCATAACCAATCAATGCGTAATATTTGCTGAGAGCGAGGTGATCTCTCATATCAACGATGGCTACGATCCATTCGATATCTTTGCTGGCACTGCCTCCGCCGTAGCTGCCAAGATAGTAGGTCTTGTCAAGCGAATAGATGTAAACGAAGAGGTGGCGATGGTAGGTGGCGTGGCCAAGAATAGCATCGTGGTGAGAGATGTTGAAAAGAAATTGGGACTGAAGTTTGCCAGTCTGGGAGCCGACCCTCAGGTTCTTGGAGCCTTGGGCGCCGCACTCATAGCCAAGGATGAAAGAGAGTCCGCGTCACAATCGGGTACTCAGAGGCTTGTAGGCTAAGGTCTTCACAGGCTTGGTTGAGGACAAGAAGGGAATGATTGTTGCTGGATGTGATGTTGGCGCTCTGACCGCCAAAGCCGTGGTCATGGAAAACGGCGAAATCTCCGGATTTGAGATGATTGAATCGAGGGCAAAGGCCGTTCGCTCAGCCACTGACGTCATGGATAAGCTTCTGAGGAAGCTTGATCTCTCCTATGACGATATCCACTACTGCGTGGGCACGGGCTATGGGCGTAGCATCGTGCCCTTCGCCGATGACAATGTCAGCGAGATATCATGCCACGGGAGAGGCGCCAAGTGGGCTGTCCCCACCATAAGGACGATCATCGACGGCGGGGGACAGGATTGCAAGGCGATAAGAGTGGACGACAACGGTTTTGTGAAGGACTTTCGTATGAACACGAAATGCGCCGCTGGGACAGGGAGGTCGTTGGAACTCATGGCCGAAAGTCTCGGTGTTGAGGTCTCCCAACTTGGCCCCTTATCGCTTGAGGCGTCTGACCCTGTCGTTCTACAGGAGCCTTGCTGTGTCCTGACCGAAGTCGAAATCAGGCACCTCGTTTTTGAAGGAAGAGACAGCGCTGACATCGCTGCGGGGATCAACGATATTACGGCGCGCCGCATTCTGCATTTAGTACGCAATTTGGGAGTCAAGAAGGACATCGGTATTACAGGTGGTATTGCCAAGAACATCGGTGTGGTTAGCTGCCTTGAACGAGCGCTCAAAACAACACTTGTTCAATTCCCGGTAGACCCCCAGATTATCGGGGCCGTCGGAGCGGCTCTTTTCGCTGCTGACAAAGCCAGAAAGCTCCGCAGCCTCGCCTAGCATGCCCAGATCGTCCCCCTTCCACCTCCTACATAGCACGTAGCTTTGTTGACTTGCACTACGCATAAGAATAAGATTGTCCCATCATGGAGTGTAGGTCGGGCGAGACCAGCTAGATAGACGATGGCAACAAAGGGTCTGGAACGCTTCAAGCAGGATCGTGATGCCCTGCGGCTTGCGGTGCAGGGGCTTGAAGAAAGCCTATCCCCTGAAAGGCAACTCACTGCGAGTCTGGTCAGGGCGATTGTCGAGAGCTATGAGCGGATCATAGCGTGCGCCGAGGATGGCAAGCCATTCATCGCCAACACCTACGCCAACGCTCCGGAGTTGTTCGTTGCCTTGGACCTGCCATGGTATACGATCTCGCAAATCCCATTCCTACCGACCTCGGAACCTTATGTTCTGGATGAGATCGACGAAGCAGAGAGAGCTGGGCTCGGCGCCGATATGTGCACGCTTATCAGGTTGGGCATCAACAACGTAGCGGCAGGGCGCATGCCTCCGCCCACTGCCTTCGTCGGGCTGCTTTCCCCCTGCGATGGGTCCGTCATGCTTCACCAGGCAATCATTCGCAACAAGGATTGGCGCAACATACCGGTTTTCTGCACTGATCAGCCCTATTTTGAAAGCGATCGCGGCGTAGATTTCCATGCTGGCGAACTGCGGCGAATGGTGGCATTCCTCGAAGAGCATACCGGGGCCACGTCCGATGTCGACCGACTGCGTGGGGTCATCAAGGAGTCTAACAGGCAGTACGAGTTGTGGGCGGAATACAATGAGCTGAGGCGAGCCGTGCCATGTCCCCATAGCGCTGCCAAGGGAGCGCAGGCATGGAATGTGGCTCAAAACTTCATGGTTGGCGAACCCAGGGGCACTGAATGGTTCCAGAGGCTCGTCGATATAACGGAGAAGCGAGTCAGCGAGGGGAAGGGTAGCGTGCCGAATGAGAGGATAAGGTTGTTCTGGTTTGACGTTCGCGCGGTGTGGTTCCTTGAGTTGACGGAGTGGCTGAGAGAGGAGTGGGGAGCGTGTATCGTCATGGACATGACGGGTTATGCCCCCTACACGCTGATTGACACCTCGAGTGAGGAAAGCATGTTCAAAGGCCTGGCCAAGAGGAATTTGTGTGACGTTCCCATGGTCAGGCAAGTGCGTGGTACTGCAGATAACCTCACCAAGGATATAGTGCGGGTAGTGAAAGAGTACAAGATAGATTGTGTCGTCTGGCCGGCACATATGGGCCACAAGGACGGTGCCGCAAGCGTAGGTATTATGAGGGAGGTATGCCGAGACCTTGGAGTTCCCTTCTTGGACCTAGGGCTGGACCTCTTTGACAAGAGGTACACCACAACGGACGAGGTGAAGGACAAGTTTGCTCAGTTCTTCAGGGCAATGAACCTTGGCTAGCCCCTGGGGCAGCGTCTCCGGAGCCCAGAGGTGCCTACTTCCACCAATAGCGTAGGTATTGGATGCCCCGACCCCCATCGGGGTCGCTGATTCAGACTTTCTGCTGACGAAGGCAAGCCAAGTAAGCGCGTAGGGATAGCGAGCGCTCAGAAACCACTCCCTTTCGCGACGTTGACCCCGCAGGTGCATTCTGTTATGGTTCCGCATGATCACAGATGTACAACAGAGCCTCCGCGCTTGTCGAATTGCTGGCTGCTCAACGTCTGCTGACGGAGCTGGGCCTCCCTGCGCTAACCGTTCTTTTTGGGATCCAAGCGCTGAGAGTCGTCCTACCTGGCCTGGTGTGGGGACTGGTTGATGCGAGTGGGTGGGACGAGAAACTGGTCGGGGCAATTGCTGTTCTCTTGTTCCTCACCTCCTTCTTTGCGGTGGGACTTCAACGATTCTTGGGCAGCCGTTGTCTGATAATCGCTGCTGCCGGCGGACTGGGGCTGCTGCGCTTGCTGATGCAGGTCTGGGCTGCCAAGCCTATGGTGGGTTTGAGCCTCGCAATGGGGGGTATGGTTCTCTTCTTCCTTTTCGTGCCCGCCTATCTGCTGAACCGAAGGGCCTCTGGCGGTGCAGTCATCAGGCGTTTCGTTCTGGGGTTGCTCCTGGGGCTGATTCTGGATACTACCCTGCATGGTGCCTTCCACAGTTATGACATAAGCTGGCAGTCGGGCCTACTGCCCCTGCTGCTGACGCTGCTGCTGGTACTGGCTCAATGGATACTGCTGGCAGGGTTCATATCTGCGAGGAACGTGGATGTTGCCCGGGAAGGCGGCCAGGCTAACAGGAGCCGCTTCGTGAACACCGTTGGCTTGGTGGCCATAGGGCCCTTTCTGTTTCTCCAGGTGGTAGTTCTCCAGAATGTGGCGCGTCTGGCGGCACTAACTGAATGGCCGCTCCCAGCGGCTTTCGGTTGGACGCTGCTCGCCGATCTTGCGGGGCTTGTAGCTGCGGTGTGGCTGCTGAGCAGACCATCCAGGAACCTGTGGCCTCTAGCGCTTGTCTCAGGCGTTGGCCTGGTTGCCACCCTGGCAATATCGTATCCGGAAGGGGCGGTGCTGACCGCTATGCTTCTCCTCCTGGGGCAGCTTTTCTCCACACTGCTGATCACACTGGCCTTCCTTGGTGCCAGAAGCAGTATCCCGAAGACAGGCTTCGTCGGCGTTGCCATAGCCAATGCCATGGGCATGATCTTGTTGCTTGTGTTCCTGATGGCATACTATCTTGTCTACTATTTTAGTCTTCCCTACAGCAACACCACCTTAGAGCCCGTCGCTGGCTTTGTGATGGCAGTCTGCGCCTTGCGTTGCTCAATCGGCCGCGCCGAAGTGCCAAGCGTCGGCCCGAGAGCATGGCTGGTGGTAGTGGTAGTACTGCTACTCTTAGTGGTGCCCCTGGCGGGGGTAATCACCTGGCGGGCACCGACGGCGGTCTCCGGTGGAGGCTTCCCGGTACGTGTCGTCACCTATAATGTGCACAATGGTTTCAACACGGAGGGGCATCTGGACATGGAAGCTATCGCCTTGACTATTGAAGAGTGCGATCCTGACATCGTCGCGCTACAAGAAGTATCCCGGGGCTGGGTAATCAATGGCCGACTCGATATGGTGTCGTGGCTGTCACAGCGGCTGGATATGCCATATGTTTTTGGCCCTACAGCGGATCCTTTCTGGGGCAATGCGATCCTTAGCCGCCACCCTATCGTAGAGTACGCTCACTATGACCTCCCGCCGCGTGATTTGCCAGTATTGCGAGGCTTTACTGTGGCGCTTGTGGACTTGGGCAACGGCGATCGCCTACAAGTTATCGCCACTCACTTCCATCACGTGGAGGGGGACACAGGTATTCGCCTGCTTCAATCACGGGGAATCATCGACTTCTGGGGTGGCGACGGCCGTACCGTGTTAGTGGGAGACCTGAACGCGCACCCGTATGCGCCTGAGACGGAGATCTTGCGTCAGGCTGGCCTTGTGGATGCGGTGGCGAGAATAGAGCCACCCCCGGTGTACACTTGGCCCTCAGTGAATCCCAACCGGCGTATCGATTACATATGGGTGTCGCCAGACCTGACGGTAACGGACATTTGCGTGCTCATGAGCAACGCCTCTGACCATCTGCCAGTAGTTGCCGAGATTGACCGCTAGATCCTTAATGACTGTCAGATACGTGCCCAGTCTCTGAGGCATCCATTCCCGACCATTCAGCCCCCGGGGAGGCATGGGCGGACTATGCACTCGGGTTCACTACGCGCCCGACGAACAGAATGGCACCTGTCTCGATGTCGCGGATCAGAAAGACAAAGGGACGATCAACGGTGACCTCGACTGGCTCCTGGGGTGCCGCCGACATCGTCATCACCACTGCAGTCGCGGCGGCGGCTTCTGTGCCCGCCTCATCCACAGAGACGAACGCCTTGTGTAGGACCTCTGCGATGAACAGGTCGCGGGCACCGGTCATGCCCGAGAAGTCCGCTGCTCCGGTAAAGGCAACCGGCATACCCATCGCCTTAAGAGTGTCGCCTAGACTGAAATCTGATTCGAATTCGAATCTCGGCATGGTCAGAGCGACCTGCCTGTAGGTCAGGTCCTTCGTGATGGCGTCTACAAGGTTAGCGTCCAGCAAGTTCTCGAAGGCCTCAAACTGCCCCGTATCTGGAAGCAAGAGCACCATCGATAGTTCGCGCCCGTCGTACGGCAATTCTACAGCCTGATATCCATCCCCTTCGGCAAACCCGAAGTAGTCGGTTTGCATCATCATTGGCACGGTGACCTCGCTGCCGTCAAGCAGATAGAAAGTGCCATCATCTGTCACGTCTTCGTCGAAGGGATTCAGCCACGCCGCATTGAAGTAGATGGCGTTGGTGAGGACAAGCCGTGTCAGTGCGTCGATAACGCCCTGCGGAATCAGGTCTTTTATCCTGCCTTCCGTCTGATCGCTGACCCAGTCGTTGATTGTGATGCGGGACTGCTCCGGTGCGTTTATGAAATCGAGGAGCCTCAGCCCGGCACCGTGGTTCTCCGCTAAGACGTCGAGGAATTCGGCGAGGAATTTATAATCCTCTTGTCCCCAGATTGCATTGACGATGTTCAGCCGGAAACCCTTTTCGTCTTTGCCCTCGGCGCCTTCACCGCGACTGGCCAGCTCGAGGTCCAGAGCATTGAATGCGGGGTGCAAACGGTCCTGAGAAAGCATGAACTGGAGGGTATCCGCCATCTGCTGTTCGGTCTCACCGCGAGCGCCGGCGTACGTCATCGCCAGCGCCAGAGAGATGCTGTAGGGGGAGTAGAACAAGTTTCCCTCTTTCTCACTGAGGGCCTGGTAGAGGTCGAAGGCGAACTCACTGTTTCCGTCGACCAGGACTGCTAGATCGGAGGCGGCGACATCAGGTGAAGTGTCTCGCTGCTTTTCCGATTGTGCTATGCCTATCCCCACCTCTTCACCACACCCCACCAAGCTCAGCACTAGTGTCACCATCAAGACAGTCAATAGCATCCTTTTCATGATAGTTACCTCCCATTCCTGTTCTCAGCCGGCCTCCAATCGGCCTCACTGTATTATAGACGGATTGACGACTGGAAAGGTTCCCCACTTGTTTGGCGAAAGACCCACGCCGCCCACCGACCAGGCTCAACTGAGGCTTGAAGGGACATTCGATGCAATGACTTGTTGGTCCGTACGCTGTATACCAAATGAGATGCTCTATTTGGGTATCAAATGCTCCGGTATCTGAATAGCCACCACCTCACCACGAGCGCATACCTTGCCCGCCACCGACAGTGTTGCCACAAGCACAACCTTACGGGCCTTGATTCCTTTGACAGATGCCCGCACCTCTAACGGCAAACCCAGCGGGGTTGGCCGCAAATAATCGACATGCAATGAGGCAGTCAAGAAACGTAATGGTGGTTCAGTGTCCATCGCACGCCCCTCAGCGCGATATGCTGCGGCCGCCGCTGTGCCGACGCAGTGGCAGTCGATAACCGAGGCAATTAGACCACCGTACACGTATCCGGGAACAGCGATGTGATAGGGCTTTGGATGGAATGTGCAGACAGCCTCTTCTCCATCCCAATAGCTCTTGATCTGCAGGCCGTACTCATTTAGGCGACCGCAACCATAGCAATGACTTAGATCATCTGGATAGTAATCCTGAAATGCGTTCTGGGTCATACGACTAACTTTTCACCCTTATACTACCACACAATATGGATCTACAGCTAGGCTGTCTCAATCTTCATCCACGTACCTGTTCAAAGAATAGTCCTGCTTGAGCACGTCAGAATCAGTAACTTATTAGACACCTTCGGCAGTATTCCCCTTCCGGAGCAGCGGGCCTGGACAATGCAAAGACGGCTCAACCTGACGGCGGGTGCAAGCCTTCTTTCGGTGATTGCCAGTACTATTTCGCCATTACTGGCCACCAGCAAAGGCTATTGTATCCGTGACGGGTAATGTGCTAAGGTTTGAGTAGGATAGTGACAGTACTGGGTATATCGCCATTAATTGAGACAGGGAGCAGACTTCAAAGAGATGAACAAAGGTACCTTGGAAGCTGAGGAAGCCTACGCAGAATCGCTAAGTGAACCCCTCGAGAGGGCAGAAAAGATAGGGGAAGCTGACATAGTGGTTGGCATCCCCTTCCAAAATGAAGCCGATACCATTGGACACGTATGCCATACTTTGGCAAAGGGACTATTAGAGTTCTTCCCTGATAAGAAGTGCGTTTTTGTCTGCGTTGGTGCCCCAGGAGGTGAGGATACTTTAGACTCTATTCAGGAAGTACGTCTCGGACCGGCGATAGAGACGATAGCCTTCCTCATGAAGAGCAAACGCGTGAGTGGGAAGTCTTGGAGCCTCAGGGCAATAATGGAGATAGCGGACAGGCTAAACGCCGATCTAGCTGTGTTCGAGGCTGACCTCAAGAGCAGAAAGGTGAACGCTGAAGTCGAGGGGTTGGCTCCGGAATGGGTGAGTCGTGTGCTCCTTCCCATTAAGGAAGAAGGAATGGATCTAGTTGTCCCCAGGTTCAACCATCATTACCTCGACACCCCAGCCTCCACTCACCTGGTGCGTCCTTTGCTCGCTTCCATATTCAATCTCAAATTAGGGGGTTCCCCTGGGGGAGTACTCGGGGTCTCCAGCAAGCTCGTTAGAATCTATATGGCCGATGCCAACATCTGGAGTGATCTGGTTGGCGAGTATGGCGTGGACAGCTGGCTTATCACAACTGCTGTTATCAATGAAGCGGAGATATGCGAAACAAGTCTTGGTGTCAAAATCGGTACAGCCTCCCCAGACGAGGAATCACTCTGGAGGCAGCAGACCAGGGCAATCTTTGAACGGATAGCGACCAGCAAAGACTGGTGGCAGCGAAAAGGGGAAATAGTCTGCGCTCTGCCTCTCTTTGGGGAAATGAAGAACCACCGACCAGAGGAGGTAGCACCAGACTCTATGGCGATGATAGACCGCTACAAACGGGAGTTCAACGAGTTCCAGGGCTTATACGAAGAGATCCTGTCCAGAGAGGCGTCAGTGGAGCTACGCAAGTTGGCGGGTAGTGCTCCACAGGGTTTCAGATTTCCTTCACCTCTCTGGACCGAGATCGTCTATGACTTCCTACTCACTTACTGTCTTGAGCAAGAATTCCCCAAGGATAACATCTTAAATGCTTTCATCCCAATTTGTCATGCGAGGGAGGCCGGGTTTGCTCAGGAGCTTGTGGCGTTGGCGGAACGGGTAGG
>CAYVES010000078.1:0-9961 GCA_964449845.1 uncultured Dehalococcoidia bacterium
AGCTGCTGGAGAATGAGCTAGGGCCTGACCAGGAGTAGGAGGACATGCCGCCTGGGCCGCCGGTTAGCTGAATGGTGTTGCCCTCGCATACAGGAGAGTTGCTGGAAGCGGTGGCGATAGGCTTGGCGTAGATGATGACATCCGTGGTGGCGTTGCCGGCGCATCCATTAGCATCGGTTACGGTGAGGGTGTAGGTACCGGCATCGCCGACGGTGACATTGCCCAGGGTTGGGCTCTGGCTACTGCTGGAATATCCGCCAGGCCCGGACCAGCTATAGGAAGACATGCCGTCGGGACCACCGGTTAGGTGGACATCTTCTCCTTCACATGCGGGTCCATCATTGGAGGCTGTTGCCTCTACCACCACTGCGTCGCAGGAAGCAGTTACGGTCTCATCAGAATACAGGGTAACAGTGGTGCTGGCGGAGCCAGGGTCAGCCACGTTACCCGTCCAGTTCCCAAACTGACAACAAGGATCGCTGTCATCAGCATCAAGCGTCACAACTCTGCCACAAGGAATACCGGGGAATGTATCAGAGTCGCCAGCAACTACCGTCTGGTCACCTCCGGGCAGACCAACCGTGATCGGGCAGCAGCCATCGGAAGTAACCGTCAGCGTGTATGGTATCGTCCAACTGACGATCCAGTCATCAAGATAGGGGGTTCCAGTTACTTCGGTAAAAGTGGCCTGGATGCGAATCAGGTTGTGAGTCACCGGGTCCAAGCTGCTGATGTCAACGGGAGAGTCATCCTGATTAGTAATCGAGGTATTCTCCCAGCTGTCGCCGTCCCAGTACTGAACATCGTACTTGATATCGCCGTTTGCCTCATCATCCACGAAGAGGAGTTGGTTCCAATCCGTTGCCCCAGGCAGCCAGTCATAATCAATTGCCGGGGAGATAATGGTTCCTGTGTTAGGTGCAGCTGTGACTACCACCTCAATATAGTTGGTACGCAAATCTTGCGAGGAAACATCCTCAGTCACAACAAATTCAAACTGTCCTGTAGTTGCATTGATGTATGTTGCAAAATCTGACGTCAGATTGCGAATTACATCGGTGTCCACGTCCGGCGGAATGCTAGTTGTCCCACCAAGCTGCACCCAGGTATTTGTGCCGCCAAACTCATCGAAGCCATCTTTTCTTAACCAAATACTGTGGTTGGCTGCTACTCCCCCATTAGTATTTCCATTCCACCGTATTTGGACGTTGGAAATGGTATCAACGGTTTCTTGAATGAAGAACCTGAATGTAATTGCCATCTCGTCGCCAGCGCCAGGATCATCAGTTGCCCATTGAGCGGCGTTGTCAGCAGATATGTTCACATACTCACTATCGCTTGGGAAGGCCGAGTCGTTCTGCTGCCCTGCTGCCGTCCACGGGAACACGTCACTATCGTGCTCAATAGCTATTGGATAGCCACCCTGCCCATGATTGGCAGTGGTTACCCCTTGAAAATTGTATGTAGTTACTGTTCCATGATATAGTCGCACCTGATCGGCGCCGTAAGTTTCGGTATCGGTGAGCGTTCCCCTGTCAAACTGCTCGTCAGTTGTTTGGCGCCAGCGTGATCTGCAAAGCAGCCCATCGTTGACACGGAACGAATGCCACGAGGTGTAATCGCCGAAACTGCCGGAGCCTCCTTCGCCAGCATCGTCCTTGGCTCGGACTCGCCAGTAGTATGCCTCGTTTACTGCGCTGTTAGGCAGGGCATCGGGGGCCTGGATGGTGAATCTAATCCTCTCCCCCTCGTTGAAGGGACTGGTATCCGACGGGGTAGTGACATTCTCAAAGCCGGCATCAGTGTCGGAAGTGCGGGTGGTGACACCGGTTGCAAACGTCGGGTCAGTTGACCACTGAATCTCATAGACAATGCCTGCTGTGCCATCAGGGTCAACGGCGGTGAACTCAAAGGAAGGCGTAGTATCTGGGGTTTCTTCATTATCAAAAGGAACATCGTACAAAGTTGCCGTGGGTGGTAGGCCTACAGTGGCGAAGGTCAGATCGTCGCCGTAGTCGGTGCCGTGGTCGCCTGTAGCCTTGGCCCTGTAGTGATATGTGATGCCAGACGATAGGCTGGATAGATCGAAAGAAAAGGTGCCCGGTTCAATCATGGGCCATGGCGGGCTGGTCTCATTGTCGTAGGTTCCATACGTTGTGTAATAGGCATCAGTAGCCCACTGGAAGGATACATCTACAGAATTGTCTGGGGGGAGCAGAGCTGCGACAGAGCCCAAACTGGTGAGGTTACCGTGCAGCCTGGCCGAGTTCGAGGTTATGTCGCTAGCGGGCAGAGTGGTAACCTCGGGCGGATCAGTGGTGGTGGTGAATGTCATGTCGCTGCCGTAGGCGGTACCGTCTCCTAGAGCCTTGGCCCTGAAGTGGTAGAGGGTGCCGGGCTGGAGGTTAATGGCGGACTGGTTGTAGGAGCCGGTGGCGGTCATCTCTGCCGGGGTAGTCTCACGATTGTAGGTATTCCCGTGAGTCGTGTAATAGTCATCGGTTGTGTAGTCAAAGGAAACGTCGACGGATGAGGCGGTGCCCATGCTGGTTAGGCTTCCATGCAGGGTAGCCGAATATGTCGCGACGTTGGAGGAGCTGTCGGTGGTAACTGTAGGCGGCGTGCTTAAGGTGGTGAAGGTCATGTCGCTGCCTACGGCGGTGCCGTCGCCTACGGCTCTGGCCCTGAAATGGTAGGTGGTGGCGGGGTCGAGGCTGGTTATGGGTGCGCTGAACGGTCCTGTAGAGCCAACAGACTGCGGGGTGGTCTGGCTGCCGTAGCTTGTAGTCAGGCCGTACTCGAAGTAGACATCAACGGATGAGGCAGAGCCCATATCTGTCAGGTTACCGTTGAGGGTAGCTGAGCTGGTGGTCACGTCGCTGGCATCATTTGTAGTAACCGCCGGCGGTGTGGTGCCGGTGATGAATGTCATATCATCGCCGTACGCGGTACCGTTGCCTACAGCCACTGCCCTGAAGTGATAGGTAGTACTCGCCGACAGGCCGGAGATAGGGGCGTTGAAGGGTCCGGTAGAGCCGACTGACTGCGGTGTGGTCTGGTTGCCGTAGCTTGCAGTCAGGCCGTACTCGAAGTAGACATCAACGGATGAGGCAGAGCCCATACTGGTGAGGTTGCCATTTAGAGTAGCCGAGCTGGCGGTCACGTCGCTGGCGCTGTTGGTGACAACGGCAGGCAGAACAGCGTCGATGTCGGTGGCGCTGTTATTGTTGGGATCAGGGTCAGTTATATCGACAGGTGTGCCCACTGTCGCTGTGTTTTCCAAGGGGCCACTTAACGTTTCGGAGATAGTGCCGCTAATGGTGTAGGTGGCGCTGCCGCCGACCAGCAGACTCGCTGTGGTCTCGATGTTGTTCCCGGAGCCACTGTACTGCCCGCAGCTTGAGCCTGGCGACGCCACAGCAGTCCAGGTAACGTCGGTGATATCGAGAGGAACCGCGTCAGTGACGTTCGCGTCTGTGACATCGTTGGGCCCGTTGTTGCTGACGGTAACGGTATAGGTGATGGGGTCGCTGGGGACAACGCTGGTCTGGCCGTCGGTCTTGGTAATCGCCAGGTCGGCGGGCACGGCAGCCGCGATGTTGCGGATTTCGTGATAGTTGTTTGACCCGCCGGTGGCTGCACAGAAACCGAGCTTGAGTGTCTCGGGCAAATCCCCCTGGTACGGGGCGAGTGCTGGGTCGGTCAAGGGGAATTCAGTGGTCCCGGTTTCCTGCCAGGTGAGCTCCTGTGCATCTTCTCCTGCGCCGAACTGTATGGCGACAGTGAGCTTCTTGTCCGGCGAGATGGTCATCCATACTTTGCGATAAGCCGGGCCCGTTATATCCGGGCGGGTGGCCTGGTATTGGACGCCGTAGTCAATGCTGTTGGATAGGGTACCTGTCGTCCCCAAGTAATAGTAGTCATTAGGAGCACCGTCGCCGGTACCGTTGCCGGAGCCACGTATTGTTACCGAGTTGGGCACCAGGGTCGTCCCAGCCCCGCCTGCCAGGGGCGACCATCCGTGGTGACACCTGGCAACATCGTACGCGGCGAAGTTCCCCCATTCGTCTAGCCCGATGCCTACATAGGCGTTGGACACCCCGGGGATGTCGCCACATCCGTTGGCATAACCCAGAGAGCCACCAGCATCCCCTATCTGGAACTGGTCTGCGGGGGTGGAGCCGTCAAACAGGAAGAACGCGATACCGTCGGCTCCCTCTGTGCTCGTTTGCCCCCAGGCGATGTATTCAAAGCTGATACAAATGCCATAGGTCGCGGGAAACGGGTAGTCGTAGTAAGCCCAGCCAAAGTCATCCCCGCCGTTGCTGGTGAGCCTCAGCCATCCTTGGCCAGCGGGATCTTCGTTCCCTGATGTCAAGTGGGCGGTGTCGCCCATTATCCACCCTTCGGCGAAGTCGTTCATGCATGTTTCGAACGCAGGCAGACCATCAAGGAATATGGCGGCTGTATCGCTTGGCCAGAGGCCAAACGTCGCCACGATTATCAAAGCTAAAAGTGCAATGCAAATAATTCTAGACATAGTGTTTCTGGTTTTCAGGCCAGCCTGCTCGGGGGAGAAACTTAGCCATAAAAAATACGACCAAGTCCCATCCCCCGAGCCTAGCCTCTACGATCCGACTGGCCTTGCTTTGGGTAGTGAGTGAGGTCGTATACTTGAGTGAGGTTGTATTCTGCTGTTTGCAGCGACAGGACAGGTGACCTTTCCCTGGTTAGGCTCACCTTTGCCTGTACACCGGTCTGCCCCTCACATGGAGGCAGAGCGAAAAAGGGGAAACAAACTCCCCACCGCTACGCGCCCACCTGGCGCGCCATGCTCCTACGACATAGCACATTATATGGGCGTGAGCCGAGTCTTGTCAAGTACTTCTGCCTAACCTCTACAGCACTCTTACCTACCTTTTCTTAACTTTTCCTACGAAATCTGCCAGAATGCCCCTGGAGGCCGCGGTGAAGAGGGGCTGCAAAGGCGTTCTGTGCGCCGTATTCGGGACTTGCATGCGTCGTACCAGGCCTCGAGCCTCATCTGTTCCAGTTACTGAACACTATGTATGCTACTCCTCCCACCACCGATGCCTCAGCGATGCAGGCGATAACTAGGCCGACAATCAGCCACACGTTTGTGGGTGGTTCTGGCCCTGGTGAAGGGTTAGGTGTTGGTGGGGGTGCGGTGGGGGAGGTGGCTGGTGTAGGCGTGGGAGCTGGAGGCATGGTGGGGGAGGTGGCTGGTGTGGGCGTAGTGGGTGGTGCAGGCGTGGGAGCCGGAGTGGTGGTGGGGGAGGAGATTGGTGTTAGCGTACTGGGTGGTGCAGGCGTGCGAGCTGGGGTGGTTCTGGTGGAAGCGGTGAGATCCAGCCTTATGTTCTCTCCAGCTCGAAAGGTTCCAGTCTGGTATGCGGCATGGCCGTTTATCTTGAAGCGGACGGGTGTCCCGTCAGCGTAGTACGTGCCTTCCGGCGGCTGTATCGTTATGGCATATGTTGAAGTGCCGTATCCTGTGGGTGTGGTGGTGGTATATTCGTTCCCTGCTATGGTGGCTGTTATGGTAGTGCCGTCAGCTACGTCGGCGCCATCTAGCTTCACTACGCCTGCGAACTGACAAGAGGGTGGGCCATCAGCTGAAGCGATGCCAGGCAATAGGAGAAACGCTACCGCAGTCAGTATAACAAGTACTCTCACGTTAGCCATGTTCTTTGTTCTTTTTCCGATGCTCTTTCCATCAGGATAGCTGCGTCTAGAATCATGAGGGAAAATGAGCATTGCTTGCCATGCTCGCTGGCGATATATATAATACCACAAGGAATCCACAAGGTGCCTGGGCTTCGCTGACCTGAATATGGCCGAGCGGCGTCTATCGCTTGAAGTACAAGTAGGGGGACGAACATGAGTGAAGGTGAAGTGAAGGAGATCGAAGCAATCAAGGCGCTCGTTGAGTTTACATGGAAACAGGAGAACATTGAAAAAATCAGTGGTCAGATTGGGGAGTATATTGAAAAAATCACCGATGAGGTCAAGGAAAGGGTTGAAAAACGAGCCATTGGTGAGATTGCCAGGGGAATAAAAGAGCGAATCAGTGGTGAGATAAAGGAAGATGTTAGACTAAGACTCAGCGGTGAGGTCAAGGAACAAGTTGGAAGAATCACGGAGGAGATTAGGAAAGAAGTTGAAAAGCGACTCGCTGGCGAGATAAAGGAAGATGTTAAAGGAAGACTCAGCGGTGAGATCAAGGAACAAGTTGGAAGAATCACGGAGGAGACTAGGAAAGAGATTGAGAAGCGAATCACTGGTGAGATAAAGGAAGATGTTAGAGAAAGACTCACCGGCGAGGTCAAGGAACAAGTTGGAAGAATTACGGACGAGATTGGGAAAGAGGTTGGGAAGCGACTCAGTGGCGAGATAAAGGAACATGTTAAGGAAAGCCTCACCGGCGAGGTCAAGGAACAGGTTGGAAGAATCACGGAGGAGACTAGGAAAGAGGTTGAAAAGCGACTCGCTGGCGAGATAAAGGAAGGCGTTAAGGAAAGACTCAGCGGTGAGATAAAGGAACAGGTTGGAAGAATTACGGGCGAGACTAGGAAAGAGGTTGGAAAGCGGCTCACAGGGAACCAAAAACCCACTCGGGTTTACTTAGCTCTTGCCCTGAGTTTCGCTAGCATAGGGTTGGGAATTGGCATCGCCGCGCTTGCCGGCTTGATCAGTTGAGCAAGACTGCTGCCAAATCCTTGCGATTCTCCCCAGATCGCAACAGCTCTCAGGCACGGCTTGGGGGCTAAAGAGTATAAGGTAGTCACCTGAGCAAGCTGCGGCGCATGATGTTATAATCTCTTCGGGGTGTGATATGAAAGCACTCATTCGGGCTCCATTCTATTCCTCTTCTCTGGAAAGGCTGGGGCGAAGCCTGGAGGTTACCTATGAAAGCTGGATGGATACAAGGAAGCTGCTGTCCCCAGAGGAGTTCATTGATCGTATTCAGGGCCAGGATATAGCGATAGTGGTGATCGAAGCGGACTTTGTGCCCCGCGAGGTTTTCGAGCAGGCGACGAAACTGAAGCTGCTGGGAGCTTGCAGGGGTGATGCCTTTCAGGTTGATATGGAAGCGGCCACGGAGTGTGGTGTCCTCGTGGTAAACACCCCGGCTAGGAATGACGTTGCTGTTGCAGAGCTGACGCTGGGTTTGATGCTGGCTCTGGTGCGTAATATCCCCGCGGCGCACAACATGGTCCGCTCAGGTGGGTGGGTTGACCCAACTGCTGCCTACTTCTCGCTACGCGGCACTGAATTAACGGGGAAGACCATAGGAATAGTTGGAATTGGGGCTATTGGCCGACAGGTGGCCAAGAAGGTCAGCGCCTTTGAGACCTCTGTCTTGGTTTACGATCCCTATGTAGACCCTGATAAGATCAAAGAGACGGGCGCTGAGCCGCTGGAGTTGGATGAGTTAATGGCGCAGTCGGATTTTGTCACCTTGCATTGCCCGGCTAGCCCTGAGACCACGGGGTTGATCAATTCTCAGCGGATTGCTTTGATGAAGCCCACCGCCTACCTGGTGAACACTGCCAGCACTCTCGTCATCGATGGGGATGCGATTGTCCAGGCGCTGAGGGAGAGACGCATCGCCGGAGCTGCCTTCGATGTCTATGAGACCTGGCCGGTGCGGCCTGATAGCCCTCTCTTGGGGTTGGACAACGTAGTCCTTACACCTCACATCGGCGGGGCTACGGACGAGACTGTGGTGCGGCATTCCCAGATGATCACCGATGATATTGAGAGATTCCTGCGAGGAGAGCGTCCCAAGAATCTGCTCAATCCTCAAGTGTGGGATAAGGATGTCGGATAGATACGTTCTGGCTATAGATGCTGGGTCCGGCGGAGGTCGCGCTCTTGTCATCGATCTCCAGGGCAACCTAGTTTCGTCTGCTTCCCAGGATTGGAGCTATGATGTACCTGCTGACGCTGGCCCCCTGGGCAAGGAATTCGATGCCGAAAGGTTCTGGGGTATAATCTGCCAACTCATTGCAGAAGCCATCGAGAAGTCTGGCATAGCTCCCATTGACGTAATCGCTGTGAGCGCTGCCAGCCAGAGGCAGGGTGTAGTCTTCCTCGATGAGGATGGACACGAGCTGTATGCCGGGCCCAATACTGATCTCAGGGGAATAGTTGAAGGGTTCAGCATAGATGGTGAGTTTGGCAGCGAGGTCTACGGTATCACGGGTCACACGCCTTCCCTTCTTTTCACGCCAGCCAAGCTGAAGTGGTTCAAGACGAACTGCCCCAACGTCTATGAGCGGATAGCTACAGTTCTGTCCATAAGCGACTGGATCATATATAGACTGTCTGGCGAGCGCGTGGGGGAAGCTTCCTGCGTCAGCGGCATAGGATTGGTTGACGTTCGTGATATCAGGTGGTCCAGTCGTTTGGCCGAAATGCTTGAGCTGCCCCAGGGGGTCTGCCCGGAGATCGCTGTTGCAGGGACCTGCGTTGGAACGGTCACGCCAGCGGTTGCCGATCAGACAGGCCTGGCTCCTGGCACGTCAGTCGTCGTAGGCGGGGCCGATACCCAATGTGGCCTGCTGGCCATGGGGGTTAAGGACCAGGGGCAGGTGGGGATAGTGGCTGGCTGGAGCGGCCCTGTTCAAATGGTGACAGCGCAGCCCATCATCGATTCCAAAGGCAGGATTTGGACAACGTGCCATGTCCTTCCGGGGAAATGGATCCTGGAAAGCAACGCTCAGCAATCGGGCGGCGCCTATCGTTGGCTCAGGGGTATCCTGTTTGACGAGTCGAACGATACCGGGGAGATATATGCGCTGATGGACAGGCTGGCGCAAGATGTGCTGCCCGGCGCAGGAGGGGTGCTTGCCTTCATCGGGCCAACTGTGATGGACATGACCTGCATGAGGCCCAGCCTCGGCGGGTTCATTTTCCCCGTGACGCCGAGTGTGACAGACGTTAAGAGGGAACATCTAATCAGGGCGGCGTTGGAGAACCTGTGCTTCGCTTTTAAGGCTAATTGCGTTCAACTGGAGGAGATCTCGCGGCTGAAGGTCAAGGAAGTGACCATTGGTGGCGGGCTGGCGCAGAGCCAGTGTCTGGTTCAAATCCTCTCCGACGTGCTTGGTATGCCGGTGACTGCTTTTGAAGTCCGACATGTCACATCGTGGGGAACGGCTATGTGTGCTGCTGTTGGCTGCGGCGCCTATCCCGACCCTGAGCGGGCCATTGCGGCGATGAGCCCCACGTCCAGAATAGTTGAGCCAAATCAGCAGAGGGCTCAAGAATACACCCCGTACTATGAGAGATGGCTTTCTACTGCTAGCTGGCTGGGAAAGTTGAGTGAGGGCATGGGGTAAGTCTTCCCACCAGCGATTCTCGGCGCCGCTTCCCCGTGAGGAGTTGTCATACTATTTTCCTATCAATAATTGCCAACAAGTACTATTGTCCACCTTGTGAACGGTGTGCTAATGTTTGAGTAGGGTTGTATTACTGCAGGTATCTCGCCTGTTCTATTCCACGTAAGGAAACGAGAAATCGAAGAAACAAGTTCATGTGAGGCAAACCTGGCCTAATACACGCGCGGGGGTGTGAGTTGGAAGAAGCCGGAGGCACAATACTAATAGTCGACGACGAGGGGTCTATCAGGGACATCATTTGCCGTAAGTTGGAATCAGAAGGCTACAGTTGTGTGGTCGCAGCCGATGGCAGAGAGGCTCTGTGGAAGGCATTCATGCAGGATTTTGCCCTGGTGCTTATGGATATCAGGATGCCGGGGCTATCGGGGATGGAGGTGCTGCCCAAGATGGCTACCGATCATCCTGATACCTGTGTCATCATGCTGACCGCGGTGTCTGACATAGAGACGGCTGTGGAAGCCATGAAGTTGGGAGCGTACGACTACTTGACCAAACCCTTCAACATGGATGACCTCATAATGAAGGTGGAAAGG